>NZ_JBBMQP010000001.1:295000-382500 GCF_038900115.1 Hoeflea sp. AS60 | reverse complement strand
GTGCAGTTTACTGCACGTGGTAGCGGAGCGTTCTGTAAGTCTGTGAAGGGAGACCCGTGAGGGCTCCTGGAGATATCAGAAGTGCGAATGTTGACATGAGTAACGATAAAGGGAGTGAGAGACTCCCTCGCCGAAAGACCAAGGGTTCCTGCTTAAAGTTAATCTGAGCAGGGTGAGCCGGCCCCTAAGGCGAGGCCGAAAGGCGTAGTCGATGGGAACCACGTTAATATTCGTGGGCCTGGTGGTAGTGACGGATCTCGTGTGTTGTATCTCCTTATTGGATTGGAGGTGCAGCGAAGAGGTTCCAGGAAATAGCTCCACCGTATAGACCGTACCCGAAACCGACACAGGTGGTCAGGTAGAGAATACCAAGGCGCTTGAGAGAACTGCGTTGAAGGAACTCGGCAAATTGCACGCGTAACTTCGGAAGAAGCGTGACCCTCTTTTACGCAAGTGGAAGAGGGTGGCACAGACCAGGGGGTAGCGACTGTTTATCAAAAACACAGGGCTCTGCGAAGTCGCAAGACGACGTATAGGGCCTGACGCCTGCCCGGTGCTGGAAGGTTAAGAGGAGAGGTGCAAGCTTTGAATCGAAGCCCCAGTAAACGGCGGCCGTAACTATAACGGTCCTAAGGTAGCGAAATTCCTTGTCGGGTAAGTTCCGACCTGCACGAATGGCGTAACGACTTCCCCGCTGTCTCCAACGCAGACTCAGTGAAATTGAATTCCCCGTGAAGATGCGGGGTTCCTGCGGTCAGACGGAAAGACCCCGTGCACCTTTACTATAGCTTTACACTGGCATTCGCCAAGGCATGTGTAGGATAGGTGGTAGGCTTTGAAGCGTGGGCGCCAGCTCGCGTGGAGCCATCCTTGAAATACCACCCTTATCTTCGTGGATGTCTAACCGCGGCCCGTTATCCGGGTCCGGGACAGTGTATGGTGGGTAGTTTGACTGGGGCGGTCGCCTCCGAAAGAGTAACGGAGGCGCGCGATGGTAGGCTCAGACCGGTCGGAAATCGGTCGTCGAGTGCAATGGCATAAGCCTGCCTGACTGCGAGACTGACAAGTCGAGCAGAGACGAAAGTCGGTCATAGTGATCCGGTGGTCCCGCGTGGAAGGGCCATCGCTCAACGGATAAAAGGTACGCCGGGGATAACAGGCTGATGACCCCCAAGAGTCCATATCGACGGGGTTGTTTGGCACCTCGATGTCGGCTCATCGCATCCTGGGGCTGGAGCAGGTCCCAAGGGTTTGGCTGTTCGCCAATTAAAGCGGTACGTGAGCTGGGTTCAGAACGTCGTGAGACAGTTCGGTCCCTATCTGCCGTGGGTGTAGGAATATTGATAGGATCTGTCCCTAGTACGAGAGGACCGGGATGGACGTATCTCTGGTGGACCTGTTGTCGTGCCAACGGCATAGCAGGGTAGCTATATACGGAATGGATAACCGCTGAAGGCATCTCAGGGGGAAACCAACCTAAAAACGAGTATTCCCGGTGAGGCGTGGAAGAGTCCCACGTTGATAGGCTGGGTGTGGAAGCGCAGGACTGTGTGAAGGTTACCAGTACTAATAGCTCGATCGGCTTGATCGTTCTCATTGCTTGTGCTCATCAAATCCGATGTGCATCCAAGATGTGTTCAAATACAAAGGGTTAGCCACCCGCCAGCTTCTCAATCAACTTGCACATGTCGCCATGTGCTATGTTGCGCTTTGCCGACCTGGTGGTTATGGCGGGGCGGCTGCACCCGTTCCCATTCCGAACACGGCCGTGAAACGCCCCTGCGCCGATGGTACTTCGTCTTAAGACGCGGGAGAGTAGGTCGCTGCCAGGTCTGCCAAACGCAACATATGTTGATATCTTCTCAAATTACGAAAATTGGAACACTCACGGGTCGCTCTCGCGGCCCGTTTTGCCTTTTGCCTTGCACTTCCCGCAAGGCCTGTCGCGGGGTGGAGCAGCCCGGTAGCTCGTCAGGCTCATAACCTGAAGGTCGCAGGTTCAAATCCTGCCCCCGCAACCAAATTAATTTAGACAGCAAAACAAAATAGCTCCTCTGGATACAATCCGAGGAGCTTTTTTGGGTTTGGAATTACGCATACAGTTGGCCTCACCCGACCAATCTATAACGCCGTCAGACTGGAGAGCTTTCGGCCCAGAGAGGTGTTCGGGTCTCCCAGATCGAGCACGACGCTCATGTGGTTGAGGCCTGGGAGCGCTATCACTTCCGAATGATGTGCCTCTGTCTGCAGGTGCTTTCCGAGCAATATCGCCTGATCGTGAAAGGGTGGGGTTTCATCAGCGCCGTAGGCGATGATCCGTTTTGGCCCTTTTTGATGTGCCGACGACAATGGTGAAAATGCAGCCGCTTCTGCAGGTGTCAGCTGTGCTTCGTGTTTGAGAAAGCTGTCGGGAATTCCGGACAGATCGTAGATCCCGCTCAACAGGAGCATGCCTTTGAGTTGAGGCAGCCGAGCTGTCGCGGTCTCCTCGGGCCCTGTCGCTGCGAGGTATGATGCAAGGTGCGCACCGGCGGAATGTCCGCTAACCGTGATGCGCTCCGGATCGGCCCCGAACTGGGTTGCGTTGTCCTGAAGCCAATTGACTGCGCGCCGGACCTGGTCAACCAGCACAGCCAGGCGCTGGCCAGGCATCAGGTCGTATTCCACCAGTGCTACAATTCCTCCTGCTTCCAGAACTGGAGTGGCGATAAAGCGGTAATCTGCCTTCTCACCCGAACGCCAGTAGCCGCCGTGAATGAATACATGCAGGGGTGCGCCGGCTTGCGGCTTGTCTGGAAAAACAACATCAAGCACCTCGCGTTCGCGTGAGCCATAAGCGATATCCGCCTTGACCCGCGCACTGTTTGAAAGTGCCCGGCTTCGCGTTGCAAATTGCGCTGCGATTCCATCGAAATCCGGTACAAAATCGCGGATCCGGTAAAGATCTGTTTCAGTCATGGTGTCCTCTCGCAGTTCGTCCCCGACCTATCTCAGAACTCGACGGCGTAATACTTTGCTTCCATGAATTCAAGGATGCCGGTCACGCCGCCCTCCCGTCCGAGCCCGCTTTGCTTGACGCCGCCAAAGGGTGCTGCAGGGTCGGACATGAGCCCGCGATTGATCCCCAGCATGCCTGTTTCCAGGCCCTTGCCAACCCGCAGGGCTTTCTTGATGTCGGTGGAGTAAATGTAGGCTGCCAGGCCATACTCGGTGTTGTTGGCGAGCCTGATTGCTTCTTCCTCGGTGGTGAACTTGTAGACCGGGGCAACCGGGCCAAAGATTTCCTCATGGGCGATTGGCGCATCGACGGGCACATTCTCCAGAACTGTCGGCGGGTAGAAATAGCCATTCCCAGGTAAAGGCGCGCCGCCGGTCGTGGCGCGGGCGCCCCGTTCGATTGCGTCGGAGACGAGGTTGTCGATTTTTTGCACTGCTTTCTGTGTGATCATCGGGCCGCAATTGGTGGCGGGATCACAGCCAGGTCCGATCTTGAGGGCAGCCATTCTGCCGGTCAGGCCTTTGACGAAGGCGTCGTGAATCCCGGCCTGAACGTAGAAGCGGTTGGCAGCCGTGCAGGCTTCGCCGGCATTGCGCATCTTGGCAACCATGGCGCCATGGAGTGCCGCCTCGAGGTCAGCATCATCAAAGACCAGGAAAGGTGCGTTGCCGCCAAGTTCCATCGAACAACTCACCACGGACTTTGCCGCTTCCGCCAGCAAAACGCGGCCGATACCAGTGGAGCCGGTAAAGGAGAGCTTTCTGACGCGCGGGTCGGCAAGCATGGAATTGACCACCGGCCCGGGATTGCGCGTGGTCAGAACATTGACAACACCTGCGGGCACGCCGGCTTCTTCGCCAAGCCGCGCCATCGCATAAGCAGTTAAAGGTGTTTCGGATGCTGGCTTCAGGATGACGGTGCAGCCTGCAGCGAGTGCCGGTCCGATCTTGCGTGTCGCCATCGCAGCCGGAAAATTCCAGGGCGTGATCAACACCGAGATGCCGATCGGTTCGTGATCGACCAGAATTTTGTGTGCGCCTGAGGGGGCATGGCGGTATTCGCCGGGGATGCGCACGGCTTCTTCGGCGTACCAGCGGAAGAATTCTGCGGCGTAAGCTACTTCACCGCGCGCGTCGGACAGGGCCTTGCCATTCTCCAGCGAGATCAGCATTGCCAGTTCTTCGGAATGGGCACTCATCAACTCGAACCAGCGGCGCAGGATTTCTGCACGCTTGCGGGAAGGGGTGTCGCGCCAGCCCGTGGCGGCCGCTTCGGCGGCGTCGACGGTACGGGCTGCATCTTCAACCGATGCATCGGCTACTTCTGCAAGAACATCACCCGTGGACGGATTGATGACCGGAATTCCAGCCCCCTTTTCCCATTTGCCGCCGATGTAGAGGCCGTGGGCATGGAGTGCAGGGTCGGCATAACCGGCAACATTGATTGCAAGTGTCATTGTCGTGTTCCTCAGATATCAGTTAAGCTTGGAGCGATCGCCTGAATAGGCCGCGCCGACGAGCCGGCGCATATCGGACAGCGGTAGCGGTCGTGGATTGTTCTGGATCAGGCGCGCGATGCCGCAACTTTGTTCTGCGACCCAGTCAAGACGGTCTTCAGCCAACCCGAGGTCGCGCAATGTCGCGGGTATGCCGATGCGGGTGAAGAGTACTGCGATCGCCGGAATCACGTCGTGCCCGCCTGCGAGCCCGGTCGCTAGAGCAATCTTCTCGAGTTCGACAGGGATTGTCGGGGCGTTCCAGGTCATCACGTAGGGCATGAGGCAGGCGACACCGGAACCATGGGCCGTATGGGTGAGAGCGCCTACAGGGTACTGGATGGCGTGAGCAGCGGCGGTGCCTGCAACGCCGAATGCCAGCCCGGCAAGTGTTGCACCCATCATCACCTTTTCGCGCGCGACGCGGTCACTGCCGTCCTTGCAAGCAGCTTCCAGTCCCTGCCACAGAAGGGTGATGGCGCGGAGCGCAAAATGGTCGGAAAACTCATTCTTGCCGACAAAAACGCGCTCCTGAGCGATGCCGGACACGGCTTCGCGTCGTATGGCGGTGAACGCTTCAATGGCATGGGTGAGTGCATCTGCACCGGCGATGGCGGTAAGTGCCGGGGGGCAGGTGGCCGTCAGGTCCGGATCGCAGATTGATACGGTCGGAATGATATAGGGGCTGGAAATGCCGACCTTGAGGCTTCGCTCGCTGTCGGAAAGCACCGCCACCGGGGTCACCTCGGAGCCAGTGCCGGCAGTGGTGGGGACGGCAATGAGCGGAATGACGGGTGCGGGGACCTTGTACTCACCGTAATAGTCCTGGGGCTTTCCGCCATGAGTAAGAAGGATCGCGACGCATTTCGCCATGTCGAGACATGAGCCGCCTCCGACCCCGATGATCAGGTCGGGCGCGAAATCCCGTGCATTTTCGGCGCTGGCAGCCGCCGAGTCGACCGGCACATCGGGCAGAGTGGAGCTGTCCACCTGAACAGAAAGTCCGTGCTCCTTGAGCTGGGCAACCATCGCCAGAAAATCGACATCCGAGGCCAAACGGCTATCGGTGACAACAAGTGCGCGGCGCCCTAGCTTTTCCGCGATGCGGCCCAGGGCATGGCGCTGACCCGAACCGAATATCAGTTCGCGTGGAGCCCTTATCGTGCCGAATAGTTGCATTTGGTGTTCCTTCCTGTCGTGTTTTCATGCTGCCGCAAGGGCGTGCAGTTCATTGAAGAGCTCCTCTGGCAGATCGATACCTGCCGCAATGGAAGCCGCACGCCTTGAGCGCGCACCATCACCAGGTATCGATACGGGGCGCTCGGAGTTGAGTGGATGCGAGTTGCGCAGGCGGTCGAGATAAGTCGACAGCGCATTGCTGCTCCCGGCGCCGGCAGCCAGATCAATGAGAATGACGAGGTCGCCCTTGTTGGCCGGATGAGTTTCGTCAAGTGTGCCGTGCACTTCGGGCGCAAAGGCAGAGCCGGCCAGTGCGGACACCATGAGCTCTACCGCCAGCCCCAGGCCGTAGCCTTTGGCGTCTCCAAAGGGAGCAATCGCTCCGTTCTTGGCTGCATCGGCATCGGTGGTCGGACGTCCTTTGGCGTCGACGGCCCATCCAGGAGGAATAGGTTCGCCACGCAGTGCGTGATGGTGAATCTTTCCCATGGAGACGAGGCTGGTGGCCAGGTCCAGTACGAACGGATCCGCTCCGGTGGGAATTCCTATTGCGATTGGATTTGTGCCAAGCATCGCGTCGGTCCCGCCGTAGGGATGGACCAGCGCTTCGCTGGTCGACAGAATTATTCCTATCAGCCCGTCGGCAGCAGCGGCCTCTGCATAGTAGGCCAGCATACCAATGTGGTTGGCATTGCGTATGCCGGCTGCCGCCATGCCAGTGTCTGAAACGATTTTCTTGAGCTCGCTAATGGCGCGCATCATAACAACTGGGCCAAGTCCACGTTCGCCATCGATGGCGAGGAAGGATGGGCGCCGGCCACTCACAACGCCGCTGGCTTGAGGATCAGCAAGACCTTTGTCTATCCGGCTCAGAACCCTGGGTAAACGCTGCACGCCGTGGGACGGCAGGCCCCGCATTTCCGCCTCGATAAGAAGGTCCGCCTGCAGATGCGCGTGGTCTGTCGGGGCGCCATGCTTCGTCAGCAGCGTGACTGATATTTCCCGCAGGCGGTCCACCGATAGCCGCATTATCCATCTCCCCAATATCAAATCGTATATGATATATTATTTGACATCGCATTTAGTCTGTAACACATTGCCGTTGTCAAGGTGGCCAAATGGGAGAAGCAAGTTGGCGTTCGCACCGGAACGGGAAATCAAGGCTGGAAGTCTGCGCCCGCCCAGCATTGTGGATGGCGTCTACGACAAGATCTATCATCAGCTAATGGCGCTCGAAATCGCTCCCGGCTCGCGGATTCCGATCGACACCATTGCGCGCGAACTCAACGTCTCCCAGACGCCGGTGCGCGAAGCGCTGAGCCGGCTGGAGCGCGAAGGCCTCGTGCGCAAGGAGCATCTGATCGGCTACAGCGCAGCCCCACAGCTCACACGCAAGCAGTTCGATGATCTCTATACATTCCGCCTGCTTCTCGAGCCGGAATGTGCGCGACTTGCAGCCAGCAACTTGACGCCCGAGACGCTCAAGCTTCTGGAGAGTGCTGCGGCGGATATGGAGCACGGTGAGGCACCTGTTGACCGCAATTCACGCTATTCGCGGTTCGCACGCGCGGACGCGCATTTTCACGACCAGATTCTGAAGATCGCCGGCAATGAAATTATCCGCAACACGCTGTTCAATCAGCATGTCCATCTTCACATCTTCAGGCTGATGTTCCATTCCCGCGTGACCCAGGAAGCGTTGGAAGAACATGGCGATTTGCTGGTCGCTTTCCGGGCAGGGGATCCTGAATCTGCCCGCCAGGCGATGTACGATCACATTGCACGGTCTAAAGACCGGCTGCTCTCGGCTTTCGAATGACGGGGCTGTCATGGTCAAGGAGGGCGGCAGATCCTGCTGCGGCCTTGGAGCCTGCACAAGGTTCGTCGCTCAACGACCTTCCGGCAACAGTATACCTGCTTCACCATTTCGATGAATATCGGGCATCGTCCCCCTAAAGACCAGCAAAGAGGAGATTGAAAATGACTGGCAAGAACATTCTTATGCTCACCGGTGAGTTCACGGAGGAATATGAAATCTTTGTCTTCCAGCAGGGCATGGAGGCCGTTGGTCACACGGTCCATGTCGTTTGCCCGGACAAGAATGCAGGCGACCGGATCAAGACGTCGCTGCATGATTTCGAAGGTGACCAGACCTACACCGAGAAACTCGGCCACTACGCCGACATCAACAAGACGTTCTCGGAAATCAAGGTCGATGACTACCATGCTGTTTATGCGGCTGGCGGTCGCGGACCGGAATATATCCGCACCGACAAGCGGGTTCAGGACATTGTTCGTCATTTCCATGAGACCGGAAAGCCGATCTTCACGATCTGCCACGGCGTGCAGATTCTGATGGCGGTGCCCGGCGTTCTCAAGGGCAGGAAGGTTGCTGGTCTGGGCGCGTGCGAGCCGGAAGTGACGGCTGTGGGCGGCATCTATATCGATGTGAAGCCAACCGAAGCCTATGTCGATGGAAACATGGTGTCGGCCAAGGGCTGGACCGGACTTGCTGCCTTCATGCGCGAGTGCATGAAAGTGCTCGGCACAAAGATCACCCATAGCTGATCATGCTGTAGGTGTTGGCGCGGGGTTTTCACAAATCCCGTGCCGCAGCCTTTGGCTGCTCATAAAAAGTGAATTCACGGTCGAACACTGTGGTGCCCATTGGTGCTTCAGACTTATGTCCGTCGAAGAGCTCACGCGCTGAGCCTCTGACCGACAACGTTCTTGCGTCGGTCCTTCCCAACATCAAGCGATCCGTGGATCCGGTCTGTAGACCGGGAAGCGCTGTCTGATCGCCGAACTGGTGTTCGGTCATGTCGTAAGCGGCACTCTCTCCAATGACCATTTCAAGACCTGGGTGAAGCTTCCGCCCCATTACGTTGCAAAATCCCTAACAGGCCGATTGACGAACGGCGCCAGCTGAAATAAATTTCACATAATGAAATAAATGTGAATCGTATTGACAGCCAACTTGATTGGAGGTTAGATCGGGTCGTTGCGATAAATATCGCATACTGAAATATCTTGCAGGGAAGGCCGCTTAGTTTGCGGCCAGGAGCGAGGGCAAGATATAACGTGGAGGAACATCATGAAGATCGATCAATTGGCCACGGCATTGTCCGCGGCCGTAATGGCTGCTGCATTCATATTTCCGAGTGCAGCATCAGCTGAAAGCAAATTTCAATGCGAGCCAGGTGAAACCTACGTCATGAACGTGATGGTTTCGGCTCATCCATATTGGGTTCCTGTCTATCAGGGGTTCAAACAGGCAGCCGAGGCGATGGGCTGCGAAACAGCATTCTCGGGCACGCCCGATTATGACATCACAAAGCAGATCGCATCATTCGAGCAGGATCTGGTGAAGCAGCCAGCCGGTATTCTGCTGCATCCCATGCAGTCTGATCCGTTCATTGAGCCAATAGACCGCGCCATCGACGGTGGTGTCGAGGTTGTCACGTTTGCTGCGGATTCGCCCAAATCGAAGCGGACTGCCTACATCACGTCCGACAATCTGGCAGAAGCCAAGTTCGCGGCTGAGGAGATCGTCAAGCAGATTGGCGACAGTGCAGAATATGCGGTGCTTGAGAACCCGGGCCAGAGCAACCACGACCTGCGTGTAACGGCGCTTCTATCTTACATGGAAGAGCATTTTCCGAACATGAAGCTGGTTGGCCGTCAGGCGACCAATCAGGACAGCAATGCGGCTTACCGCGCAACGGCGTCCATTCTTCAGGCAAACCCCAATCTTGGCGCCTTGTGGATCCCGGAAGCGGGCTCTGCGGAAGGTGCGGTTGCGGCCGTGCTTGAGGCAAAGGCCAAAGTTCTGGTCATGCATGCCGATGTGACACCGACGACCTTGGAGCACATCAAGGCCGGCAACATTCACATGGCGCTCAACCCCAATCAGGGCATGCAGGGCTTCATGGGCTTCATGTCTTTGTTCATGGCGGCGCATTCGGACATCTTCGACCCGTTCAACGACTACAAGGTTTCCGGCTACAACCCGGTACAGATCCCTTACGTCGACAACGGCTTCTCCGTGATCACCAAGGAGAACGCGGATTCGTTCGATCTGAACGCCTACATGGAAGGTCGTGATCCGAGCTAGATCGGCTCAGATTTGCACCCATGAACTGGTTGTCCGCGCCTGTCCTTCTAATGCGCGGGCAACCCGACCAAACGGCGCAAGTCGTCTCGTGAACTTTAGAGTAATGATGATTATGACCAGCGATCTGATTTTACAGATTAGCAATCTCAGCAAGTCGTTCGGGGCGATTCAGGCGCTGCGGGATGTCAAGTTCGAGCTGCGCAAGGGCGAAGTGCATGCCATTGCCGGCGAGAATGGTGCGGGCAAATCGACATTGATGAACGTTATCGACGGCATATTGCGTCCTGACAGCGGTGAGATCCGCTTCGACGGTGAGCCGGTCAATATTTCCTCTCCCGCCGTGGCGCAAAGGCTGGGCATAGGCTTCGTACATCAGGAAATTGCGCTGTGTCCGGATATCAGCGTTGCTGAGAACATCTTCATGGCCACAACCAATATCAGCCGCGCGCCGCTGATGAACTACGCGAAACTTGAGCGGAAAGCGGCGGATGTGCTGCGTCGGCTTGGCCATATTGATCCCAGCGCTCCGGTCCGCAGCCTGTCGATTTCACAACAGCAGCTGGTCGAGATTGCCAAGGCACTGACGCTCGATTGCCGGGTGTTGATCCTCGATGAACCAACGGCCGCACTGACTGAAAAAGAAGCTCAAATCCTGTTTGACATCATGCGGAAGCTGGTGAGCCAGGGCATTTCCATCATCTACATTTCGCACCGGATGGTCGAGATTTTCGACAATTGCGATCGTGTTTCGGTGTTCCGGGATGGGCAGTACATCACCACCCGCCATGTCGCGGAAACCACACCGACCGAGATCGTCAATGCGATGGTCGGGCGCGTGATCGACAAGCTCTATCCGGAAAAGCAGGCTGTAGACGAGAAGTCAGAGTCCGTGATCCTTTCAGTCCGTAATCTGACCGAGAAACGCCGGTTCACCGATATTTCCTTCGATCTCAGGCAAGGCGAGATACTCGGGTTTGCGGGATTGATCGGGGCCGGGCGAAGCGAGATCGTGAAGGGCATTTGCAAGCTCGAAGGCGAGGTAACGGGCGATATCGTGCTCAACGGTCGACAGCTCGAAACGGCTCATTACCAGGAGAGCATTGCGGAGGGGCTGGTGTATCTCTCCGAAGACAGGAAGGGGGATGGCCTGTTTCTGGAAATGTCGATTGCTCAGAATGTCTCCGCATTGTCGCTCAACCAGGTCGCTTCGCCAGTGGGCATCATCAACGACCGCCTGGAGGCCGGATTGGCCCAGAGGCTCGGCGCGATGCTGAACCTCAAATGCGGCCATGTCGGCGAACCCGTCTCAAACCTTTCAGGCGGCAATCAGCAAAAGGTTGCCATCGCCAAACTGCTTTCGGTCAATCCGAAAGTCATCTTCCTCGACGAGCCGACGCGCGGTGTTGATGTGGGCGCGAAGTCCGAAATTCACCGCATCCTGAGGGATATTGCGCGCAAGGGAATGGGTATCGTCATGATCTCATCCGAGTTGCCGGAACTTATTGGTGTGTGCGACCGCGTGCTTGTGGTGCGCGAAGGCCGGATCAGCGGCGAGTTGAGTGGAAAAGACATGACAGAGGAAAACATCATGTACCGGGCTTCGGTGTTGGACAAGCAGTTGGAGGCAGCCCTTTGACGCAGGAAATGAAGGCAGCCACGTTTGATGCGCCGAGTCAGCCGCCTCGGTCGTCCAGTGTTCTGGATGGCGCCATGAAGTTATTCCGCATGCGGGAAACCGGCCTGGTGCTTATCATTCTGGCTCTCTTCATCGTCATGTCGTTTGCGTCACCGTACTTCCTGACCTGGGTGAACATGCGGGCCATGGCGATGGCGTTTGCGGTTGAAGGAATTGTCGTCGTTGGCATGACGATCCTTCTGATTTCCGGCGGTATTGATCTGTCCGTCGGGTCGGTGACCGCCCTTGCCATGGTGATCGCCGGGTTGCTGTTTCTGGCGGGTGTTGATCCATGGACGGCGTCTGCGCTGGCAATTCTGGCTTGCACCGGAATTGGTGCGATCATGGGCTTTTTCGTTACCACCGTCGGATTGCACCATTTCATCGTGTCCCTTGCGGTCATGGTTATCGCGCGTGGCGCCTGCCTCTTGGGAACGGGCGGGCGACCCATTGGGCTCTATACCCTGCCGCCTGAGTTCAAATTCATCGGCCAGGGGTCAATCGGGGTCATTCCGATCGTCATCGTCATCTTTCTGGTGGTTGTGGTCGCATCCGATTTCATGCTGCGGCGAACCACGTTCTTTCGTAAAGTTTTCTATACGGGCAGCAACGAGAAGGCGGCGGCCTATTCCGGAATACGCACCAAGCGTGTGGTGTTCTTCACAACGACACTTTGCTCGGCGCTGTGCGGCGTGGCCGGCATCATCTACATGGCGCGGTTCGGCTCCGCCCAGCCAACCTTTGGCATGGGAATGGAATTGAATGTCATTGCGGCGGCAGTGATCGGTGGCGCGAGCCTTTCAGGCGGATCGGGGACAATCTTTGGCGCAATCCTGGGCGTCATTCTGCTGTCCGTGGTCTCCAGTTCTCTCGCCCTGCTTGATGTATCCGTTTATTGGCAGGATATCATCCGCGGCTCGATACTGCTCTCGGCCGTCACGATTGATCATTATCTGAACAAGCGGCGCAGGTGAGTGTGATGCGGGACCGCGAACGGGAAACAAAAATGGTTGAAAACAAAGAAGAGTTTGAATCCATACGGCAAATGCACACGGTGCTCAGCCTTCATTACCTTGAGGAAATGAAGCAGTCCGAAATTGCCGTGCGGCTTAATCTCTCGACATCAAAGGTCAATCGCCTGATCGCTCAGGGCAAACGCATGGGCATGGTCAAGATCGTCATCGAAAGCCCTTACCAGCCGCTTGTCGATTTGGAGAACGGGTTGGTGGCGAGCACCAATCTTGCAAATGCCATTGTCACGCCGGCGGTTGCGGGCAATCCGCACACAAATCTTCAGCAGGTCGGGCGGGCAGCCGCAAACCATCTGCTTGAGACCATTCGCGATGGCGACGTGATTGCCATTACCGGCGGCAAGGCGGTGAGCGCGATGGTGCAGAACCTGAACCCGGATCAATCCTTCGATGTGAAGGTCGTGCCGCTCACCGGCGGTGTGCAGGGCAAATATTACACGGACGTCAATCATCTCGCCACGCAACTGGCCGAACGCTTGGGCGGCACGGCCATGCTTCTTCATGCACCCCTGTTTGCGGAAACCCGCGAACAGCGCGACATGCTGATGGAAATGGGATCGATCAAGGAAGTTCTCGATCTTGCGCGCAACGCGACTGTTGCCGTTGTCGGCATCGGGTCCATTCGCACACCAGGTTCAAGCTATTTTGACCTGCATCCGGGCCCCAACCCGGGTCGTCAGCTGCTGCTTGATGGTGGGGTAACCGGCGAGTTTCTGGCTCATTTGATCTTGGGCGATGGGTCGGTCGCGGACTACCCGCTCAACTCCCGCATCGTCGCGCTGAACCCATCAGAACTGGCGAAGTGTCCCGTCACCATCGGCGTGGCGTCGGGCGAAGAAAAAGTCGAGCCAATTTGCGCGGCCCTTGCCGGGCATCTGTTCAATTCGCTCATCGCTGACGAGCAGACCGCAACCGCTGTGCTGGAAAATATTCGAGAGGAAAGACATGTCGCATGAAATGCTAACCCGCCCGATCGGTAACTCTGGAATTGAAGCCTCGGTGGTCGGTCTTGGCACCTGGGCCATTGGCGGCTGGATGTGGGGCGGTACCGAGGAAAAACAGTCGATCGCTGCCATTCAGGAATCAATTGATGCAGGTATCTCGCTGATTGATACCGCGCCGGCTTACGGACAGGGACTTTCCGAAACCATCGTTGGCAAAGCCATCGAAGGTCGTCGCGACAAGGTGGTTCTGGCAACAAAGTGCGGTCTTGTCTGGCACACCCAGAAGGGCAACCATTTCTTCGATTATGACGGCAAGCCAGTCCATCGCTACCTCGGCAAAAACTCGATCGTCTATGAGGTTGAGCAAAGTCTTGCGCGCTTGAAAACCGATTACATCGACCTCTATATTACCCATTGGCAGGACCCGACCACGCCTCTTGATGAGACGATGGAAGCGTTGGAATTGCTGAAAGCGCAGGGCAAGATCAGATCGATAGGGGCCAGCAATGTTTCCGTCGACGACCTGAAATCCTACGTGGCGTCGGGCCAACTCGATGCGATTCAGGAAGAATACAGCATGGTCAAGCGGGACATCGAATCCTCGCTTCTGCCCATTTGCGCCGGGCACGGCGTTTCGACGCTGAGCTATTCGTCGCTGGCGCTGGGCTTGCTGTCTGGAAAGATTGGCCCGGATAGGACCTTCTCGGGAGACGATCAACGCAAGGACAATCCGCGGTTCTCCATCTCAAATCGTGAGAAAGTCACGCGTTTGATGGCGGCCCTGGAGCCGATCGCCGAGGGTCACAAGGCAACCAGCGCTCAAATCGTGATCGCCTGGACAGTGCAGCAGCCCGGTATCACGTTTTCACTGTGTGGCGCGCGCAACCCTGAGCAAGCGCTCGAGAATGCAAAAGCGGGCGGCATCCGCCTCACGTCGGAGGAACTCAAAATGATAAGTGGGGCAGCAGACACGCATCTGACCGATCTCGACGCCTGAATAATTCACATCACCGGAAACAAGTGCGGACATCGCCTGACCTGGTGATGAACGGAGAAGCTATGCCGAAACAACGACACGACAGCATTGATCAAGTCCGTCAAAACGGAAACTTTGACGTCGTCGTCGTTGGTGGCGGTATCAACGGCATCGGGGTGTTCCGCGAACTTGCACTGCAGGGGCTTCGCGTGTTGCTGGTTGAGCGCAACGATTTTTGTTCGGGGTGCAGTGCGGCCCCTTCACGGATGATCCATGGCGGGCTTCGCTACCTTGAGAACGGCGAGTTCGATCTTGTTCAGGAATCGCTCAGGGAACGCGATGCGCTGCTGCACAATGCACCGCATTATGTGCGGCCGCTTCCCACTGTCATTCCGATATCTTCGATGTTCTCCGGCCTTTTAAACGGTGCCGCCGGCTTTCTGGGCCTGAGCAGCAAACCCGCACGCCGGGGTGCATTGCCGATCAAGATCGGGCTGGTTCTTTACGACTGGGTGACACGCAAGCGGCGACTACTGCCCAGCCACAGTTTTCAGGGCGCAACAGAGACATTCCAACAATGGCCGGCCCTGACACGGAGCCTGAAGTTTTCGGCCACCTATCATGATGCGTGGATCAGCCATCCTGAACGTCTTGGCGTGGAACTGGTGACTGATGTGATGCGGCTGGCGCCGGAAAGTGTTGCGCTGAACTACGCGGAAATCAAAATGGAAGGTGCCGCGCTTTCGGTGACGGACACGGTGACCGGCGACAGGTTTCCGGTCACCTGCAGAACAATTGTCAATGCCACCGGCGCCTGGCTCAATGAGGCAATCAGGGAATTCTCCGATGACAGGAAAGTAGCTGAAACCCTTGTTTCCGGCACCAAGGGCTCGCACATCATTCTGGACAATCCAGCGCTCCTCAGAGCGCTTCGCGGACACATGGTTTTCTTTGAGAATATCGATGGCCGTGTCTGCATCGTGTTTCCCTATCTGGGCAAGGTGCTTGCCGGTTCAACAGATATCAGGGTCGACAGGGTGGAGCGGGTCCGGTGCGAGCAGGAGGAACAGGATTACATCCTGGAGTCCTTGAAGCTGACATTTCCGGGTATCGCTGTTTCATACGATGATGTCGTCTTCAGCTATAGCGGAATTCGTCCGCTCCCCAAGAGCGACCACAGTTTCACCGGGCGGATTACGCGCGGGCACTTTATCCATCGTCTGGAGGGGGTCGTCCCCCAGTTCTGTATGGTTGGTGGCAAGTGGACGACCTTTCGCGCCTTTGCCGAACAGGCCGCCGACGAGGTGATGTCTGAGCTTGGCCATGAGCGGAAGACAGGGACCCTGCACCTCGCCATCGGCGGCGGAGCAGATTATCCTGCAGATCCCAATGATCTCATCAGCACTCTCATGCAGCGTTACGCAATCAGCCGAGATCGCGCAGCTTACCTTGTTGATATCTATGGCAGCAGGGCTGACGAAGTTCTGGCATTTTGCGCGGGCCTCAACCATGACGACCCGCTTGCTCCCGGGGCGATGATGACCACAGGCGAAGTGCTGTTCCTGATCCGCCATGAGGCGGTTGTCCGTCTCAGTGACCTTATCCTGCGCCGGACGGCGCTGGCGATCACGGGCGAGATTTCAAGCGACCTGATCACGGCCATTGCGACGATTGCGGCAGATGAACTCGGTTGGGATGCGGCAGGGATGCAGCAGGAGGCTGATGCCTTCATCAATGAGCTCAACAATTTCTACGGTGTCTCGCCAGAGATGCTGGAACAGCGAAGCCTCGAAAGGAATACCAAATGCGCCTAAGCTCGAAAGCACGAATGAACCGGATGTTCACCAATGGCGGCTGCCTAGATGTCGCGCTGGACCATGGTGTGTGCAATGAGCCGAGCTTCCTGCGCGGCCTCGAAAACATGGAAAGTGTGGTCGGTACGCTGATTGATGCAAAACCTGATGCCATCCAGATGGCCTACGGGCAGGCGGATCTGCTGCAGAGCCGTCCGGAGAAGGACAAGCCGGCTCTGGTCATGCGCATCGATATGGGAAATCCCTACAATGACCAGCGCCACCGCGTGATGTGGTCGGAGCTGCAAAACCATGACGAGCCGATCATCGGTGCGCTGGAAATGGATGCCGCCTGCGTAGTCGTCAATCTGTTCATGCTGCCTGACGAGCCGGACCTGTTTCACCAATGCGTCAAGAACATCAGCCGGGTTCGCGCCGCCTGCCACACCTACGGCATGCCGCTGATGATCGAACCTCTGGTTATGCTGCCAAATGATGTGCGCGGAGGCTATCAGGTGGATGGCGATGCGGAGAAGATTATCACGCTGGTGCGTATGGCGAGCGAAATGGGCGCCGACATCATCAAGGCTGATCCCACGACAGATCCTGAGGATTTCCACCGGGTCGTCGAGACGGCAAGAGTGCCCGTTCTGGTGCGCGGCGGCGGCAAGGAGGATCTGAAAACGGTTCTGCAGAAATCAGCCCAGCTGATGGGGCAGGGCGCCAAGGGCATGGTCTATGGACGAAATATCTATCAGCATGACAACCCGAAAGCCGTGGTCAATGCGCTGATGGCAATGATCCATCACGGTGCATCGGGTGATGAAGCTTGGGATATCTACAATCGTGGCTGACAGGATGCGCTATCTTCTGGGGCTTGATGCCGGCAACACCGTGATCAAGGCGGTGCTGTTTGATCTCGATGGCAATCAGATCGCCATGCACGCGCTTGATGGTCAGACGTCGGTCCCCCAACCCGGCTATGTCGAACGCGATCTCAATGAACTCTGGCGAAATGCCCACCAGGCCATTCGCGCCTGCATAGACAAGGCGGGTGTGGACGCGCGCGATATCGTTGGTATCGGATGTGCCGGGCACGGAAACGGGCTCTATCTTCTGGACAAGGATCAGGAGCCGCTGCTCGGCATCCAGTCTCTCGACAGCCGCGCGGCGAGGCTTGCCGATGAACTGGCTGCCGGAAACGTCGGCGATCAACTGCAACAGCTGTGCTTGCAAAAGCCATGGCCGTCGCAAACTCCAACTCTGCTGGCCTGGGTCAAGCGGGAAGCCCCCGAGATTTACGCCAAAACCGCGACAGTTCTGCTGTGCAAGGATTTCATCACCTACAAACTGACCGGGCGGTTGGTGTCGGATGTGTCTGACATGAGCGGATGTGGCATGCTGCGCATGCCGGATTGCACCTATGATCCGGAATTGATGCGGCTTTACGGTCTCGAAGACGCCCTTGGCATGCTCCCCAAGCTTCTTGCGCCAAGCGATGTCGTTGGCGAGGTCACGGAGGAGGCCAGTGCGTTGACAGGGCTATGCCCCGGTACGCCGGTCGTTGCCGGCTTCTTTGACGTGGTGGCCTGCGCGCTTGGGTCCGGAGTAGTTGCCAATGGTCAGGCATCGGTCATCGTCGGCACATGGAGCATCAACCAGGTCGTGTCCGCGGAGCCGGTCGCGGCGTCCGAGGTGTTCATGGTGTCGGGATTTGGCGAGGGGCGATACCTCAACATTGAATCGAGCGCGACATCGGCTGCCAATCTCGAATGGTATGTCCGCGAATTTGTGGAGCGGAACGGCCATCATGATGATCCCTTCGGCTACTGCAACCAGCTGGTTGCTGAGACAGAACCGGCATTTGACGATCCGATGTATCATCCTTTCCTTTATGGAGCCCGGCTGGGGTCGGAGATGCGTGCTGGCTTTTACGGATTGTCTGGCTGGCATACCGAAGGCCACATGCTGCGCGCACTTTATGAAGGGGTGATGTTTGAGCACCGGCGACATATAGAGGTGCTGGTTGCAGCCGGTGTGCGTTTCGATGATGTCATCCTGTCCGGTGGCGGTGCGCGCAGCCCGGTGTGGCCACAGATCTTCGCCGATGGCCTTGGCAAACCGGTCACGATCGCCGCGTGCCAGGAAACCGGGGCGCTCGGTGCCGCGATCGCGGCTGGATGTGGTGCGGGCGTCGTCAGTTCCTACGAGACAGGCGTTGAAAGAATGACTCGAGTGAAAAAATCCTTCACGCCTGATCCTGCATTGCGCGACTATTATGACCGGCGTTATCAGTTGTTCATCGAGCTTGGCGCGGATCTGCGCAAATTCTGGAGCAAGTTGCGCAATGCCTGAGAAAGCCGTTGCTGATGGCAGCTATGATTACGTCATTGTCGGCGCAGGCACGGCAGGCTGCGTGCTGGCCAACCGTCTGTCGGCAAACCCCAAGACTAGGGTCTTGCTGCTCGAGGCAGGCGGGAGCGACAACTACCATTGGATCCATGTTCCGATTGGCTATTTGTTCTGCATTGGCAATCCCCGCACCGACTGGATGATGAAGACGGTCCCGGAGTCCGGTCTGAACGGTCGTGCACTGGTCTATCCACGCGGCAAGGTTCTCGGAGGCTGCTCCTCGGTCAACGGCATGATCTACATGCGCGGGCAGGCCGCGGATTACGATCAGTGGGCGCAAATGGGCAATGCCGGCTGGGGCTGGGATGATGTCTTGCCCTATTTCAAGAAGAGCGAAGATCATCACGCCGGAGCTGGCGATAGTCATGGGTCGGGTGGCGAGTGGAAGGTGGCCAGGCAGAGGTTGACCTGGGACATTCTCAAAGCAGTACAGGAAGGTGCGAAGGAATTCGGCATCGAGCCTACGGACGATTTCAATTCCGGGACCAACGAGGGATCCGGCTACTTTGAAGTGAACCAGAATAACGGCGTTCGATGGAATGCCGCCAAGGCGTTCCTCAAACCGGCGCGCAACCGAAAGAACCTTCGCGTGATCACCCAGGCGCTCACCCAAGAGATCACTTTTAACGGGCGCCGCGCCACTGGGGTGCGCTACGAGCGTAAAGGCGTGACCTATCTGGCGAATGCCGAATGTGAAGTTCTCGTCGCAGCCGGTGCAATCAACTCTCCGAAATTGCTCGAGCATTCAGGCGTCGGCAATGCGCAACATCTGGCGGCGCTCGATATTCCCGTTGTTCATGACCTCAAGGGGGTTGGCGAAAATCTTCAGGACCATCTTCAGATACGTACGGTCTTTCGCGTGAAGAACACCTCGACATTGAACGAGCAGGCGAACAGTCTGCTCGGGAAAGTTCAGATCGGTCTGCAGTATGCACTTTCCCGAAGCGGACCGATGTCGATGGCGCCAAGCCAGTTCGGCATGTTCACCAAGAGCGACCCTTCTCTGGAAACACCGGATCTCGAGTATCATGTCCAGCCCTTGTCGACGGACAAGCTGGGTGACCCGCTGCATGCGTTTCCTGCCATCACGGTCTCGGTGTGCAATCTTCGGCCGCAAAGTGTGGGGTCGTGCCATCTCAGCTCGAGCGACGTCGCCCGGCAGCCGGATATCAGGCTGAATTATCTGAGTGCCGAATCCGACAAGATGATTGCCGTCAAATCTATCCGCCAGGCGCGTCAGATCATGACCGCGAGGCTGCTTGAGCCCTATGCGCCAACGGAGATCCTTCCCGGCAAGGCGCATGAAACCGATGCGGACCTGCTGCGCGAAGCCGGCAACATCGCCACCACAATCTTTCACCCGGTCGGTACATGCAAGATGGGGTCTGATGATCGAGCCGTGGTTGACGCCCAGTTGCGGGTTCACGGTATCGAGAATTTGCGCATTGTCGATGCCTCGGTAATGCCGAAAATTGTTTCCGGCAACACCGCCTCTCCAGTGATCATGATAGCGGAAAAGGCTGCTGACATGATTCTCGGCCGGCGCTGAGGAACGGCTCTGTTTTCCGCAGCGCTCGCCATGCGATCTTGTCTCGCGGTTTTCTCTTTCTACCGGATGGTTCTCAGTTCACCGCCCAGGTGGCGATGGGCGGGTAGAACAGGATGATTGCCAGCACCACGAGTTGCAACGCGATGAAAGGCAGCAGCGCGGTATAGATGTGCTTCAGTGTGATCTCCTTAGGGGCCACACTCTTTAGGTAGAAGGCGGCAGGGCCGAATGGCGGCGTCAGATAGGACACCTGCATGTTAACCGCAAACAGGATGCCGAACCAGATCGGATCGTAGCCCAGCTGGATGACGATGGGCACGAAGATCGGCAGGGTCAGCAGCGCAATGCCGATCCAGTCGAGGAACATTCCCAGCACGAGCAGAATGAGCATCATCACCATGATGATCACCACCGGGGCCGCGTCGAGACTGAGGATCGCGTTGGCAACAAAGCGATTGCCACCCATGAGGTTGTAGACGCCCACCAGCACGGCGGCAGCAATACCGATCCAGATGATCATTCCGCAGGTTTCGAGCGTGTGGACCAGACTGTCCTGCAGCATCTTGACGGTAAGTTCACGGCGCAGCAACGCAACCAGCAACACCGCCGACACGCCAAGTGCGGCGGCCTCGGTGATCGAGGCGACGCCGCCATAGATCGAGCCGAGCACGGCCACTACTATGAACAGCGGCGCTATTGTTGAGCGAATGGCGCTGCCGAGCGATTCCTTTGCGACCTCCTCCTTTGACATTGGCGGGCCAAGCTGAGGATTGCGCAGGCAGATGATGAGGACGTAAGCGACGTAGAACGCCAGCAGCAAGAGGGCAGGCGTGATGGCGGCAACGAAAAGATCGGCAATCGAAACGCTTGCCACCAGGCCATAGATAATCAGCACGATTGACGGCGGCATCATGGTGCCGAGCGACCCGCCGGCGCAGACCACGCCAATCGACAGGTTCCTGTCATAGCCAAGGCGCAGCATCTGCGGCAGCGCCAGAATGCCCAACAGCACAATCTCGCCGCCGATGACGCCCGACATCGCAGCCATAAGAATGGCGACGATCAGCGTCTGTACGGCAACGCCACCAGGCAATCGCCCGGCTAGAACGCGCATGCCGTTGAACAGGTCCTTGGCGATCCCGGACCTGTCGAGCAGGGCCGCCATCAGGATGAACATTGGAATGGCGACCAGCGAATATTCAGTGATGAACCCGAATATGCGGGCCGTGACCAGAGGCAGGGCGTTGCCGCCGAACCAGCCGAAAGTGAAGATCAGCGCCACCAGCCCGGTGACCCAAGCCAATGGCTGCCCGGTCAGCAGCAACAGGAAGATGGCGGCCACCAGAACGTAGGAGCCGTATTCGATGCCAAGCGCACTCAGGCCCATGGTTATTTATCTCCGGTGGAGCGAGCAGGCGCCGATACATCGCGGCGGACAGCGGCGATGAGGTGCATGACAGTCTGGGCGAACATGACGACAACGCAGATCAGCACCATGATCTTGAGCAGGGCCGGCGTTGGCGGGTTCCACGATGTTCCGGTGCCCTCCAGATGGATTTCACCCGTGGGTGTGTGGGTGGCTTTCCACGACATGATCCAGGCCGCATAGGCAAGGCCTGCAAAGAACACCAAGGCGATGAGTGAGTTGACGATGTCGAACCAGCGACGACCGCTCGGTGACACAGCGTCATAGAACATGCGCACGCGAATATGTTTGTCGCGAGCAAGGGCTATGGGTCCGCCAACCAGGAATATTCCGGCAATCAGAAAGGTGGTGCTTTCGTGGGCCCAGAACGTTGGCGCATCGAAAACATAGCGCGATATCACCTCGAAAACGGTGACCAGGAAAGCCAGGAAAATGGCCCAGGCAAAGAACTTGGTGGAACCTGCAACGACCCGGTCCAATTCGCTGCGGATCTCCAAATCGTCGCCTTCTGTATGATCTAGCAGTTCTAGTTTGTCGGCCATTTGCCCCTCCCGGCATACGGAACCCCGCGCCCTGACGACCTATCGCCGGGCGCGGAGTATTCTGGTCTAGAGCAGGTTGCGGCCCTGCAGATAAGACGTCACCGCATCGTAGTAACGCTGGGTCATGTCGGACTTGGCAGCCCAGATTTTCCACTCGTCCTGTGCGATGCGACGGAACTTCGCGCGTTCGTCTCCCGACCAGTTGATGATCTCAATCTCCGGATTTGCCTTCGCCGTGTTGACGGCCTTGGCATCGAGGAGGCGCACAGAGTAGATGTGATCAAAGCTGAACTTGTCGACAGATGCATTCAGTACTGCCTTCAGGTCTTCGGGCAGGCCATCCCAGATGTCCTTGTTGATCGAGATGTCGATCAATGGCAGCGAGTGAAAGCCTGGATAGAGTGGGAAGTGGGCAATATCGTTCATGCCCAGTGCCTGGTTGGTGGCAAACACCGTGTTGTCCGCGGCTTCAACCACACCCTTGTCGAGCGCGGAGAAAATTTCCGAGCCTGGAAGGGCCACCGGAGAGGCGCCGGCCTTGGAGAAGATTTCAAACACCATGCCTTCAGGGGCACGCATCTTGACGCCCTTGAGGTCATCGACGGTGCGGATCGGCACGCTCGAAACGAAGGCTTCTGGCTCTGTTGCTGCTGGGCCGATAAAGTGGACGCCGTAAGGCTCGACGAGTTCCGAATACAGCTCGTTTCCGCCGCCGGACTGCATGAAACCGAGCAGTTCGAACGGATCGCTCCAGGCGCCGACAAGGTTGCCCATCATGGCGAATGCGGGATCCTTGCCTGCAAAGTAGCTTGGATCGGTCATGTGGCCCTGAAGAATGCCGGAGCCTACTGCTTCAAGCGTATCGGTGTGGGGCACGACGGAGCCGATTGGCAGGATTTCGATACTGATCCGCCCGCCTGAAAGTACACCGACGTTTTCTGCCCATTTCTGCTTGTTGATAAAGCCGGGCTCACCGGCTGTTTCCGAAGTCTGGAACGTCCAGTTGTAGTCCGCGGCCAGCGTGGCGCCGGTTAGCGCCAGAACCGAAACGGTTACAGCGGCCAGTCCGGCAAGCTTGTTGATAAAACTCATCTCTCTCTCCCATTGGTTAATGCGTAACAACAGACCGGGAGGTCCTCCACCTGCCCGGTTCGCTGGCAGATGATGTGCATGGATCGCGTCTGTGATCAACAATGCAACATTACTTTTCATCATTTTTCGCGTAAATTGTCATACCACAGGATGTGTAAGTGACTCTTTAGCGCTTATTTTTCAGACGCTTCTTGCCATGCTGGCGGTGATATGCTGAATCTGGTCCTACAAAACTGAATGAGCCTTGACGCTCGTTCCTCAGTTGGAGACGCCGAATTGGCCATTGAAGCCCCCTTGAAAACCTCGCCTCAAGCGCGCTCGGCAGTGGAGCGACTGGTGCTTGAAATCAGGGCGATGATCGACAGCGAAGTGCTTCGGGTGGGCGATGCCTTGCCTACGGAACGCGAGCTTTGTGAGCGTTTTTCCACCAGCCGCAACACGGTGCGTGAAGCGATGCGCATGCTCAAGGCCTATGGTGTGGTGGATGTCCGGCCCAAGGTCGGGGCGACGATCATCGACAATCGTATGGCGCGTGCGCTTGATCTGTTCTCGTTCAATACGATCGAGGTCTCACGCAAGACCTTTGCCGACATCCAAGGTTTTCGAACTTTGATAGAGGTCAATTCCGTCGATGCGATGTTCGACAAGGTCACTGACGACCACCTGGAAACGTTGAATGCAGCCAACAGTGCAATGGGGAGTGCCGAAACAATCGCTGCGGCCTCGGAGGCTGATTTCAACTTCCATGTCGGATTGGTCAGCATTCTCGACAATGCAGCGCTGATCGAGATCTACCGGATCATGAAACCGGTTATCATCCGCATCATGGAGAAAGGAAAATCTCGGCAGGATTTTCGAACCAGCACCGTTGAACAGCACAATTCGGTGGTTGAAGCGCTGCAGATGCGTGACCGCATCAGCTACCAATACTCTTTGCAGTATCACCTCAATATTGGCTTCAACACTTTCGGCTAAATCTACCGAAAGCCGCGGTGCGAAAGCGGTTGGAAACTGGCGTTCTTGCCGTCATTTTTGGTAAACCACCGAAAATAGGCGTGAAAGGGGGCCGCCTTCTCCTGAAACGAGCCCGATATTTGGGCGACGCCCACCCGGACGTTTTGCCGGCAGCTTGCAGCCTTTCGAGCAAGGCTGCGGAGTAGTCTTACAAATCCGTAAGCTGCCGGACATTATCCCCCAATGAACTGTCCATAGAAACGGTCTGGCGACGGCAAGGGGCGCTGCCTCTCAGCCGCCGATTCGTTCACAGAGAAATCCTCGGTCCGCCTTGTGGATCGGTGGGTGCCAGGAGAGTTGCAATGTCACATACACAGATGGAGTCGGGCCAACTGCTTGCCTCCGAAACATCCGCCTTCAATCGTGTTCCACAGGTGACAGTCGATTTCTGGCTGGTCAAACTGCTGGCTGTCACCGTCGGGGAGACAGCCGCGGACTTCCTCAACCTGAACCTTGGGTTGGGGCTTTCTGCCACCTCGGTCATCATGTCAGGCTTTCTGATTGCGGCGCTATTGCTGCAATTTTCACAGCGCAAATATGTCCCTTGGGTCTATTGGCTCGCCGTCGTCCTGATCAGCGTTGTCGGAACACTCATTACGGACAACCTTGTCGACAACCTCGGATACAGCCTTGAAGCCTGCACGATTGGCTTCAGCATCGCGCTCGCCGCGACATTCGCGGTCTGGTATGGGATCGAACGGACGCTTTCGATCCATTCGATCTATACCGCGCGGCGTGAGGGTTTCTATTGGCTCGCCATCCTTTTCACCTTCGCGCTCGGCACAGCCGCAGGCGACCTTCTGGCCGAAGGTCTTGGGCTTGGCTACTTGCAGGCCGGGCTCGCCTATTGTGCAGTCATTGGAGCAATCGCGGTCGGCTTTTATGTCTTCAAGCTTAACGGCATCCTCTGCTTCTGGCTCGCCTATATCCTGACCCGCCCGATGGGCGCATCCTTTGGCGACCTGTTCTCGCAGCCCGTCGCTGATGGGGGGCTGGGTTTTGGTACCATCGTCACAAGTCTGCTGTTTCTGGCTGGTATCGCCGCGGTGGTTATCTACATGCAGTTCAGCCACGGTGGTGACGAACGGGTGAAAATCACCTCGAACACTGAGTAGCTGCGTTCGCAGCTTTGCCGGACAAGCCTGTCGAATGCTCATATAATTGAACGCGAACCAACAAAATCCAGACTGCATTCGTTGTCGCACTCTGGTGCGAACCGGATAGACCTATCGAGCCTTGGGGAACCCGAAATGCGACTGCTGCTGATTGAAGACGACGCGAAACTGGCGGACTACGTCTCCCGCGGATTTAGCGAAGCTGGGCATCTGTGCGATGTGCTGGATAATGGCCAGGATGGTCTCTTTCAGGCAACACGCGAAACCTACGATGTCCTCATCGTCGACCGTATGCTGCCAGGCCTTGACGGGTTGTCGATGGTCAAGGCAATTCGCGCCGCAGGAAACAAGACGCCGCTGATATTTCTTACCTCGATCGGCGGGGTGGATGATCGCGTCGAAGGCCTGGAGGCGGGTGGCGATGACTACCTGGTCAAGCCATTTGCCTTCTCCGAGCTGGCTGCCAGGGTTGCTGCCCTGGCCCGGCGGCCTGCCTTTCAAACCGAGCAGACGGTACTCAAGGTTCATGATCTGGAGCTTGACCTCATTCGCCACCGGGTTACGCGCGCAGGGCAGCAGATCGACTTGCAACCGAAAGAGTTCATATTGCTCGAAGTTCTGATGCGCGCTGAAGGCCGGGTTCTCACCCGCACAATGCTGCTTGAGCGCGTATGGGACTACCATTTCGATCCTCAGACCAGCGTTGTCGAAACCCATATCAGTCGCCTCAGGAGCAAGATCGACAAGCCCTTCGACGTGGCCTTGCTGCATACCGTGCGCAGCACCGGATATTCCCTAGATGCGCCACGTTAGTCTTGTCCGTTCAAGCGGGTTTCGCTTGGCGATGACGTTTTGCGCCCTGTTTCTGATTGCCAGCATCATTGCCGGGACCACCGCATATTCGGTTATCCGCGAGGAACTGGTAAAGCGCCATCAACGCGTGCTGGGCGAGCAGTTCGATTTTCTCGTCTCGGCCTATGGCGGCGGTGATATCGAGAATCTGAGGCTCACAATCGAGGGCCATTCCCGCGTCTCGCGCAACAAGGACAGCGTTTTCCTGTTGCAGGATTTCGCTGGCAAAAAGCTTGCGGGCAATATCACCACGGTTCCCGGCAGGACGCTCGAAGGTCAAGCCGCGGCAAGTGCTTTGGGGATTGAAGCCGACTATACCTATTTCGTGAAACAGGGGGAAATAGGCGAATATTACCTGACCATTGCCACCAGCGCCGAGGATATCAGCGAACTCGAAGAGATCATGCTGCTGGGCGCCGCATGGGCGGCTGTCGTGCTTCTGGCCATATCGCTGGCAGGCGGAATGTTTCTCGCCCGAAGTATGGATCGGCGCATTGCGCGGATCCAGGACGGTCTGGAGCGGGTTTCAGACGGGGATTTTTCGACACGCATCGCGACCAGCACCCGCGGCGACGATATCGACACTCTGACTGACATGATGAACTCGGCGATCTCACGCCTTGGCGCCTCGGTCGAGGGTATGCGCCAGATCAGCAATGACATTTCGCACGATTTGAAATCACCGCTGGCGCGGCTCCGCATCACAGTGGAACAGGCCGCTGAAAACCATGCGCGGGGGATTTCTGTTGCTCCCGAACTGGAAGAGGCCACCGCGGAAACTGATCGCATCATCGCCACGTTCGACGCTTTGCTTCGTATCGCGCAAATTGAGACAGGGGCGCGCAAGGCCCGGTTCGCGAGCACCAATATTATCGATGTGGTGACCGGTATCACCGATTTCTACCAGACCTCATTTGAGGATGCTGGCATGGGCCTGAACGTGAACTTGCCAGCCATGATCCCGCCGATCGTTGGGGACAAGGAATTGCTGACCCAGCTCATCGCCAACCTGCTCGAAAATGCCTTGCGACATTGCCCCTCTGGTGCACGCATCGTTTGCGCAATCGCCCTGCAAGACGATGCAGTGGTTCTGATGGTTTCCGACAATGGGTCTGGCATTCCCCTATACGAACGGGACAAGGTGTTGCGCCGTCTTTACCGGCTGGAGAAAAGCCGAACCACTCCGGGGTCGGGATTGGGCCTCAGCCTGGTCAAGGCAATCTCGGACCTGCATGGCGCAAGCCTGTCGCTTGAAGACAACGAACCGGGGCTGCGCGTTGTTGTCCGGTTTCCATTGGCTGCAGGTGGCGGCGCTGCTACAGGCTTGCGCTGATGCCACCGTGGTCTTGTTTCGCTGGTTGAATTGGCGCATTGCGGTCGCACCCGCTTGCCTTCTGGAGTCTGAAATTGGGTCACTATCTGCAGCCGATTGTCGATTACATCGGCAACCATCCCAACGGTGCGCTTGCGATCGTTTTCCTGATGGCAATGGGCGAAGCAATCTTCGTGCTTGGGCTGTTTGTGCCCTCTACCGTCGTCCTTGTTGGCGCGGGTACATTGGTCGGTATGGGCAAGCTCGGGTTCGTGCCGATCTTCACCGCTACCGCACTGGGCGCAATCGCCGGTGACGCGATCTCCTACTGGATCGGGCACACCTACAAGGAGCAGATCAGGCAGATCTGGCCCTTCAGCCGGTACACCGGGATGCTCGACCGTGGCGAAGCCTACTTCGCCAGACACGGCGGCAAAAGCGTGTTTATTGGCCGCTTCATCCCGGGGGTAAAGTCCGTTGTTCCGGGCATTGCCGGGATTGTCGGCATGAACCCCATACGCTTCACCATCATCAACGTGGTGTCGGCCATTGCCTGGACCGCTTCCCATCTTCTGCCGGGGATCGGAATCGGCAGAGGCATTGATGTGGCAAGTTCCGGCAACCCGCGATTGCTCGAGCTTTTCATTCTGTTGCTGATTTTCGCAGTGGTGGCCACTTACACAGCCAAGTTCGCCTTCGGTTGGCTTCTGCCTCATGCAGAACGCTGGCGCGTCAAACTCGGGGACGCCTTGTCGCGACGGTCGGTGCCGGGCGCGCAGTTCTTACGGCGACTGCTCCTCAACGAGGAAAACATCGCCGTTCCGTTTGCATTCTTTGCCTTGGCGCTTCTGGGTCTCTCCGGTTTCAGTTTGATTGCGATCGAGTATTTCGCCGACCCCGCTTTTGTTCGAGCGGATGAATCCATCAGCGGCTATCTGCAGTCGTTGCGCACGGAGCCTTTTGACAGGCTCATGGTCGGTGTGACGATGCTGGGCGACGGCGTGGTGCTGGGCCCCATGGCGGCGGCCGTGTTGGCTGTATTCCTGTGGCACAGGAGGTGGCGGCTGGCCGGGGCGCTTGCGACGGCATTTGTCAGCGCCGCGTTGTTTGTCCCTCTGGTCAAGACGTTCATTCACCGTGCGCGACCAATCAAGCTCTACAATGGCGCGGACAGCTACAGTTTCCCCAGTGGCCATGCGACCCTGTCGGCTACGATCATAGGCATGTGCGTTCTTGTGGTGGCTCGAGACCTTCCAGCACGCGCCCAGAGGGTCATCTACATATTGGCAGCTGTCGCGATCGGGCTGATTGCATTCTCCCGTCTCTACTTGGCAGCGCACTGGCCGAGCGATGTCGGAGCAGGCCTAATGTTCGGAGGCTCATTGGTGTTTGGTCTGGCCTGGCTACTCCACAACCGTTCTTTTGCCCCTGCATCCAACCGTGCCGCCATCGTCGCACTTATCTCGTTGATGCTGGTTTACCCGCTGCACCTCTATTTGAACTATACGACGGCAGCATCCAATTACGCCATCAGAGCGGATCAAACGGTCATCAGTCGCCAGCAATGGCTTGCCGAAGGCTGGACCGGTTTTCCGCCTCGGCGGGTGTTGCTCGATGGCGATTATGGCGAGCCTATCCTTGTCCAGACCACTCTCGGTATGCCTCAGTTGGTTGGTAGCCTGACCCAATCCGGCTGGGCCGCCAGACATGCAGGGCAACTTGCCCGCCTGGTCGATTCAATCCTGCCAAGTCATCGACCGCTTGATGAAATGTCCGTCTTGCCGTTGACCAACCGTGGCCATCCGCCAATCGCTGTCTTTACCCGCGTTGGGACTGAGGTGGCGGCATCACGGCAAATACTTCGGGTATGGACGTCGGGGGCTTCGGTATCCGGGGATGGAAAAGAGACGCCCTTGCTGCTGATCTCTGTGACAGCAGAGACCGCCGGTCCGTTGGGTTTTGGCTTCGCTCTCGCTGAGGCTTCGCCTTTGGCTCCCGCTGAAAACGACGCGTTGCGTTTGGAGATCGCCAATTCACTCGGTGGATCTGTGACCTCTGTCAGCAGCGAAGATACCCGCCAGTTGCTGGTCGATTGAGACGTCGCTTACAATGAAAGCCACCGCTCGATATCGAGCGGTGGCTTTTCTGCCTGCTGAACGGTGCGGTCAAACCACTGCTTGCCGAGACGCCGCAGCGTGGGCGCATCCTCCATGTTCAAATGTTATTCCATGAACCAGCCATGGCTGACCACCAACGACTGACCGGTCAGTGCATTTGTCGGGAACGCAGCAAAAATCCATGCGACTTCGGCAACGTCCTCCACGGTGGTGAATTCCTGGTCGACGGTCTGACCCAGCATCACCTTGTTGACGACCTCTTCTTCGGAGATGCCGAGTTCTTTCGCCTGTTCGGGAATCTGCTTTTCAACAAGCGGCGTCTTCACAAACCCCGGGCAGATGACGTTTGCACGCACACCATGCGCTGCGCCTTCCTTGGATATCACGCGGGCAAGGCCAAGAAGGCCGTGCTTGGCAGTGACATAGGCTGATTTCAGCGGGGAAGCTTCCTTTGAATGGACCGACCCCATGAAGATCACCGAGCCGCTGCCGGCCTTGTACATGTGCGGCAGGCAGGCCTTGGTGGTCAAGAATGCGCCGTCGAGATGGATCGAAAGCAGTTTCTTCCACTCGGCGAAAGGAAAGTCCTCGAGCTTGTGAACAATCTGGATGCCTGCATTGGAAACCAGCACATCAATCCTGCCCCAGGTGTCGACCACCTTTTGAACGCCGGCGTCGACCGCCGCTTCATCGGTGACGTTCATTGCCAGGCCCATGGCCTTGCCCGGGCCCATGGCGGTCAGTTCATCCGCTGTTGCCTGGGCATCTTTGAGTGCGAGATCTGCGATCACCACCCAGGCTCCATCGGCAATGTAGCGCTCTGCGATTGCCCGGCCGATGCCGCGTGCCGAACCGGTGATGATGCAGACTTTGTCGGTGAGGTTCATGTCATTTGCTTTCTATCGGTTTGTTAGGAGCCAGAGACCACATTTCGGTCAGGCTCAGGTTTTGTGAATAGTGATGAATAAGCGCCAGGCCGGCGTGGCCGATCAGATAGGCCCAGACGAGATTTGCCAGCAGGCTGTGGATCTCGAGGTCCCAACCGACTGCGGTCGCTGTCTGGGCGCCAAACCATGATGCGGCGAAGTAGACCGAACCGGTGACCGCCATGGCCGTCATCAGCAGAAGGCCAAGACCGTGCACTGCCGACGCCAGGGGATTGTGATCGTGGTATCCGGGCAGGCGCAGTTTTCTGAGCGCGGAAATGTGTGCTCTCAGATCATTCAAGAGAGCACTGCGGCGATCAGAGACAAGCCATGGAAACAGCGCGCCGCGGTCAGTGCCGTGGTTTCTGACCATCATGACACTCCAGAACGCGAAGGCGAAGATCAAGGCAGCAAGCCCGACATATTGATGAGTGGCGAAAAGCCAGTCTCCTGGCCTGTCGCGGTGCGGGCCTTGCATCACCAGGCTCAGAGCGAGATTGGCGATGATGGTGATTGCCAAGCCGGCGTGGACGATGCGGGTGGAGAATGTGTGCCGGCTCATGTTTGGTCCATTCTCAGATAGTCGTGCACGACTTCACCCAGCCCCAGGGTCAGGTCGGCAAGAATGTGGGTCGCGGAAACAATTTCCAGAACGGGCAGTTCGGCGACTGGTGCAAGCGCATGATCGAACAGTTCAAGTCCCGCGGGTCCAGTCCAGGCGCCCTTTATGGTAATGTCTTCCAGACTGTAGCTCACCAGTTCGCAGATGCGCGGTGTGCAATCGACATGCGGAATGATCTTCAACAGGTAGCTTGGCTCTTCCATCGCAGTCCTTACGGTTTCGAGGTCGAGCGGGTTATGCTTGTAGCCCATTGTGCCATTTGCGATGCGCAATGAGCCATAATCCAGGGTGCCCACGAGGGTGTCCTGCTCTACCCGGAGGCACGGGGCTGCCAGCTTTTTGGGGAAGCCCCAAATCTCCCGGCCGCCAGCGATTGGCGCGTCATCATTGAGATACATCGAGTGGACATAGCCACCCTTCCTGCCCTTGAACGTGACCGGGATGACCTGTCCGGACTCCGTATAATCACCAAACCCGGTTGAATCCGGCATCCGGATGAACTCGTACTTCACGATGGCTTCCCCAATCTCCAACGGTTCGGGGACGACTGCGCGAAGTGCATCACGATCAGTCCGGTAAGTGATGATCATGTATTCACGATTGACAAACCGGTACGGTCCCTTCGGATAGGAAGGACTGGTGAGCGGCATCGCAAACGCCGTGTTTTTGACGTCGAGAATTTTCATTGGACTGGTGTCCTATTCAGTGAGGTCAAAGACCTGAAAACCGCCTTCCGGACGGCTGCGGGTGGTCCAGCTACTGGAACGAATTCCCTGCCGCACGCTCTTGCGACCCAGGTCCCAGTGTTCCTCAACCGACTGGCGTGAGAACTCGTAATCCTTGGAACCGGTTTCGTAGCGGGTATCCCTTCGAATGATATGGGCGATTGTAATGGCCGCTTCCCGGCTGATTCTGGCCAGCCGCCGGGCGTGCTCAGTGCCCGAGAGCTCTTCGGGCAAGCTTTGCAGCAATTGCCGTGCTTCGAACCTCAGCTCGTGAAGTGCACGAACATGGTCTGAGTTGAAACGGGTCCGGCTTGAAAAACGAATGTCCTTCTCGCGCGCATTGATTTCAGCAATCGACTTTGGAAGTTCGCCACGGGCTCTGAACACATCCACCTGGAAAATGCAGAGATCGCCGCCTGGATCCGAGTATTCCATGACGTAATCGAGCGGTGTGTTCGAGACCAGACCACCATCCCAGTAGTAGCGGCCATTGATTGGAACCGGCGGAAATCCTGGCGGAAGCGCTCCGGAGGCCATGACGTGATCGGCCGTAAGCTTTTCGTTGCGGGTGTCAAAATAGGCAAAATTGCCCGATTGCACATCCACCGCACCCACGCTCAGTCTCGGTGCGTCGCTTGAATTCAGGTAGCTGAAATCCACAAGCCCATTGAGCGTATCTCGCAGCGGGGATGTATCGTAGAAACTGACATCCTCCGGCCGGGAACTCGCCCCAAACAGCAGATAGGGAAGGCGCGGCTTGAAAAAGCCGTCAATACCAAAAGCCATCCCCCAGTCTGCGGCTGCTTCGTTCATCAGACTGCGTGTGCTGTCCTCGGCAAACGGAGTCCGTGCCAGCAATGACGAGGATGTCATTTCCCAGAATTGCCGCAACTTCGAAACCCGGTTTTGCTTCAGGTTGCCAGCGATGATCGCGCCATTGATCGCACCGATCGAAATACCCGCAATCCAGACAGGCTCATATCCGGCTTCGCTCAGCGCTTCATAGGCACCCGCCTGATATGCACCAAGTGCGCCACCACCTTGCAACACAAGGACTGAACTTTCATTTTCCAGTGATTTCAGTGACATGACTAACCCCATTCCCGGTAGGCGTTGAGGTCGAAATTGCCCAGAGCCTCTTCGTCGTTGTCCCAGTAGCCGGTGAAAGATTGGGAATGGACATTTCCGCCCCCGGCCAGGACCATCAAATCGAGGGCCTTTGCCTCGTCCGCGTCCCTCTGCACATCCACCGTCACCAGCAGATCCCCCAATGCCAAATGCTTCGCCAGGAACTCCGCGCGATGTCGTTCGATGTATTTGCTCAGGATCACGCCAATTCCCGCGCCAGCGGCTGCCGCAGCAGCGCCCGCCGCAATGGCGAGAGCCAGCGTGCCGCCTGTGGCAACAACAGCAAGCCCTGCACCGGCGCCGCCAATATAGATCGGCGCACCGATAGCGAGTTTTTCGTCTCCCTCGACTTCATGCCGGTCGAGATATATGGCTTGCGGGAATGCAGCTGCATTGTCTGGAGAGGTCCTGGCTTCATATCGATGGGCAAGTTTCGCTATGACAGTGTCATGGGTCGCGACCATATTGATGGCGTCACGGGGAATTCCGTTTTCTTCGAGCAGTGCCACCGCGCGTTCGAACGCGATGGCATCGTGAAAATGCGCCACGACCTGGCGACGCTCATATGGCGCTGGATCTTTGTAAGCGTCGGACATGGTTCGAGTTCCCAATATGTGTTCGCCAAAGCGGGAGGCGGTGCTCAGGCGGCTTGGTCGGTTGTGCTTCCTGCAGTCAGGTCGGCATGGGTCTGGTCAAAGACCGCTCGGGCGTGGTTTTCAGCATCCGTGTCGAGATTTGTGCGCAGTAAGCGACCGCCATGCTCGCCCAGCTTGGCGATAACGCGGTCTGTGGCGGTGTTTCGTGCCATCATGAAAAGGGCGGCCTGACCCGGGTTCAGGAGTGACGATACGTCCTTCATGAAATCATCATTGATGCCGTAGTCGGTCAAAGCGCCTGACAGTCCGCCTGCGGCTGCGCCGACGGCCACCCCAAGCAGCGGATGCAAAAAGAGAAGTCCCATCAGCAGGCCCCAGAAAGCGCCGCCGCTTGCGCCCAAGGTCCACATGTTGACCATTTGATTGAGGCTGATCTTGCCGTCCTTGTCGGCCACGGCAACAACCGCATCCGAGAGTTCGACAAGGTATTCTTTCGACATGCCGTAGAGCGCGGTGCGGGCGGCTTCGGCCGATTTCTGGTCGTCATAACCGACGACGATAAGTTCTGACATTTTCGTTCTCCTGTGAGTGTGAGTGTTCGCCGTGGACACGGGTTACCGTCCGCCAGCTTTTCCAGATTGCTCGTTGCGACGCGCAGCATCACCGGGGGCGATGCTCTCTCCATCGGAGCCGTCTGGCGTTGTTCGCTTATGCAAAAAGATGCGGGAACAGACCGATCAAACCGGTCAGGATCAGAAATCCCGCCACGGTGTAATTGAGGGTTCTGGGAACCAGCAAAATCAGCAGTCCTGCGATCAGGGCGATGAGTGGTTGGGCGATCAATCCATATTGTACGGTCATGTTCGGGTCCCTGATGTATTCGACAAGACCGCTTCAACGATCCGAGGGCAGGTATAACAAGCGCCTTTGTCTTTACGTTTTCGCGAGATTTACATATTTGTAAGATCGGTGTTTTGCTGCGCGGCAAGCGCAAGACTCACCAATGTTCAGGTCACTGCTAGATGCGGATCAGACACTCAGGTTGAACTGAAAACGGAGCCCTGTTGCGGGCTCCGTGTTGTTTCCGGGCAAGCCGTTTGGGGCCTTATCCGGTGGCGCCCTGAACCGGGACTTCGTCAATATTGAACGACTGCGTGACGATCGAGTCTTCAACGGCCTTCAAGGCAAGGTTCGCCTCATAGTACTGCTTCTTGGTGATCAGATTGCCGGCGTCGGTCACATGCGAGAGGCTGGCCTTCGCCGGGATGAACGCGCCGGAAATGGTCACATCGATATTGGCAAGCTTCAGCTCATCGACAGCCTTCTTTGATTCGCCCTTGGCCAGGTGTTCATTGGCCGTCTTCAGGCTCGCCTGCTTTTCGGGTGTCGGCTTGAATCCTTCGGTCAGCGCCATGGATGTGTCGAACGGCACATAGGCGTCGTTGGTCAGCGTCGGGGTGATCTTGTCGACCTGGAAGTCCTTCATCTTCTCATTCGCGGTCTGAAGATCGGCTTGCGCTGTCTTGACCAGATTGGCGGCTGCATCCGGAGAGCCGTTGAAAATCGCCAGGCGGGCGCCGTGGATTTCGCGCAAGGCGCTGTACGCCTCGTCCATCGTTTTGATGATGGCCTTGTGTTCAGTTGCGTTCAGCTGCGCATCAACAGCCTTGGTTTCCTGTGCCGCAGTCTGTTCGGTCGTGGCCTTCGCTGCGTCTGCTGCATGGGCGTAGTTCGCCCCGATGATTGGCGTGGTGGCCAGCAGAGCGGCCATTGTGGCGGTGAGGATTTTCGATTTGGTGTTCATTTTCTTTCTCCACATTTGCAAGCCCGGTGTGGACTTGTTGAAGAGATACTGCGCTCTGAATTTTGAGCAGACTTTTCGCCAGTCTTACAAATTTGAAAGTTTGGCTTCTGTATCCGCAAGGGGGAATATAACGCGAACCACAAGGCCGGGCTCGTTGTCGTCAAGCTCGATGGTTGCGTCGTGGCGCCCAGCGATTGCTGCGACGAGCGCCAGTCCGAGGCCCGTGCCGGGCGTGGACCTGCTGCGGTCCAGCCGCTCGAAAGGCTCCAGTACCGCTAGCCGCTGGCCAACAGGAATGCCGGGGCCGGTGTCGCAGACTTCAACAACGCCGCCGCTGTCAGTGGCCTTTACCCGCAAGGTTATCGTTACGCCTTTAGGGCAATGATTGGTGGCGTTCTCGATCAGGTTGACCAGCATTTGCCTGACCATTCGTGTGTCGGCGAACACCTTCAGTGGAGGACCCGGATGCGTTTCAACGATGAGAGTATCACCGTGATCTTCCGCGACCGGGGCAAAGATCTCACCCATTTCGATGACAAGCTCGCTGAGCGAAATCATCGAAAAGCCTTCCTGGCCGGCGCTTGCTCTCAATCTGGAAATCCGCAGGGTTGTGTCGAAAATCTCGGTCAGGTTTTCGATTTCGGCCTGGGCGTCAAGGAGTTTGGCAGCGGTGAAGGAGGCATCCCCTGCCGCCAGTGCATCATCAAGCAATATGGAAACGCGATTGAGCGGTGAGCGAAGGTCGTGGGCAATCGCATTAATTGTATTCTTGTTGCTTTCGACGACATGCTTCAAGTGGTCCAAATGCCCATTGATCAACCGCGCCGCCTTGTCGAGTTGTTCTGAACCTCTGCCCACAACTACGCGCGCGTCGAGATCGCCACCGGCAACTTTTTCGAGGGTGCCCGTCATGGCTTCGAGTTTTGCGAATGTTTGCCGACTGATGCTGTAACTGACCAACATTCGAATGACCGCAGCCGCGGCGGCTGTGGTCAACACGGTGAGGAGCAGGACTCTGAGCACGTTGGTTATCGGCGTCAGACTGCGGCCGACGGCCACTGTTTTCCCACCTTTTATCACCTTGCTGGTGATCAGATAGGTTCCATTCGGTTCCGGATACAGGCCTTCAAAATCCTTGCGCATCCATCCTGGGACTTCCGGTGGAGCCTTCAGGTTGCCCGCCAGCCTGACGCCTTTTTCATCAAAAAGACCAAACAAATTTGTCGATGCGAAATTGCGCGGATCGCTGAGGAGACCAATTTTTGCAAGCGCATCAGGGCCTTCGTCCTGGTAAATGCGCTCCATCAGCGTCACTTCCTCGCTGATCTGGCTTTGCAATTCATCAAGCATCGCACTCTGGACGATCTGGTAGACGAAGGCCGTCAAAAGCACGATCACGATGGAAGCAATCGCGGCAAAAATGAAGTTGTAGCGAAACGTTATCCCCGAGGTGACATCGCCGCTAAACATGCATCACATATCCGCTGTTCCGGCTCGTGTGAATCAGCGGAGTGTCGAACGGCTTGTCCACCTTGGCGCGCAGCCGGCTGACATGGGTTTCGACCACTGTCGTGCGCGGATCGAAATTGAAATCCCAGACCTGTTCAAGAAGCATTGTCTTGGTGACCACGCGGCCGGCATTGCGCATCAGCACTTCCAGCAATGCGAATTCCTTTGCCTGAAGGTCGATTGTGTGGCCGTCGCGTTTTGCCGAGCGGGCCAGCAGGTCCAGTTCAAGATCCCCGACAGTGAGAACGGTTGTCATGATGGCCCCGGATGGCCTTCGGGTCAGGGCTTTTACCCTGGCCTGAAACTCCGAGAAATGGAACGGCTTGACGAGATAGTCGTCCGCGCCTGCCGTCAGGCCTTCGACACGTTGGTCAATGTCAGCCATGGCGGTGAGAAAGATAACCGGCGTGTCCTTGCCCGATGCGCGCAGGCTCTTGGCCACTGACAGTCCATCCATGCCAGGCATCATCCTGTCGAGCACGATCAGGTCGCAGTCATTGTAGAGGCAGTGCGCCAGTACATCGCGCCCGTCGCCGAAACATTCCACCGAATATCCATTTTCCACGAGTCCCTTGCGCAGGTAGTCGCGGGTGCTGGCATCGTCTTCGGCAATCACGATTTTCATTGGCGCTGTCTTTTCCTTTGCCCACCGGCACTGGCGGAACTTGCCAGATGTTAGCAATTCGGCGTCACACCAGTCAGCTTAAAAATTTGTATGATTGCTGAAACGCGGGCGCAAACACCAGCGGTAGAGGGTTCTGACGACCTGTTAAGCCGCATCTCTCGGACGTTGATGCCTGGCGCTTACAAATAATTAAATCCCGGGAAAAGCTGACGTAATGCAATCATTCTAACTTCATTGCTGAATTTGGAACATTGCCGCCCATCAAGAGAAGAGCACTCCATGCCCGCCCGCAAGGTATGAGCGAAGAGAATGTAACGATCAGTGTAAATGCTGATGTCGAAATTATGAAAGCGGCAGGGTCCGGACGCAACCATAATGACGGCGTGAACGTTAAGCGCAGGAATTCGGCGCTGGCTTCAAATCTCCAGCCAAGGCCTGCGGGCAGCCGTGAAATACAGTTTTCGAGGGAGAAGTAAGACATGTCAGAGCAAGCACCCGGAAGTGCCCCGCGGTCTTCCAGCGCGGGTATCCTCAGCGCGGTCAGGAGTTTCCTGCCAAAGCGCCCCCTGCACTGGATCGGGGCAGGGCTGACCTTCTGCGCAGTAGGCGCATTGGCGGCCTTCACGGTCGCCAGTTCGGGTGTGCTGGATCTGAGCGCAGTCTCTCCACATCCGGAGGGATGGGCGAATTTTCTTCACTTTACTTTTCAGCGATCTGTTGCGGCACATGCAGAGGCGGTGCCGGAATCGGTTTCGCTGGACGATCCCGCGTTGATCATGGCCGGGGCTGCACACTATGCCAATGTCTGCGCGACGTGCCACGGGGCGCCCGGGATGGGACAGAACCCCGTCGCCCTATCCATGCGACCGGAGCCGCCGATGCTGCTTGAGGCCGCAACACGTTATTCCGACGGTGAACTTTTCCGCATTGTATCAGGCGGTGCGCGCTACTCGGCCATGCCGGCGTGGCCGGTCCACAACCGCCCCGATGAGGTTTGGGCGGTGGTTGCTTTTCTCAAGGCACTGCCTGGCATGGACCGGGCACGATACGAAATGCTTGCGCACGCGAATGCGAGCTTCACCGGTGCTGGTTCCAGTGTCGACATCGCTGAAGCCACCACACCAAATGGCAGTGATGCAGGCGCGCCAGGCAAGGCACCGCGGCCCTACCTTCCCGGTGATCCGCAATCGCTGCTGGCTTCGCCGCACGCTGCCGACCGGCCTGCGACCGGCTTTGTTCAGGTCCATGCACCCGGGGCTGCCTCTGCGGTCTGCAGTTCCTGCCACGGTGTTGACGGTGCAGGGCGGGACGGCGGCGCATTTCCCAATTTGACGCTTCAGACGCCTGAATATATTGCCGCCACACTGCAGGCATTTGCCTCGGGTGAGCGCCAGAGCGGCATAATGTGGCCGGTCGCTGCCAATCTGTCGGAAGCCGATATCAAGCAACTTGCTGCCGAGTTCGGGGATGTTGCCGCAATGCCCTCTCTCGGCGCTGACGCCAGCGTCAAGGTTGATCCGCGGGTGTTGGCGCGCGGCAAGGATATCGCGCTCAACGGAATTGCCCGCAAAGGCGCGGCAGAGGCAACCTCCGCCGGAGAGCCTGTTCCGGTTTCGGTACAAGCTTGCCAAGGCTGTCACGGCCTTATTCCCGGGCGAGACAATGCCATGCCGCATATTGCAGGTCAGAATGCGGCCTATCTTGCCAATCAGTTGCGGCTGTTCCGCGACCAAGGCAGGGGCAATTCGCTCCCCTACAATCCGATGTCGATCGTCAGCCACAAGCTCGATGACCCGGACATCGAAGCATTGGCGGCCTATTATGCGTCACTTCCCGCGGAAAAGGGTGCCGGTGGCCCCGCCATGACGGGGTCGACACTGAACTGAGGATCGACATGGGCTCGTGGGGCCGGACCCTTTTTCTCCACACTGCGTCACATGCCGTTCCGGGCTTCCGCCTCAGATCAGCACCGATCGGATCAGAAAGGCGATTGTTCCGATCACCGCAATTCCGGCGAGGTATATGCCTGCAAACCAAAGCCAGCGCCGCATCAGTGGTATCCGTCGCCCGGGCGGACTTTGCCGCGGAACACCCAGTAGGAATAGGCCGTGTAGCCCAGGATCATCGGGATCAGAACGACGGCGCCGACGAGCAGGAACATGAGCGAACTGTCCGGAGCGGCGGCTTCAGCGATCGTCAGCGCAGGTGGCACGAGGTTGGGATAGAAGCTCACCCCGAGGCCTGCATAGGACAGAACGAAGATCGCCACGGTTGCCAGAAACGGGCGCATATCATCGTGGTTCTTCAGGCCCGTCCACAATTGCCAGACGGCAAGCGCCAGCAGGATAGGCACTATGGCCGACCAGGCTCCGGAGGGCCAGCCGAACCAGCGATCGAGATATTCAGGCATCAGGAACGGGGTAGCAAGGCTGACAGCGCCGATCAACGCAACCAATCCTGCGCCGAGCGGCATTGCAAGACGTCTCGCACGAACCGCGGTCTCGCCTTCGGTCTTGAGCATCAGCCAGGTGGCGCCCAGCAGGGCGTAGCCCGTCACCAAGGCAAGCGCCGTCAGCACGGAAAACGGTGTGAACCAGTCCCAGTTTCCGCCGCCATAGGCCCGGCCGTCAACTGCGATACCCTGCACCAGCGCACCAAGCGCCATGCCCTGTGCAATCGTGGCAATCAGCGAACCGCCCCAGAAACCGAATTCCCAGAAGCTCTTCATCCGCGTGGTGCGATGGATGAACTCGAACGCCACGCCGCGAAAAATCAGGCCCAGCAACATGGCAATTATCAGCGGATAGAGCGCCGGCATAACGATGGCGTAGGCGAGTGGAAAGACAGCGAACAGGCCGCCCCCGCCCAGAACCAGCCAAGTCTCGTTGCCATCCCAGACCGGCGCAATGGTGTTCATCGCCAAATGCCGCTCCTCGCGGTTTTTAAGGAACGGGAACAGGATGCCGATACCCAGATCAAATCCGTCGAGGAGCACATAGGCGAGCACGGCGAAGGCTATGAGCCCGGCCCAGATGAAGGGAAGATCGATTTCCATGATTTACTCCCCTGCCGTAATATGAGGTTTGGTCGGTTTCGAGGCAGCGGGTGTGATGCCCGCAGTGCGCGTGACCCCTATCTTGTCGATGTCGATCCGATCCCTTGGTCGCTTGCTCATGAGCCGCATCACGTAGAAGCTGCCCGATCCGAAGACGAAGAAATAGACTATGATGAAGGCGATCAGCGAAGCGCCGACAGCATCTGCCTGCAAAGGTGCTGCACTGTCGCTGGTGCGCAGCAAGCCATAGACCGTAAAGGGCTGGCGGCCGACCTCGGTGGTGATCCAGCCGCAGAGCACTGCGAGGAACCCAGACGGTCCCATTACCACAGCGGCACGGTGCAGCCAGGGGGCTTCATAAAGCTGCCCTTTCCAGCGTGCCCAGCCCGACCACAATCCGATCGCCAGCATGGCAAAGCCGACCGCTACCATGATGCGGAAGGTCCAGAAGATCATCGCCGATTTCGGGCGCTCATCTTCCGGGAAGGCATCGAGCCCCTGGATCGGCGTGTCCAGACTATGGGTCAGGATCAGCGAGCCGAGCAGCGGTATCTCAACTTTGTAACGGGTCTCGCCCGCTTCATCGTCCGGCAGGCCAAACAGTATCAGTGGTGCGCGGCCCTCGGGGAAACTTTCAAAATGACCCTCCATAGCGGCGATCTTGGCCGGCTGGTGTTCGAGCGTGTTGATGCCATGAAAATCGCCCGCCACGATCTGGATCGGTGTCACGATCAACGCCATCCACATGGCCATGGAGAACATGATGGCTGCGCCACGGCTTTCCGGCGTGCGGAGCAGATGCCACGCGCCGACGCCGCCCACCACGAATGCGGTGGTCAGATAGGCTGCCAGCACCATGTGAACCAGACGGTAGGGGAAGGATGGGTTGAAGACGATAGCCCACCAATCCTCCGGCACGAACTGTCCGACCTCGTTGATCGAATAACCCTGCGGCGTCTGCATCCAGCTGTTCACGCTCAGGATCCAGAAGGCCGAAAACAACGTGCCGACTGCGACGATTGCGGTGGCCGCCATGTGCAGTCTGTTACCAACCCGGTCTCTCCCGAAAAGCATGATGCCAAGAAAGCCGGCCTCGAGGAAGAAAGCAGACAACACCTCATAGCCCATCAACGGCCCGAGGATAGGCCCGGTCTTGTCGGAAAACACCGACCAGTTGGTGCCGAACTGGTAGGACATAACGATGCCCGAGACGACGCCCATGCCGAATACCACCGCGAAGATCGTCTTCCAGTAATCAAACAGTCGCAGGTAGGCCTCATCGCGGTGCCAAAGCCAAAGACCGTTCAGCACTGCGAGATAGCTCGCAAGGCCGATCGAAAACGCCGGAAAGATGATATGTGCGGAGATTGTAAACGCGAACTGGAACCTGGCCAGATCGATTGCAGAGATGTCGCTGAACATTATGGCTGACCTCGGGTCGGGACGGATGCTGCCCCTGGCACATGCGCCGATAGGGCAGTTTTCTAGTTGTCGCTCAAATGGATTTTGTCCGCAAACAGGTCCGGACTTCGACGCAAACTTGCGGATGCGCTGACTTGGCCTCGATATCCCCGACCAAGGTCGGGGTCATGGCTTTGCGGACAGTTCCGTTTTCGGTGGAGCCGGCGGGGGTGTCTCCGATCTGGATCTCCATTGAATATCCTTTCGCGGTTTGTAGCGGCCTGATCTAAAGCAGCTTGTCACAATTTCAGATAGATGTTTTCCTGCTCAAAGCAATGAAGTGCCCATTTCCTTAATGTCGCACCCTTGGGCGCTGGCTTGAAACTGGCCAGTCATCCTGACCAGAAGCACCGCACAAGAAGGTGGCGCCTCGGTGCAATCTGGGCCTGACAAGCATGCCTTGAATTCATGCTGGGATGGACCGGAGTAACTTACAGCGACAGACGTAGGATAAATGGAGATGGAGCTTCGACTTAACTCTTAAGGCCTGAGTATCGTCTTCCAAAAATATTACAGTCGGACGGTCCAAATTCGGAGCGCGGTTCGTGAAACCATGGAGTCTGCCAACCAGAGGGGCGGCGTCTAATATCAGGATAAAACCTACAGCATAAAGTTGCCAGTTATGACTGCTGTTGGTTGGATTATCTCGAATTGAAGCGGATCAAATGTATGCGGGAACCAGCAGTCAGGAGTTTTTCAATCCTCGGTATTCGGTTCCCGTCAATACAACCCAATTCACTTTGCTGATTTTCTCGCTTGATGACTGATTTATATAAGAAATCTGATCACAGCCTTAATACTTCTTTTAAATTCAACAACTAGCGTAAGCGAAGGCGGAGAACATGCCGGGCCTAGACGTGGCCGGGCACCCGAACAGTTACGCAACAATACCTCGGATGATCAAACGTTTTTTCTGTTCGATTAAGCCCCGGGTTCACAAGGCTCTGATGATGAAAAATGTAAAAATCTCTCGCCAATTGACGTTTCTCGTCGTTGGACTGCTCGCCGCTGTGGCTGGCTTGGTCTACTACCAGATTCAGATGGCGACGACAGCCATCTATGCTGAACGAAACGGCATGTTGCGCGCCCAGGTCGAGGCAGCTGTCTCGATCATGCAAGCCTACTATGATCGCGAGACGTCAGGAGAACTGACGCACGAAGAAGCGGAAACAGGGGCGTACCGCGATATTGCAAGCATCAAATACACTCCCGATGGATATATCTTTGCCTACGATTATGACGTCGTCATGCGGATACACCCCGTGGCGGACAAGGTTGGCGTCCCGGGCAAGGGTAAACCAGATGCGGCCGGAAACATGTTCCGAGATGAAATTGTTGCTGCCGGCAAGGCAGGCGGCGGCTTTGTGGAATATTACAGTACGTCAAAGCCGGGCGAACCCGAAGGCATGTTCTTCAAAAGCTCCTATGCAAAGGGATTTGAGCCCTGGGGCCTTGTCCTTGCAACCGGCGTTTACCTGGATGACTTGCAGGCGCAAATCCGAGACATGATCCTGAAAGCCGCCGGTATCGGGGCGCTGGTGTTGTTGCTTGGTCTTACTGCCGCCTTCTTCGTCATTCGCGGCATCACCAAGCCCCTATCGGCAATCCATACAGCGCTGGAAGCTGTTGCAGACGATGATGTGTCGATTGCCATTCCGCACACCGACATGAGCAATGAAGTCGGCATGATGGCCAAAGCAACCGAAGCGCTGCAAGAAAAGGTGCGCGAACGCCACGCCATGGCTTCGCGCCAGGAACAGCAACAGCGCCAAATCGATACAGAGCGGCAGACCAATGCAGATCTGCAGCGCTCTGAAGCCGAGCAGCAGGATCACGTCGTTTCGACGATTGGCCTGGCGCTCGAGCACCTCGCAGAAGGGAATCTGACGGTCCGCTGTGATGATCTTGGTCCAAAATACCAGACGCTGCGTGACAATTTCAACGAGGCACTCGGACAGCTCGAAGTTGCCATGTCCAAGGTGAACACCAAGGGTATCGACATTGGCAGTTCGAAGGACGAAATCCGGCGTGCTTCCAACGAGCTTTCTCAGCGCACCGAGCGCCAGGCTGCAAGCCTGGAGGAAACATCGGCAGCTTTGGACGAATTGACCGTTGCCGTGCGCCATACTGCCGATGGTGCCCGAGACGCGGCGGCGCGCGTGACCTCTGTCTCCAACGAGGCTTCGCTTTCGGACGGTGTGGTAGCTCAGGCGATCAGCGCCATGAGCGGCATCGAGCAGTCGTCAGCCGAGATCACGAAGATCATCGGCGTGATTGACGAGATCGCTTTCCAGACCAATCTCCTGGCTCTCAACGCCGGAGTCGAAGCGGCACGGGCCGGCGAAAGCGGCAAGGGCTTTGCGGTTGTCGCGCAGGAAGTGCGTGAACTTGCGCAACGCTCTGCCGCTGCTGCGAAGGAAATCAAGGAACAGATTTCCAAGTCATCAGGCCAAGTTGAAAACGGCGTTCAATTGGTCGGTCAGGCGGGCGAAGCGCTGAAGCGCATTTCCGATCAGATCAAGGATGCCAACGACATTGTTGGCAAGATCGCCCATTCGGCGGCCGAACAGGACACAACGCTGCGTTCGATCTCGTCTTCGCTGAACCAGCTCGACGCAGCCACCCAGCAGAATGCTGCCATGGCAGAGGAAACAACCGCATCGGCCGAAGTGCTGGCCGCGGATACTGAAGAGCTGATCGGCCTGATCGGGAGGTTCAAGGTATCTGGAGCGGCAACAAGCGGCCTGAGCGCTGTGGCGGAGAAAATGCGCAGGGCCAGCTAAGCCGAAAGCCAACTCTGCGAAGCTACTTCCAATGAAAAAGACCGCCGGAAAACCTTCGGCGGTCTTTGTCGTTCAACGTAGTCTTTAGCCGAAAGGGCAGGTCTAACGCAGATGCTCAAACAAGCGGGCAACAGCTTCGGCCCCCGGATCTCGATGGCCTTCAAGCTGCTGAGCGTTGATATAGGCTGCCCGGCCTGCATTTGCCTTGACCAGGGTTGCCGTATGATCTGCGCCGGCGCGGGCTGCTTGCGCAGCCTTGGCGATGCTTTCATCCAGCGCGTCCAGCGCCGGGCTGAGAGCATCGACCATGGTTCGGTCGCCCAGATTGGCGCCACCGATTTCCTGCATTCGGGTCAGGCCCGCCTTCAACGCACCTGTCATTGAAAGACCGCTGGAGGCGGCGTCGCCTGCGGCTGCGAAGAAGATTGCAAGAAGCACGCCCGAAGACCCACCCATGGTCTGGCTGAGTTCCTGGCCAAGGGCACGATAGAGTTGGGTGTGATCAGCCAGTGGAAGGGTATCCATTGAGCCGATCAGGGCGCGGGCAGCACCTGCAAGGGTTGAGCCCGTATCGCCATCGCCTGATTTGGCATCCAGCACATTGAGATCGCGTTCGCATTCAATCAGGATCTCGCAGCACTTGGTCAGAAATGCGCGTGTTTCCGCGTGCTCGGAAGGAAGGGGTTTGATCGGCGCCAGACCGTCCGGTAGGTTGAGAACCGTCACCGGTGCAATATCTGATATGCCCGGCCATGCCGACAGCGGGGTCTGTTGTAACAGGGCTTCCAGATCTTCAGCGCTCGCCGGATAAACGGATACAGAGAAGCCGCGCATATCCAGAGACGTGACCATTGCAGCCGGGCCCACGATCCATTTCAGTTTCCCGGCAATCTCGGATTTTGCCAGTTCATTGGCGAGCACCGCCATTTCGAGAACCGATGTGCCGCCGAGATTGTTGAGCAGTGCCACATGATTGCCATCAGGCATATGCGTGGCAAGCTTGGCAACGACTGCGCCCATCGCCTGTCTGGCGTCGGTATATTGGATTTGTTCGACACCGGCTTCGCCATGGATGCCGAGGCCCAGTTCCGCCATGCCCTTGGGGATGCGGGCTTCCTTGGGCGAGCCTGGAACCGTGCAGGTATCAAGCGACATGCCGATGGTCTTGGTGCCTGAGATCACCTTCTCGACGCGGGCAGTGATCTCGTCAAGGTTGGCGCCGCGCTCAGCCAATGCGCCTGCGATCTTGTGCACAAACAGTGTGCCCGCCACGCCGCGTGCCTGGGGCAGGTCGGGTAAGGCCACGTCATCATCGACCACAACCATACTAACGTTGAGACCAAAGGCCTTGGCGCGCTCGGCGGCCAGTCCGAAGTTCAAGCGGTCGCCGGTGTAATTCTTGACGATGAGCAGACATCCCGCTGGTCCGGTGACTGCCAAGATACCCGCCAGCACTGCATCAACGGAAGGCGAGGCGAACACATCGCCACAGACAGCTGCGGTCAACATGCCAGCGCCGACAAATCCCGCATGGGCCGGTTCGTGGCCCGAACCGCCGCCTGACACAAGCGCCACTTTCGACTTGTCCCAATCATTGCGCACAACAACCCGAATGTGCGGATAGCCATCCAGACGCGCCAGCTTGCCGCCGGATGTCGCGATAATCCCGTCAACGGCATCAGTGACGATGCTTTCCTTCTGGTTCATAAACTGGGTCATTGAGTGGTCCTCCGGGAGTGTTTTGCGGCAAGCTGTGGAGCAGATTTCCGTTTCAGATTGTGCAGTGGCGGCCTAGGCAATTCGGTCACCGTGCGTATCGAAATAGAACGGGTTCTCAGGCCTGATTTTCACCGTGTCACCTTCGCTCAAGTCTGTGTGCGCATCCGTGACCGTTATCAGATCGTGCTTCTTGAAAGTGAGGTGCAATCGCGTCTGGTCACCCAGACGTTCCACGCGCGTGACGATGCTGTCCTCGCCTGCACCCTGCACAATCTGTTCAGGCCTGAGGCCGATCTTGTCGGCCTTTCCCGGTGCACCGTCAAACAGCGATGCGGGCAGAATGTTCACTCTGGGCTGACCGAGACGGCTTGCGGCATAGATGCTGACCGGGTTCTCGTAGATCTCGCGCGGGCTGCCGAACTGGACCAGCTTGCCCTTGTCGAGAACACCGACATGGGTTGCCATCGTCATCGCTTCGATCTGGTCATGTGTCACATACAACAATGTCGCGCCAGACTTTGACTGGATGCGCTTCAACTCGATGCGCAGATCTGCGCGCAGCTTGGCGTCGAGCGAACTCAACGGCTCATCCATCAGGTAGATGCTGGGGGTTCTGACCAGTGCACGGCCGATTGACACGCGCTGCATCTCGCCGCCTGACAGGGCTGTCGCCTTGTTGTCGAGCTTGTGGGAAATCTGCAGGACTTCGGCCACTTCCTTGATCTTGCGGGCTATCTCATCAGCAGGGGTCTTGAGCAGTGGAGACTTGAGCGGGAATTCGAGATTCTCGCGCACGGTCAGATGCGGATAGAGCGAATATTGCTGGAAGACCATGGCGACGTTGCGCTGCGCCGGAGTGAGCCCCATCATCGACCGGCCATCGATCAGCACTTCGCCGGAATCCGGATTGTCGAGACCCGATATCATCCGTAGCGTGGTGGTCTTGCCTGCACCCGTGGGGCCAAGCAGCACGACAAAAGACCCATCCGGAATGGTCAAGCTGACATTGTCGAGCGCGATGTCCGTACCGAAGCGCTTCGTGACGTTCTTCAGGATGACTTCAGCCATGGTGCAAGACCTCCTGATTGGCCTGCGACACCAGAGCTTGGCCGGTCTCGACATTGAAGATCGATATGGTGCGAGCGTCAAATTCCAGCCCGGCTGTTTCACCGACCTGCATTGGCTGAGCGGCGCTGACGCGGGATTTTATGGTGCCGTTCGGCGTGGCAATGGTGACAATCTGCGTCGTGCCAAGATACTCGGTTGCAAGCACTTCGCCTCTGTAGGCACTTGTATCTGAGAACCGCACATGTTCGGGCCGCACACCGAGAGCGAGTTGGCCTTTGGCACCTTCTAGAGATGAAGGAATCTGGAAGTCGGTGCCATTCATGTGAATGCTGTTCTGGTGGCTGTCCAGTTGGCCGTCGAACTTCAGAAAGTTCATGGCGGGCGAACCCAGAAAGCTGGCGACAAACATCGTTGATGGCCAATCATAGATTTCCTGCGGCCGGCCGAACTGCTCAACCACGCCGTGGTTCATCACAACAATCTTGTCGCCCATCTGCATGGCTTCGAGTTGATCATGGGTCACGTAAACCGTCGTCGCACCCATGCGATCATGCAACGCGCGGAGTTCTTCCGACATGTGCTCGCGGAATTCGGCATCGAGCGCACCCAGCGGTTCATCCATGAAAAAGGCCTTGGGATCGCGCACAATCGCCCGGCCCAGCGCCACCCGCTGGCGGTCGCCACCGGACAGCCCGCCGACGGGACGGTTTAGAATGTCAGTGATGCCGAGGATCTCGGCCACTTCCGCAACCTTCTTCTTGACCTGGGCTCGCGGCATTCCCTGGCTCAGCAGCGGATAGGAAATGTTCTTGCCAACATTCATGTGCGGATAGAGCGCAAACATCTGGAACACGAAAGCGATGTCACGCTGGCTGGCGGGTTTCATGCCGACCTCTTCGCCGTCAATGTAGATTTCACCGCTGGTGGGCAGTTCGAGCCCGGCCATCATCCGCAACGTCGTGGTCTTGCCGCAGCCTGAGGGGCCGAGAAGCATGAAAAATTCGCCGTCCTCGACGGTGAAGGTCGAGGATTTGACCGCAGTGAAGGTTCCGAAATCCTTGCGCACATTCTTGATCATTATCTGCGCCATGAGTTACTCCGGAAAATGGCTGACGATGATGAACATCACCGTGCCAACCAGTGTGATGATGAAGGAATAGGTGAACAGCGACAGCACGAAGGGCTGCATCAGCATGAACACACCCAGCGCAATCAAGACCGACGCCAGCATTTCCCAGGAACCGCGTTTGAAGTGGAGCAGACCATTGATGAAATTTGTCATTTGCGCACCGCGCCGAAGGTGATGCCACGCAGCAGATGTTTGCGCAGGAGGATTGTGAACACCATGACCGGAACCAGGAAGATCGTCGCACCAGCAGCAACTGCCGGCCAGTCCTGGCCACCCACGCCGATGATCGTCGGGATGAATGGCGGCGCTGTTTGTGCGGTGCCCGAAGTCAGCAGCACTGCAAGCGCATACTCATTCCACGAGAAGATCAGGCAGAAGATGGCTGTCGAGGCGATACCGGTTGCGGCCTGCGGTAGAACGACTTTGTAAAACGCCTGAAACCTGGTGTAGCCATCAATCAGGGCTGCCTCTTCATATTCAATCGGGATCTCGTCGATGAACCCGTTGATCAGCCAGACCGATAGCGACAGATTGATCGCCGTATAGAGCAGGATCATGCCGGCATGGGTGTCATTGAGCCCGAGATTCCTGAACATCAGGAAAATCGGAATGGCGACCGCAATCGGCGGCATCATCCTGGTCGACAGAATGAAGAACAGCAGATCGTCTTTCAGCGGAACCTTGAAGCGCGAGAAGGCGTAGGCTGCAGCGGTTCCCAGAACGATTGCAAAGAAAGTGGAGCCAAATCCAATGATGACCGAGTTGAAGAACCGTTCGGAGTAGCGTGACTGGCCGACAATCGTGTTGCCCTTTGCTCGCACCAGTTGCTCGTACCAGGGCAGGTTTTCACGTGGTTCTTCGGCCAGCTCACCGCTGAGCCTGGTCTGGGTCGTGAATACATTCACATAGCCCTCGACCGTCGGTTCAAACAGGATCTTGGGCGGATAGGCGATTGAATCGGTCGATGATTTGAAGCCGGTGGCGACGATCCAGAGCAGCGGCAGCATGGTGATCAGGGCGTAACCAATGACCATAATGCCGGCGAACCATTTTTGCCGTGCGGACGGTTCGGTGACGGAAAAGCTCATCTCTGTTTCACCTTGTTCAGCGCCTTCACATAGATCGATGCCAAGCCAAACACCGTGACGAAGAGAATGACGGCGTAAGCCGACGAATAGCCGGTCCGCCATTTCTCAAAGGCTTCGCGCTTGAGATCAATCGAGGTCAGAGTGGTGGTGTTGCCGGGCCCACCGCCGGTCAATTGCACGACCAGATCGAACATCTTGAAGTTTTCGATGCCGCGGAAAAGCACAGCCAGCATCAGGAACGGAAGGATCATCGGAATTGTGATGGTCCAGAACTGCCGCCATTTGCTGGCCCGATCGCATTCAGCCGCTTCATAGATGCTGTCAGGAATGGATCTCAGACCTGCGAGACAGATCAGCATGACAAAGGGCGTCCACATCCAGGTGTCGACAATGACGATGGCCCACGGGGCGAGGGACACTTCGCCGATCATGGAAAAACTGGAAGGGTCAGCGCCGGTGACAAAGCCTACGATGTAATTGAAAAGGCCGATTTGCGGCTGGTACAGAAAGGTCCAGAAATTGCCGACCACTGCGGGAGACAGCATCATCGGGAACACGATGATTGTGGTCCAGAGATCGTTGCCTTTGAATTTTTTGTTGATGAGGTAGGCGAGGGTAAAGCCGATCAGGACCTGGCAGACGATGGTCCAGATCAGGAAATGCGCAGTTGCCTGCATCGTCATCCAGACATCCGCGTCGCCCAGAATGCGCTGGTAGTTCTGCAGTCCCACCCATTCGACGGCATTGTTTGGCCGGTTCACCCGAAAATTTGTGAAGCTCAGATAGATGGTCCATATCAGCGGGAAAATATTGATCGCCAACAGAATGAAAATCGTTGGAGCCACAAAGATCCAGGCAATCGCTCGGTCGGAGAGCCCTTTAACCTTTTGCACTATAACGGGCGGCGTAGCCCGGGCTGCACGGTCTATTACAGTTTCTGCCATTGCTTTTACCTGGTTCCCAAATTGCAAGGCCGGAACATTATGGTTCCGGCCTTGCCACCCTGTGGGAGGAGTACACGGGGTTAAGGCTTACTTCTTGCCTTCGTCCATGAAGACTTCATCCCAGTCCTTGACGAGGCCATCAAGCGCTTCCTTGGCGGTGCCATTTCCGGCAACGACGTAGTTGTGGATGCGCTCCTGCATCGGCAGAAGAAGCGATGCGTAGGAAGGCTCGGCCCAGAAATCCTTCACGATGGCCATGGAGTCGAGGAATGTCTGGGCGTAGGGCTGGCTGCTGGCAAAGCCCGGGTCTTCAACGACCGAACGCATTGCCGATGCGCCACCGACGTCCCACCATTTCTGCTGGACATCCTTCTGTGCAAACCACTTGATGTATTCGAGTGCCGCGTCCTTGTTGTCGGAATTGGCGACAACGGAAATACCCTGGCCACCAAGCTGGGCGAACTGGCCTGCAGGACCTGCCGGATTGGCAAAATAGCCTGACTTGCCACCACCCACATTCGGATCAGCTTCCACACCTGGCCAGATGAACGCGAAGTTCATCTGCATGGCGACCTGTCCGGATTTGTAGGCGTCGATGTTCTGCGACATGTAGGCGTCGGAAGCGCCGGGAGGCGTGCAGCAATCATAAAGCGCCTTGTAATATTCAAGGCCTTCGATGGCGCCTGCAGAATTCACAAAGCCTTCCAGATCGTAGGGCTTGTCCGGGTTGTCGTATTTGAAACCGTAATTGTAGAGCGCGTTGGTGACGCCCATGGTGATGCCTTCGGAGCCACGCTCGGTGTAGATTGCTGAACCATAGATTGTCTTGCCGTCGATTTCGCGGCCCTGGAAGAATTCGCCAATGTCCTTGAGTTCAGCAAGGGTCTTCGGCGCGTCGAGTTCGCGGCCGTATTTTTCCTTGAATTCGGCCTGCAGTTCCGGACGCGAGAACCAGTCCTTGCGGTAGGTCCAGCCGACAACGTCGGCATAGGCGGGCAGGGCGTAATAATTGGGTGTGTTCTTCGGCCATTCCGCATAACCGGTCACGGTTGCGGGCAGGAAGTCTTCCATCTTGATGCCTTCTTGCGCGAAGAAGTCATTCAACTTTACATATTGGCCATTCTCGGCTGCGCCGCCGATCCACTGGCTGTCGCCAATCAGAAGATCGCAAAGCTTGCCGCCGGAGTTCAATTCATTGAGCATGCGGTCGGCAAAGTTGGGCCACGGCACAAATTCAAAGCTCATATTGTGGCCGGACTGGGCTTCGAAATCCTTGCTCATCTCGACAAGCGCGTTGGCCGGATCCCAGGCCGCCCAGCAAAGGGTCAGATCGGCAGATTGCGCCGATGTCGCAGTCAGTGTCGCTCCCGCAAGGCTTGCTCCGAAAAGCAGACCGATTGTGGCAGCAGAATTCATCACCCTGTTTTTCATGACAGTATTCCTCCCTTTTTAAATGTTCCCGCCAATATGGCAGGGCCTCTCCTGTCTCGAAGCGTAATGAGGTGCGCACCTCATTGCAACATGTTTTTGAGGTGCGCACCTCAAAAGTTGATTTCCTGCTCATTTTGTTGAACTAATCAGCCCAAGCTGTTTTGCAGCGATTTCGATGGAATGGAATTTCTGAGGCAGATGAGACCAACAGCAAAAGACTTGGCGGTAGAAGCCGGCGTCAGCCTCGCAACGATTGATCGCGTCCTCAATGGCCGCTCCGGTGTGAAGCCGCGGACAGTGATCAAGGTCAACGAAGCGATTGAAAGAATTGGCTTTGTTCGCAACCTGGCTGCCGTCAATCTGGCGCGCAAGAAGAGCTACCAATTCCGCTTCCTCCTGCCCGATCACGGTGACCAGTTTCTCGATGTCCTGGTCGGCCATATTGAGGAGGCGAGGAAGGCCTTTGCTGATGAAATGGCTGATGTCGCGGCAATCCGTCTGCCGGTCGAGGATCCCTACAAGCTCGCAGCCTATCTCGGAGCGCTTGATGCGGAGACGACGCAAGGCATCGCAATCATGGCGCCCGAAACGCCTCAGGTTCGCGATGCGATCAATCGTCTCCTCGAGCGCGGCGTCGAGGTTGTGCAGTTCATTGCCGGACAGCCAAAGGCCGGCAGCAATGACTTCGTTGGAATCAACAATCATGCTGCAGGCGCCACCGCCGCTCAGTTGATCGGCCGTTTTTCAGCCGGCCAAAAGGGCAAGATACTGGTGGTCTCGGAGACCATGCAGGCGCATGACAGCATTGAACGCAGACTGGGGTTTGATGAGGTCATCAATCGGGAGTATCCCGCGCTTCAAACCCTGCCGTCGGTCGAAACGCGCGGCGACACATTGCGAACAGCGCGCATTTTCGAGAATGTCTTTGCCAATCATCCGGATATTTCGTGTCTCTATGTCATGAGCGCTGAAGCCCGGGGCCCGATTGGTGAGATATCCCGGTTCGCAACACGGCCGCTGGTGAAAATTGTTCACGAGCGCACTCCCTTTACGGAAGCAGCTCTTCGGAAGGGTGAAATAGACGCCGTGATTGCGCAGAATTCCGGGCATCTGGTCAGAAGCGCAATCCGGATCTTAAAGGCGCGCAATGATCAGCGTATTCCGCTCGCCTCGCAGGAAAAGATCCGCATTGAAATTCTGCTCAAAGAGAACCTCTGAAATCTGAGCTGACCAGAGCGCACATAGAAGTCTGACTTTTGCTGCGCCGTGCGGCTGCGCTGCCCGTCATCGCCTCCGAATGAACCCGGGCGGTTGATATGGCACGGCTATTGCAAGGCGTTCTTGTCTGCCGGAGTTTTGCGAACAGGGAATTCATACCGATGAACACGCTCAGCCTGGACATCAGGATTCTGCGAACACTTCAAAGCGTTTCGGAAACAGGAAACGTGACCGAAAGCGCGCGCAGGCTGGGGCGGACGCAACCGGCAATCACGCTGCAGCTACAACGCCTGGAGACTATCTGCGGGTTCAACCTGTTCCGGAGCGAAGGCCGCAAGATGATCCTGACGCCTGACGGTGCGCTGGTGCTGTCCTATGCCAATTCCATTCTGCGCCTGCATGATGAAATGTTGTCACGGTTGCAATCGCCAGATGTCGAGGGGCAAGTTGTGCTCGGCACCCCCGATCTCTATGCAGCTTTCATGCTGCCCTCGATCCTGGCACTGTTCAGGCAAGCCTTTCCGCGGGTTCAGGTGCAGCTGCAATGCTCGCTGTCCACGCCGCTTGTGCGACTGGTCCATCGCGGTGAAATCGATCTGGCGCTGGTCACCCGGATGAATGATTTTTCTGGTGGCAAACTTGTCCGACAGGAGCAACTGATATGGATGACCGGGGATAATTCCACTGCGCATACGGAGAATCCCGTCCCGCTGGCCTTGCTCCCGCCGGGTAATATCTACCGCGATCATGCCATCGAATGCCTGGAAGCAGTGCAGCATCCATGGCGCATTGCATGTGTGAGCGAAAGCGTGAGCGGGTTGCAGGCGGCGGTGTTCTCGGGAATGGCTGTCACGGTGCTGGGGCGGAGCGCATTGGTGCCGGGAATGCGTGAAATCGTGCGCGGGCCGGATTATCCCGAGCTGCCGAAGGTCGACCTGCTGCTCTACAAGGCGCCTGGCACCAAATCAGCCGCTGCGAACGCACTGCATGATTATCTCGCGCATTATCTGCCACTCGGGCAGGGCGAGGAACTGATCAAGCCGATGCAACAGAAAACAGTACTGGATCCGGATTCAACTATTGTCGGCTGAGATGTGAGCAGCGGTGCAGTCCTATTGCCAGCAAAGCGATCCAGGTTCACTGGCGCAGAGATCCGTAATCAGTTGACTATCGTCGTCAGCGGCAACCTCTCCAAAAATTAGAAAAATATTCCACGACCCTTTTGAGTGGGATTCAGGCAGTGCCGCTGTTCCTCTGGATCGTGGCCAGTCATATTTCGCAGGAATTGTACTCATATGCCGCAATATTGTGCATCGCATGATGACAAATGAAGCACATTTGGGTTCTTTATGGTTGGTATTTTTATTTCTGATTTTGTTAAATGAGGGAATATTTGTCTAATTCCCCTGGCAGAGCAAACACGAGCCTTTCGTTTTCGAAACAGGGAAATTTGCACAATGACCAAGTCCAAGAGCAGTTCCAACATCTCACGGCGCAACCTGCTGAAGGCAGGCGCCGCAGCAGCCGGCGCGGCCGCAGGTTCCGGAGTCATCACCGGATTCCCGACTATCTGGGCGCAGGAAATCAAGGATATCGAGCTTCGTCATGTCGGCGTGTCCTACTCGGTCGTCAAGGCCATCGGCGATCAGGCCGCCAAGGATCTCGGCTTCAAGGTGACGATGCAGAACCTTGATACGTCGGCTTCGATCAACCGCTTTATAACCCAGCCGAATTCGGTCGATATCGCCGACCTTGAAGGCTGGCAGGCCAAGCTGGCCGCCAAGCGCGGCATCATTCAGGGCATCGAAGCCAAGCGTATCAAGCAGTTCGACAACTTCTTGCCGATATTCACCAAGGGTGAACTCGAAGGTAGCCAGATCGCAAATCAGGGGATCTCGCCGTATGCGGCGCTCTATCTTGAAAAGAAGGATTCGACCGAGCTGCATGACGGTGTTGCGGATTGGCTGACTAACGTACCGCAGGTCTACAACGCCGACTCCATCGGCTATCGGCCCGACCTCGTCGACCATCCGGTCACCGAATGGAAAGATCTGATCGATCCGAAATACAAGGGCAAGGCAGCCATCCTCGATGTGCCGGCAATCGGCATCATGGACGCCGCCCTTTGCATGGAAAGCGCCGGCCTCGTCCAGTATGGCGACAAGGGCAACATGACCAAGGAAGAGATCGACAAGACGATCGACAAGTTGATCGAACTCAAGCGTGCAGGCCATTTCCGCGCCACCTGGACCACGTTCGACCAGTCTGTGCAGCTGATGGCAGCCGGTGAAGTTGTCATCCAGTCGATGTGGTCGCCCGCCGTGGCGGCGGTGCGCACCAAGGACATCCCTTGCGTCTATGCGCCGGTCAACAAGAAGGATGGCAAGGAAGGCTATCGCGGCTGGTGCAACGGCATGGGCCTGATGAACCACCTCGAAGGCAAGAAGCTGGATGCGGCCTACGAGTACATGAACTGGTACCTCGAAGGCTGGCAGGGGGCGTTCGTTTCCCGCTACGGCTATTACAGCCCGGTTCCGTCGACTGCCAAGAAGTTCATGTCCGATACGGAATGGGCCTACTGGTACGAGGGCAAGCCTGCTCCTGAAGCCATCACAGATCCCTACGGTTTGCCGATGGAGAAGGCCGGCACGGTTCGCGACGGTGGTTCCTTCGTCGAGCGTGTCACCAACATCTCCTGCTGGAACACGCTGATGGATGAAGCAGCCTACATGAACAAGCGCTGGAACGACTTCAAGGTCGCCTGACCCGAGTTGTCCACGAAGTCAGGGTCCCGGGCTGCAACCTTGCCCGGGGCTATGACGCCCCGCCCACTCTGGACAGATCGTCCGGCATTCAAAAGCCTCAAGCAAGGACCGCGGAGCTCGATGTCATGAAACTGAGCAGCAATACGATCGGATGGCTCAACGTCTCGCCGCTACTCGCGGTTCTCGTTCCATTTTTCATCGTGCCTATCCTCGTGGTCTGCGTCGCGAGCGTCATGCAGACCGACGGATATGGCGGCATGTTCATGGACTTCACTCTGGCCAATTACATCGATGTTGGCAGATCATCTCTGACCTACAATCTGTATTTCGAAACCATCAAGTTCGCGATCCTGACCTTGGTCTTCACTGCACTGATCGGTTTCTGGGTGGCCTATTTCCTGGTGTTTCACGTCAGGAGCAAGCTCTTTGCCATGGCACTGTTTCTGGTGTGCACGGTGCCATTCTGGACTTCAAACATCATACGTATGATTTCGTGGATACCGCTTCTGGGCAAGGAGGGCCTGATCAATCAGGCGCTGCTGGGTACAGGGTTCATCGATGAGCCCCTCGAGTTCCTGCTGTATTCGGACTTTGCGGTAGTGGTTGCCTATGTGCATCAGCTGACAATTTTCATGATTGTGCCTATTTTCAATTCGATGGCGCGGATCGACAAGCGGGTGGTGGAAGCAGCACTCGACGCCGGCGCGAGCCGCTTTGACATCATGCGTTACATCATCGTGCCGATGTCCAAGAGCGGAATTGCGCTCGGCGCCATCTTTGTCGTCTCGATTGTCATGGGGGACTTCTTCGTCGTCAAGGTCATGTCGGGTGGCGGTACGGCCTCGGTGGTTGGCGCTTTCTATGAAGACATCAGCGTTCTGCAATATCCAACAGCTGCAGCCAGCGCGGTCATTCTGACGATCATTGTCATGCTGATGGTCGCCGCGATCCTTCGTGTGGTCGATATTCGCAAGGAGATCGCCCAGTGAACGCTCCGACATCCATCAGGAATGCAACGCCATCGACCAGGCGCAAGGTGCGCAAGAGCTCGGATCGTCCATGGACCTTCTATGTCTTGGCTGGCTTCTTCGCGCTCTATGTCATCGCACTCTACGGCCCGATGATCTCGATCTACATCCTGTCTTTTCAGGACGTGCAGGGCGGCCTGGTGTTTCCGATGCGCGGTGTTTCGCTCTACTGGTTCAACGAGCTGATCATGCAGACGCGGGCCGGTGACGTCAGCGGGGCCTTTACCCGGTCCATGTACCTTGCCGTTTCGGTGACGCTGATAACGGTGGTGGTGTCGTTCATGGCCGGCATGGCTTTCCGCAAGCGTTTCCGCGGAGACACCATTGTCTTCTATCTCATGATCGGAAGCCTTGTTGCGCCCGGGCTGGTTCTCGGCATCGGCATCGGACTTGGTTTCAACATGCTGGGGATCCAGACCAACTGGTACACTTCTGCACTTGGCGCCCAGCTTTCCTGGACCCTGCCGTTCGGAATCCTGGTGATGTTTGCGGTGATGTCACGGCTCAACAATGACTGGGAGGAGGCGTCCCGCGACCTCGGGGCTTCTCCCGCACAGACCATCAGGCTGGTTGTGATCCCCATCCTAGCGCCAGGACTGATCGCGGTTGCCCTCTTTGGGTTCACCCTGTCCTATGACGAGTTTGCAAGGACGCTCCAGACCGCAGGTCCCCTGAACACGCTTCCGCTCGAAATCTGGAGCATGACGCTGAACGTGACGTCGCCGGCTCTCTATGCGCTGGGCACGGTTTCCACGGTGGTGTCCTTCCTCATCATCGGTGTCAGTCTTGGCTCGATCCTGCTGTTGCAGCGTCGCAATGCGGCCCGCCTGAACAATGACCAATAGAATGGAGAATCTGGTGAGCACTGGAAAAGGAGACATCGAGCTGGCCGGTGTGGCCAAGAGCTACGATGGAAGCACCTACGCCGTGGACGGCATCAATCTGAAAATCCCGGATGGCGCCTATTGTTGTCTGCTTGGGCCATCGGGCTGCGGCAAGAGCACGATCCTCAGGATGATCGCAGGCCATGAGGACCCGACGGTGGGCGAGATCCTGATCGGTGGAGAGGATGTGGTTGGTCTCGATCCGGTCGAACGTCGCACAGCGATGATGTTCCAGTCCTATGCCCTGTTTCCGCATCTGAGCGTTCGCGACAACATTGCATTTGCGCTCAAGGTCCGTGGTTTGCCGAAGGGCCAGCGCGATGACAAGGTCGACGCGATGATCGAGAAAGTGCAGTTGGGCGAGTTCGCCAACCGCCTGCCGGCGCAGCTTTCGGGCGGCCAGCAGCAGCGTGTGGCGCTGGCGCGTGCTGCAATCACCGAGCCGCGGGTTCTGTTGCTCGATGAGCCGCTGTCTGCGCTCGACGAGCATTTGCGCATTAAAATGCGCGCCGAACTGAGCCGCATGCAACGGGACCTGGGGATCACATTCATTCATGTGACCCACACGCAGCTTGAGGCAATTGCGCTCGCTGACATGGTGGTGGTCATGGACAAGGGGCAGATCCGTCAGGCAGCGCCGGCGCCGGAAGTCTATGCCAAGCCGAAAGATCGCTATGTCGCGGAATTCATCGGCGGCCAGAACGTTCTTTCCGGTACGGTGGGACAGGTCAACGGCGCGCAAGCGTCCTTCGCAGGCACAATGTTCAGCGACATCCGGATTCCGCTCAAGCCCAATCGTCGGCTTGAGAACGGCCAGACGCTCGACATCGCGGTGCGTCGCGATGATATCGATCTCATGCGTCTGGGTGGTGCCGGTATTCCCGACGGGTCGACCGCAATCGAGGGATCGGTCATCGGCGTCGAATACCAGGGGAACTTCGTCAAGGTGATGCTGAAGGCGGGGGGCGAGGATGAATTTGTCGCCTACGTGCCCGAGCGCCGGTTTTTCGAAGATGCCCTGTCCATCGGAGATAACGTACTTGCTGTCTGGCAGATCGATCACGCCCATCTGCTGGCCTAATCCTGGAGTAGTCACATGAAAATCTCGTTTGTCCTCAATGGCCGCCCCACTACTGTCGAGGCGGAGCCGTCAACGCTACTTAGCGATCTGATTCGCGAGGATCTTTCGCTCACCGGAACTCATGTGGGATGCGATACATCCCAGTGCGGCGCCTGCGTGATCCACCTCAATGGTGACTCCGTGAAGAGCTGCAGCGTACTGGCGGTTGCCGCCGAGGGCGCCGAGGTCCGTACCGTCGAAAGCCTTTCTGGTCTCGCCGACGAGCTTCATCCGATGCAGCAGGCCTTCCGCGACAATCATGGTCTGCAATGCGGCTTCTGCACGCCGGGCATGCTTATGGCGGCTCTCGATCTGGTGAAGCACAATCCGGATCCCGAGGAAGCCGAAATCCGTGAATGGCTGGAAGGCAATATCTGCCGCTGCACCGGCTACCAGAACATCGTCAAGTCCGTCATCGCTGGCGCGGCCGCCATGCGCCAAACATCCTGAAGGAAAGTACCATGTTGCCAGTTATCGGAATCGGATCGTCGCCCAAGCGCAAGGAAGATGCCCGTTTTGTGCGCGGACGGGGCACCTATGTCGCTGACATCAAGCGGCCGAACATGCTCACGGGAGTGTTTCTTCGCTCAGAACACGCGCACGCGATTATCAAGTCGATCGATGTCTCCGCGGCAATGGCGCAGCCCGGGGTCCATGGGGTCTATACCGGCGAAGACATGAAAGCTGACAATGTCGGCGGTCTGCCGGTCGGCTGGGGCATCACCGGCAAGGACGGCGAGCCGATGAAGGAGCCGCCACATCCGCCGATTGCCTTGGGCAAGGTGCGTTATGTCGGTGATGCCGTGGCGTTCATTGTTGCTGAAACCGATGAACAGGCACGGGCGGCTGCCGAACTTATCGAGGTCGACTACGAGGTCCTGCCAGCGGTGGTGGGCCTGGTCGATGCGCTCAAGCCCGGCGCGCCTGCAGTCTACGATGAAGTCGAGAACAATTTGTGCTGTGACTGGCATCTGGGCGATGGGTCGGCTGTCGAGGCAGCATTCCAGAACGCTGCCCATGTCGCCAGCATCGAGCTGGTCAACAACCGGCTGATCGGAAATCCGCTCGAGCCGCGTGCGGCGATCGGCGAGTTCGAGTTCGCAACCGGCCAGTACACGCTGTGGACCACCAGCCAGTTTCCCCATGTCGTGCGTCTGCTGATGGGCGAAATGGTGCTGCATATTCCGCAGCACAAGCTGCGCGTGGTAGCGCCTGATGTTGGCGGCGGTTTCGGTGTGAAGCAGTTCCACTATGCCGAGGAAGCTGTCGTTACCTGGGCTGCTGGCAAGCTCGGCCGCCCGGTCAAATGGGTCTGCCAGCGATCGGAAGGCTTTGTGTCCGACGCGCATGGTCGCGACCACGTCACCGAAGCCGAACTGGCGCTTGATGAGGACGGCAAGTTTCTGGCCATGCGGGTCAAGACGCTGGCGAACATGGGCGCTTATCTCTCCACCTTCGGCCCCAACATTCCGACCAACCTCTACGCGCCCCTCTTGTCGGGTGTCTATGTCATCCCGTCTATCTATTGCGAAGTGAAGTGCGTCTTCACCAACACCGTGCCGGTCGATGCCTATCGCGGCGCCGGGCGACCTGAAGCGACATTCGTGGTCGAGCGGCTGGTCGACATGGCGGCGCGCGAAATGGGTATCGACAAGATCGAGATCCGGCGGCGCAACATGATCGAGCGGGAGGCCTATCCTTACCAGACGCCGATGCTGGTCGAATATGACAGCGGCGATCCAAGAGGCTGCCTGGAGCGGGCCGAAGTGCTGGCAGATGTTGCCGGCTTCGAGGAGCGCCGCCTTGAGGCCGCGAGCCGTGGCAAGTATCTGGGCCTCGGTATCTCCACCTATGTGGAAGCCTGTGGCCTGGCGCCCTCGCGCATGGCCGGCCAGCTTGGTGCACGTGGCGGTCTTTATGAAAGTGCGACCGTGCGTGTTCATCCCTCCGGTGCAGTTACTGTGCTGATCGGTACCCACAATCACGGGCAGGGGCATGAGACTACATTTGCCCAGATCGTGTCGGAGCATCTCGGGGTTCCGTTCGAGGATATCAGCGTCGTCTTTGGCGATACCGACCGGGTGCAGTTCGGCATGGGTACTTACGGCTCCCGCTCGCTGGTCGTCGGCGGTGCGGCGCTTGCCAAGGCCAATGACAAGGTCATCCTGAAGGGGCGCAAGATCGCCGCGCACCAGTTCGAAGCGGCCCTTGACGACGTCATCTTCGAGAAGGGCGAATTCTCCGTTGCCGGCACCGACAAGAAAAAGAGCTTTGTCGAGATTGCCGGGGCTGCTTATGTGCCGTTTGACTATCCACTCGAAACCCTTGAGCCGGGTCTGGAAGAACAGGCGTTCTATGATCCGATCAACTTCACCTATCCGGGCGGCGCGCATTTCGCCGAAGTGGAAATAGATCCCGAGACCGGGATCGTCGCCCTCAAGCGTTATTCCGCTGTCGATGACGTAGGCACCATCATCAATCCGATGATCGTCGAGGGTCAGCTGCAGGGCGGCATCGCCCAAGGAATTGGCCAGGCTTTGTTTGAACATGGCGTCTACGATCAGACATCAGGTCAGCTGCTGGCAGGATCGTTCATGGATTACTGCATGCCTCGGGCCGACAACCTGCCGAATTTTGCCATCGAACCCCATTCGACAACCTGCACTCACACCCCGATGGGCGTGAAGGGCTGCGGTGAGTGTGGAACAATCGGGTCGCCTGCCGCGATCATCAGTGCGGTGGTCGATGCGCTCAAGCCGTTCGGTGTCAGCCATGTCGACATGCCGGCCACACCCAACCACATCTGGAACATCATTCGCAATTCGAGCGCCCGGATCGCGGCGGAATAGGAGACGTCCCATGAAGGCTTTCGCTTATCACAGACCTGACAGCGTCAATGCCGCAGTGGCACTGTCGTCTGCCAACGAAAACGCCTCGGTTCTGGCCGGCGGCATGACGCTTGTACCGACCATGAAACAACGTCTGGCGACTCCCGACCACATTATCGACCTGTCCGGCATTGCCGGGCTGATGGGCGTGTCGATGGATGGCGGCACACTCGTCATCGGGGCGCTGACACGTCATTCTGATGTTGCAGCTTCGGCGCTGGTCATTGAGAAAATCCCGGCGCTCGCAGCGCTCGCGGGACGGATCGGGGATCAGCAGGTGCGCAATCGCGGGACGATCGGCGGTTCGATCGCAAACAATGATCCGGCCGCCGATTATCCCGCAGCGGTATTGGCGCTTGGCGCCGATATCGTCACCGACCGGCGCAGCATTCCCGCCGACGAATTCTTCGTCGATATGTTCGAGACGGCACTGGAACCCGGCGAGATCGTGACATCAGTGCGATTTCCGCTGCCCGATAGCGCGGCCTACTGCAAATTTGGCAATCCGGCGTCGCGCTACGCGCTCGCCGGTGTGTTCGTGGTCAAGACCGGCGGCACGGTGAGGGTGGCAGTGACGGGGGCGGCGCCGGCAGTGTTTCGCGCCTCTGATATCGAGGCCGCACTCACCGAGAGTTTCACTGCTTCAGCGCTTGAAAGGATCTCGATTGATGCCTCGGGGCTGATGTCGGATATCCACGCTGACAGTGAGTATCGGGCGCAGCTGGTCATGGTCATGGCCCGTCGGGCCGTCACCATGGCTTCCAACCCGGGTTAGCTTTTCAGAAACAGTAGCTTCATCGCCCGAAAAGGCAAGAGAGCGAACAGACAGCGAGCTACGCAAACGGCGGGGCGCGGAAGGGTGGCTTTGCGCGCGTTTCCGCCTCTTTGACAGAACCGATCCGGCGCGATCCTTACCGCCGGTCGAACATCAACAGTGATCGCAGTTTCTGCGGAGGGCATGCCAGGTGCAACAAGACCAGCAAGACGAGGACATCCCGGGATTCGCCAATCTGGACCAGGCGCAAAAGGATGCTGCCTACAACAACTCCCTGGCTGTGTCCGATAGCCCTGAGCGATTACTGGACTGGGAGAAAAGAAGTTCGGTCTGCCGGGAGTTGCTGTCCTCGCGGCTCGATGTCCGCTATGGCGATAAACCGAACAACCGCTTCGACTATTTCCCTTCGGGTGAGCGTGATGCGCCGTTGTTCATCTTCATTCACGGCGGTTACTGGCAGCGCAACAGCAAGGAAATTTTCGGTTTCGTATCCACGGGACCCAGCGCCAATGGAATCAATGTTGCCACAATCGGCTACACGCTGGCACCTGCCGCGAGCCTGTCGGAGATTGTCAACGAAGTGTTCCGCGCCATCGATTGCATTGCCGGTCTCGCCGAGGAGCTGGGTTTCGATGCTCAGCGGATCTTTGTCGGTGGCTGGTCCGCCGGCGGACATCTGGCAGCACTGGCTGCTGATCGGGCAATGGTTCAAGGCGTGGTTTCAATCAGTGGTATCTTCGATCTGGAGCCCATTGCGCTAACCTATCTCAATCATGATCTTCAATTGCAGACCTTCGAGATACAGACGTTGGCGCCGATCCGAAATCTGATCAGGCGCAATGTGCCGATGGTTCTGTTCGTTGGCGGCAATGAACTGCCGGAACTGCAGCGCCAGTCACGAGACTACCAGGCCTTGGCGCGGACGGCGGGCCTTGATGTCGAGATGACAGTGCTGCCAGGCCTCAATCACTACACCATCATGGAAGAGCTGGCGGCACCCGAAGGGCTTCTGACCCGAGGATTGCTTGAGCTTGTCGCCCGCGCCGGCAAAGCCTGACTTCCAGAGAGTAGACTTGCGAAACACGACGGTGGCCGAACCGCGGGCTTGGCCGCGATATCGATTTGAAGGACATTCCAGGTGGAACTGAGCGACAACATTCGCATCGAAGCGCCGATGCAGACGGTCTATGATGCGCTGAATGACCCGGTCGTGCTGATGGCCTGCATTCCGGGATGCGAGGAACTGGTCAAGAGCAGTGACACCGAGCTGGAAGCCAAGGTCGTTCTCAAGATCGGTCCAATGAAAGCGCGCTTCAGCGGCAATGTCACTCTGGATGTAACCGGTGCCCCGCAACAGTTTTCCATCAGCGGTACTGGCAATGGTGGCATTGCCGGCTTTGCCAAGGGCGGCGCTGAAGTCGTGCTAAAGGAAGATGGCCCCGCCACGTTCCTGAGTTATGTGGCGACTGGAGAGATTGGCGGCAAGATGGCGCAACTCGGCAGCAGGCTGGTGCAAAGCACCGCCAGTAAATTGTCAGGCCAGTTTTTTGCACGGTTTCGGGAGACAGTAGAGGCGGGTGCCGCGCCTATCAATGAATCTGGTCTTCTTGAGTGAAGGCCAGCAGGAGCTGGAATTTCCAGTCTTCCAAGCTCCTGCTGGCGAATTCACAGATAAAGACTACTGTCCAAGCTCGAGTGATTTGAGATAGGCAATCGAAGCCGGGATCTTGGATTTGTCACGGATTTCGACGATCAGGCGCGGATTGGACGACAGTGCACCGAGAGCGGCAAAGACCGAGTTCCAGCGAATGATTCCTTCGCCGAGGCTCCAGTGGCGGTCTGCGTAACCATCGGCGTCCTGCAAGTGGACGTGTTGCAGCAAGTTGCCTGCTGCTCCGACATAGTAATCGACCGGAGGGGCGCCGGTGGATCCATGCGCGTAGCAGGCATGACCAGTGTCGATCGACACTGCGATGGCCTCTGAGCCGAAGCTTTTCACCAGCTCCACACGGGCATGCGGATCGACGTCCTCGATGTTTTCCACGACCAGAACGCAGCCCATGTTTTCGGCGCGCTTGACCACGTCGGCAATGGTGTCATGTGTGCGCTCAACGACCGAGGCGCGTGCGTTCGGCAGGTTGTCGAGATTGTTGTAATCCCATGTCGAAAAAGGCGAATGAATGACCATCTGGTTGGCGCCGATCGCCTCGCAGACATCCAAACCCTGGTGAAACCGCCGGCGAACGATGTCGCGCACATCAGGATCCTGTGACGCAATGTTGAAGCCCCAGAACGGACCGTGAATGCCGATACGGCCTTCGTGGCCGTCGAGCAGCTTGCGGCCGTGCGCAGCCGCAGTCTCCCAATCGCCATTGAGCAGATTGGCGTCAAAGAAGTCCTGAATTTCGATGTCGCGCGGCAATTCACGCATGAAATCATAATGGGTTTCATAATTGGCGATTGTCATCGCCGCGCCGATTACAGGCAAATCACTCATGGTCTGACCTTCTCTTTATTGGGCGAGGTCAATCGGGCCCCGCATGCGCGATCCGCTATACCGCCGGTCATGCGACAGACAGATATCAGAACCGTGACGGATCGATGAAGGTTGATGGTCAATCACATTTATCGCCGCCTGTAGCATGGCTGTCGCATTGCGGGCGCATGGTTGAATGAGGTGACAAACAGGAGACGAAAGCAGTGTCAACCAAAGTCGCGCGTGTGGTGATCGTTGTATTTGACGGGCTGCGGCCCGACCGCATTTCAGAAGAGCTGACGCCCAATTTGCATCGCTTCGTGACTGGCGGGCTTTGGTACCGCGAGGCGCGGTCGGTATTTCCCTCCATGACCCGTGTTGCCACCACCAGTTTTGCAACCGGATCACACCCGACCCAACATGGCGTGGTCAACAACGCCTTTTTCCATCCGGCAATCAGCGGCGGGGAGCCCCTCGACACGTCACGCGCGGCCCATATCAGAGCTGCAAACGCCTGGCACGACGGTGAGTTTGTCGAGGCCAAAGGCATCGGCTGCGCGCTGGCTGCTGCTGACAAGCGATTGGCTGTCGTGCATTCGGGATCCGCCGGATCAGCCTGGCTTCTCAATCATCGCGCCAGGGAGCATGGCCACTGGACGTTTTCTATCCATGGAAGGGATCACACGGATACGCCCGAGGCGGTTGATCAATCTGTCGAACGCTTTGGTCCGCTTCCCGCCGGGAAATCGCCGAAGCTTGATGAGGCAACCTACGCCATGCGCGTGCTGACAGAGCTGGTGTTGCCTGAAGTGCAGCCGGATGTCGCCATCATATGGTACTCGGAACCCGACACATCCTATCATTTTCATGAGATCGGCTCTCAGGAATCTGACGTGGCGACTGCGCACGTCGATGGTTGTTTCGGCAAGATCCTGGACGCTGTCCACGCTTCCGACCATGCGGACGAAACCCTGCTGATCGTCATGAGCGATCATGGCCAGATCTCGACAACAGCTGCATTCGATCTCGTTGGTGCGCTCAAGGAAAAGGGCTTTGCCGCCGGGTGTAAGGCAGAAGCGGGTACGGATGTGCTGGTGGCACCGGGATCCGCTGCCGGATTGACGCTGGTCTCTCAGGATAGGACGCGGCTGAAAGCCCTCGGATCCGCGCTGATGGATATGCCGGAGACTGGACTTTTGTTCTGCGGGGCTGACGAGAACGGAGAGCCGCTAGTCGATGGTGCCTTTGACCGAGCTCTGGTCGGCGCTGATCATTCCCGCTCGCCGGATCTTTACTGGGTTGGACGTTCTTCGATTGAAGCTGATCAACATGGTCTGGCTGGCGCCGGCATTTATACAACCGGGGTCAATGTTCCTGTCGGAGGCGGCATGCATGGTGGCCTTAATCCCCACGAGATGAACACGCTGCTTGCTTTTGGCGGCGCGGGCATGCCCGTAGCCTGCGTCAATGATCAGGCGAATTTGACTGATATCGTTCCGACTGTTCTGGCCCTCATGGGAGTTGACCGCCCGGTGACGATGACGGGCCTGCCGCTTGACGCAGTAATTGGGGCGCAGGCTCCCGAACCACGCCAGGTTCGTCTCGAGGCCGGGGCAGGTGAATTCAACCAATTCCTCTTGCTTGCCGCCGGTGACGGGCGGCAGCGCATGCCCTTCTGCGGCGGACGCATCTGAAAACGGTCTTCATCGTCAGGGGTGCACTGAGTGTGCCGGTTCCCGTGACTGTTAATTGTCATGAAAAATTTACGAAGACGAATCCTGACCGTCACATCCCGCCGTTACCAGTCGGGCTGTCTTCGGGGCTGCAAGATGACCCCGAGCGAGATCATGAGATTTGCAATCACGCACAAATGCGAAGTTGAGGAACGGAACATGACCCACAACCGCAAGCTTAAGGGCGCCATGATGATTGGCGCATATCTCCTTGCAACCACCATGCTCACTATGCCCGGACAGGCATTTGCTGAGGAGCGCCCGGAAATCACTGTTGCTGTCCAGCAGATCGTCAATGCCGGCGCGCTTGATGTGCTTCGCGAGCAGTCCAACGTCGGAGCCCGGGTATTCTACTCCATTTTCGAAACCCTGATCGACTACGACCGCCAGAACCCCGATCTGCCGCAGAAGCCGGGTCTTGCCACCGAGTGGAAGCGGATTGACGACAAGACCGTCGAGTTGAAGCTGCGTCCCGGCGTCAAGTTCCACAACAGCGACATCATGACTGCCGATGATGTTGTGTTCACGTTCTCCAAGGAGCGTTTCGGTCTTCTCGACGAGCAGGACAATGCGCGTAAAGACGGCAAGACGCTTTTCACCGCGAGCGCCAGCGCAGCTGTTGGTGGCAAGGTTCCGCCGGCTGAGGTTGCAGCCGTGGCCAAGCGCGCCTGGCCCAATCTCGACCGAGTTGAAAAAATCGATGACATGACCGTTCGTTTCGTCTCGTCCGTTCCCGATCCGACGCTTGAAGGCCGCATTTCCCGCTACGGCGCTGAAATCTTGTCCAAGCGCGCCTATGAAGAGGCTGACTCCTGGCTCGCCTTTGCCCAGAAGCCAGTCGGGACAGGACCTTACAAGGTTGTCGAATTCAAGCCTGACAACATTCTCGTCCTTGAAGCCCATGACGACTACTGGGGTGGTACACCGCCGATCAAGACCCTGCGGTTTGCAGTGGTTCCGGAAGTTGCAAGCCGCGTGAACGGCCTTCTCTCCGGCGAATATGATTTCATCACCGATCTGCCGCCGGACCAGATCAACACTGTTGAATCCAATGCCGCGTTTGAAGTTGTCGGCGGCCCGATCCTCAACCACCGTCTGATGGTGTTCGACAAGAACAACGGCCCGATGCAGAACGTCAAGATCCGTCAGGCGATGACCCACGCGATCGACCGTGACACCATCGTCGAGACCCTCTGGGGTGGCCGGACAACAGTTCCAGCCGGTCTGCAGTGGTCCTACTACGGCGACATGTTCCTCTCGGACTGGACCGTGCCGGAATACGACATGGAGCTGGCGAAGAAGCTGGTTCAGGAATCGGGCTACAATGGTGAGGAAATCACCTTCCGCGTTCTGAACAACTACTACACCAACCAGGTTTCGACGGCGCAGATCAATGCCGAATCCTTCCGTCAGATCGGTCTCAACGTGAAGATCGAGATGAAGGAAAACTGGCAGCAGATCTTCGACAAGGAAAGCGGCCCGCGCATGATCCGCGACTGGTCGAACTCGGCTCCGTTCCCGGATCCGGTTTCCTCGATCGTCAACCAGCACTGCCAGAACGGCCAGCAGCAGCAGGTCGGCGAATGGACCAATGAAGAGTTTAACGCGCTTTGCATCAAGCTGGAGACCTCGACCGCTCTCGAAGAGCGCCGTGCAGCCTTCCGCCGGATGCTGGAAATCGCCGAGCGCGAGGATCCCGCCTACACTGTCATGCATCAGAGCGCGATCTTCTTTGGCAAGCGCAAGGACATCGAGTGGAACTGGTCCGGTCTCCAGTCGATGGATTTCCGACCTGCCAATTTCAAGGTCGTAGCGCCAGGCAACTGATGCCACGGGGCCGGGGTGCAGATGTGCGCCCCGGCCCTTTTTCTTTGTCAACGGAGAACCAGCCAATGGAAACGCTTCTGTCAATCAAGGATCTGGCGATTGATTTCGACCAGGGAAAACGCTTCGTCAGAGCGCTTCACGGCGTAAGTCTGAGCGTTGCCAAGGGCGAGGTTCTTGGCGTCGTAGGCGAGTCGGGTTGCGGCAAATCGATTACCTGGCTGGCGGCTCTGGGGCTTTTGGGAAGCCGGGCGCGGATTTCGGGTTCGGTCCAGCTCAACGGGCAGGAAATTGCAGGTGCTGCCGAAAATGACATGTCCCGCCTGCGCGGTGGACGCATTGCCATGATCTTCCAGGACCCCTCCAGTTCTCTCAATCCGGTGCACCGCATCGGCAGGCAAATCACCGAGGCGCTCAAGTTGCACCGCGGCTTGACCGGTGCTTCGGCCACCGCAGAGGCGGCCCGTCTTCTGGACCGGGTCGGCATTGCCAATGCGACGCGCCGCTTGCGTGAGTACCCGCACGAAATGTCCGGTGGCATGAATCAGCGCATCATGATTGCCATGGCTCTCGCAGGCGAGCCCGACCTGCTGATCGCCGATGAACCGACTACCGCGCTTGACGCAACAATCCAGGCGCAGATCCTCGATCTGTTGACGGAATTGCGTCGCGATACCGGTATGGCGCTGGTTCTGATTTCGCACGACCTCGGTGTCGTTGCCGACATGAGCGACCGCGTGGCGGTGATGTATGGCGGCCGGGTGATCGAGGAAGCAGATACCGGCTCGCTGTTTGACAACCCCGCCCACCCTTACACCAAGGGGCTTATTGCGGCGCTTCCCGATATTGATGGTCCCCGCCGCCGTCTGGAATCAATTCCAGGAACAGTTCCGGCTCCCGACCAACTGCCGCCAGGCTGCAGCTTTGCGCCAAGGTGCGCGATCGCCAGCAAGATCTGCGATGCCAGGATGCCGGCATTCCTGCCTTTTGGCGATTCGCACAGCCATTTTGCCGCTTGCGTTAAATGCAGGGACGAGGTGACGACGGAAGCCGCACTTCCTTCTGAGGTCAAGCGTTCGTTGGTGCCGGCATGAGCGGCCTGCTGCAGGTAAACGATCTCAAGCGGCACTACGAGGTGCATGTCCCGGAGGGCCTGTTTGGCCGGAAGGCTTCGCTCAAGGCCGTCGATGGCGTGTCCTTTTCCATTGAAAAAGGCCGCACCCTTGGCCTGGTCGGTGAATCTGGCTGCGGCAAGTCGACAACGGCCAAGCTGGTGCTGGGCCTGATTCCGGCAACTTCAGGAACGGTTGAATTCGCCGGAACACGCGTGACGGCCCGGCACGATGCCCATTGGCGGGCGCTGAGGCGCCGGATGCAGATGATCTATCAGGATCCGCTTGGCGCTCTGGATCGCCGTCTTCCGGTGATAACCCAAATCGGCGAACCCTTCGAGATTCACAATCCTGAAATGTCGGCGGCAGAGCGAACCGAACGGTCTGCACTCTTGATGGACTCTGTCGGGCTCAGACCTGACATGGCCATGCGCTATCCGCACGAGCTTTCAGGCGGGCAGCGTCAGAGAGTGGTGATTGCGCGGGCGCTGGCGCTGGAGCCGGATCTCCTGGTTTGCGACGAACCGGTTTCCGCACTCGATGTGTCGATCCAGGCGCAGGTTCTCAACCTGCTTGATGATTTGCGTGAGCGCACCGGATTTGCGGCTCTTTTCATCAGCCATGACCTGAAGGTCGTGCGTCAGATGTCTGACCGCGTTGCTGTCATGTATCTCGGACGTATCGTGGAAGCGGGCCTTCCGGAGGATGTCTTCCGACGTCCCCAGCATCCCTACACAAAGGCCTTGGTCTCGGCCATTCCGACACCTGCACGGCGTGGAAAACGCGAGCGCATCGTGCTTGAGGGAGATCCTCCGAGCCCGGTTGATGTGCCGTCGGGCTGCAGCTTTCATACGCGCTGCCCGATCGCGCAAGCCTCCTGCCGGAACGAGGTTCCTAAACTGGTGGAAAGTGGCGGTCATGCAGTGGCCTGTCATCTGGTTAATGCGGGCGCCGCGCCTGCGGTTCAAGCAGCGGAGTAGAGACCATGGTTCAGTATCTCTTGATGAAGATCTTCCGGGCGCTTATTACCGTCACGCTGATCGTTTCTGCAGCATTTGTGGTGCTGCGGCTGTCGGGGGATCCGGCGATCATCATTCTCGGGCCGGAAGCTCCGCCCGAGGCCTTTGCAGCGTTCAGGAAGAACTGGGGCCTCGATCAGCCGATCTGGGTGCAGTACTTCAAGTATTTTGGGGCCGTATTCCATGGCGATCTGGGCAACTCCATGCGCGACGGGCGTTCAGCGCTTGTCGTGGTGGGCGAGCGTATCCCGCTCACTCTCGCCATTACGCTGCCCGCACTTTTCATCAAACTCTGCATCGGGTTGCCCGCCGGTGTGACGGCGGCGCTTTATCGCAACACCTGGGTGGACCGGCTGATCATGATGGTGTCAGTGGCCGGGTTTACGGTTCCCAGCTTCGTGCTCGGACTTGTGCTGGCAATGATATTTGCGGTTTGGCTGGGCTGGCTGCCGTCGGGTGGGTCGGACACCTGGGCGCATGCTGTGCTTCCAACCGTGACCATGGGTCTGGTCGGCGCTGCTGTGATTGCCCGGTTCACACGGTCAGCCATGCTGGAAGTGCTGGGACAGCCCTACATCCGGACGGCTTCGGCCAAGGGATTGCTGTGGCGTGATGTCGTGCGCAACCATGCGCTTCCGAACGCTGCGATCCCGACACTGACGATTGTCGGTTTTCTGGTCGGTTCGCTGGTGGCCGGCGCGGTTGTGGTGGAAAGCGTGTTTTCCTGGCCCGGCGTCGGGCGTCTTCTGGTCAATGCTGTAGCCAACCGCGATCTTGCGGTGGTTCAGGTGATTCTGCTTCTTGTTGGCCTGACCATGGTTGGGGCCAATCTTGCCGTCGACATTCTCTACGGGATCGTCGATCCGCGTCTCCGCATCAAACGGCTTCAGGCCGGGAGCTGACAATGACAATTGACACCACACCGAATCTTGAACCAGCCAGGCCAGCCGAGACCGGCGGCAGTGTATTCACATCAAAGAGCGGGCTTCGTGCGTTCTTCGAGGCCTGGCCGCCATTGGTGCTCATAGCGCTTCTCTGGATCGGTCTGATCGCCGTGGTGGTTATTGCCGCCATGTGGATTGCGCCTTACGACTTCATGGCACTGGATCTGCGGGCCCGGCTCATTCCTCCCGTCTTCATGGGCGGCACATGGGCCCATCCGCTGGGAACCGACGAGCTGGGCCGTGATGTGTTGTCGCGTCTGATCGTCTCGATCCGCATATCGATGATCATTGCCTTCCTGTCGACCGTGATTGCCGCTATCGTCGGGGTGACGCTCGGGTTTGTCGCAGCATATTTCCGCGGGCGTATCGAACAGGTCATCCTGATGCTGATTGATGCTCAGGCCGCCATGCCGTTCATGATCATCGCACTTGCCGTTCTGGCCTTCCTCGGCAGCTCGCTGATGTTGTTTACTATCCTGATGGGGTTTTACGGATGGGAGCGGATCGCCCGCATTTCGAGGGGGCTTGCGATTTCCGCCAATGAGCGCGGATACGCGACTGCCGTGCGTGATCTCGGCGCGACGCCGTTCCGGATCTATTCGCGGCACATTCTGCCCAACATTGCTTCAACGCTGATTGTCTCCCTGACTCTGAATTTTCCGGAAGTGATCCTGCTGGAATCCGGTCTCTCCTTCCTGGGCCTCGGCGTGCAACCGCCCATGACCTCGCTCGGCAACATGGTGGGTTATGGCCGCGATTACATCCAGTCAGCCCCATGGATCATGCTGGCGCCAAGTGCTGCGATCGTTGTGACGACCCTGTCGATTTCGATTCTCGGCGACTGGATGCGCGACAAGTTTGATCCAACTCTCGATTGAGAGAGCCTAAATACAAGAAAAGGGCGCCGCTATCGTGACGCGCCCTTCAATGCTCATGAGACGGCTGGCGGAACTTTGCCGCCCTTGTGCTGGTGCGCCGTCAATGATGGCCAGATGACAAGTGCGCTTTGCACAGCGTTGTCAAACTCACGCTAAATCCGCCAACCTCCCGTTTCCCAAAAGTAGATGCCAGACCAGTTCTTGCCCGAATTCAGAGAGCTCTCTGACCGGCTACAACCGTTTGTCGTTCGAGCTCAGTTGACATAATGGCATATTGACATATCATTAGTTTTATTGGTGTCGGGAGCGGCTATGAAAACGACAAAATCAGGTCATTCGGGTGAGTCCGAAGCAGGGCGCGAGCGATCCGCTGTGCGGCTTGATCCGAATGCCCGCGTGCCGCTTTACCACCAGATTTTTCTGATCCTGCGCAACCGGATCTTCGGCGGCGAAGTCCAGTCCGGAGAACTGGTGCCAGGCGAGCAGGAACTGGCTGCCGAATTTCATGTTTCTCGCATTACTGCCAAGCGTGCTCTGAATGAGCTTGCGAGTGCGGGCCTTGTGGTTCGCGAACGTGGCCGCGGAACGCGTGTGACCCATCGGCCCAAGGCGCCGGCTGTGACATCATCTATCGAAGGATGGCTTGAAAACATCTCGCTGATGGGTGTTGCGACAGAAGCCCGTGTGCTTGATTTCGGTTATGTCGCGGCCAGCGAGGATGTTGCCCACGCGCTTGAGATCGAGCCCGGCACCGACGTTCAGCACGCCGTGCGTGTCCGCAGCCTTGATGGCGAGCCGATGTCCTATCTGGTGACCTATGTGCCTGCTGATATCGGGCGGCAGTATGATCGCGAGGACCTCGACACTAAGCCGCTTCTGCTGCTCTTGGAGCTGGCCGGGGTCAATGTGGCGTCTGCTCGCCAGACAATCTCGGCCTCGCTCGCCGATTCTGAAGTTTCCAGCGCACTGTCCGTGCACGCCGGCTCGCCGTTGATCGAGGTCCGACGCGTCGTTCTCGACACCTCGGGCAGGCCGGTTGAATACATCCGGGTCCTGTATCGACCCGACGTCTATCGCTTCGAAATGTCCATGAATCGCGTTCGCGAGAGAGAAGGCATGCGATGGGCGACACAAACCTCGTCACCGGTCCCGGCCGGCGGCGCTGCAACAAATATAACCGGGGAACACTGAATCGACCGAAGGTCGACCAAACAGGAGGCGAATGATGGCTGATACGAAGACAACAAAAACCAATTCCGCAGGGGTTCGCCGTCGCGACTTCCTCGCAACAGGAGCTGCGGCTCTGGCAGTTGGCATCACAGGATTTCCTGCGATTCTGCGGGCGCAGGCCGCGCCGGTCAAGATCGGATTGATCCATCCGGTCTCCGGTTTCATTGCGTTCTCCGGTTCGCAGTGCCGCGCCGGTGCCGAAATGGCGATTGCCGATATCAACGCGGCAGGTGGCATCAAGTCGATGGGCGGGGCCATGATCGAGGCCATGCTGGCCGACAGCCAGGGCAAGCCTGACATCGGCGCAGCCGAGGTCACGAAGATGACCGAAGCCGGCGTGCACGGCATTGTTGCCGGTTACTCCTCGGCAATCTCGCTCGCCACTTCTCAGGAAGCAGCCAAGACCAATACGCCGCATGTTGTTGATGTCGGCGTTTCCGACAGTATCGTCACGCGTGGTCTCGCTAACACGTTCCGCTTCGGGCCTGGCTACGGCAAGGTTGCCGAGATGGCTGTCGCCAATCTTGACACCATCAACAAGGCTGCAGGTTCGCCAGCCAAGACCGCGATGATTGTCCATGAAGAATCGCTGTTCGGTACCGGAACTGCAGAGCTTCTGTCCAAGCAGCTTCCAGGCATCGGCATTGAAGTGGTTGATGTTATCAAGCACGCCAATCCGACACGTGATTTCACCAACATCGCGCTGCAGATCAAGTCGAAGAAGCCCGACCTGATCATTCCGGCCAACTACTATAATGAGTACGTGCTTCTGGCCCGCACCCTGCGCCAGCAGAAGATCGAAGCCATGGGCATCTATTCGGTGCTCGGCGGAGCGGCGTCGAACCTTCAGTTCGTCAACGAATTCCCTGAAGCTGCCGAGCTGATCATGGACTGCAATCACTGGTATGATCCGAAGTCGGAAGTTGCACTTGCGCGCCGCAAGGCAGCTGAGGCCAAGGGTCTGGTCTACACCTACGAAGTGTTCCTGGCATACAATGCGGTTGCCTTCCTTGCCGACGCCATCGATCGTGCCGGTTCAACCGATCAGGACGCCGTCAATGCGGCGCTGGCTTCCTCGACCTGGGATCAGCATGGCATGCCTTATGGCCCGACCAAGATGGTCAATGGCCAGAACGAGGGCGCGCAGCCTGTAAACACACAGGTTCAGAAGGGCGCAATCGAAGTCGTCTATCCGGAGCAGTTTGCTTCGGCCGAGACGGTCTTCCCGATGAAAATGTAGGTCGTCCAACCGACACCAACGGGCCGGGCTTTCAAAGCCCGGCCCGGACCTTTCCCATTCCGGACTGCGGGCCAGCATGCCAGACAGCGCAATCATCATTCCATCGATTCTCAACGGACTGACCACCGGCGGGCTCTATGCCTTGGTGGCGCTCGGTTTGACACTGATCTACGGCGTCTTGCACATCATCAATTTCGCCCACGGGGCGCTGCTGATGCTTGGGCTTTACGCGGTCTATTTCCTCAATGCCCAGTTCGGGATTGATCCCTATGTGGCGTTACTGATCGTGCCCCCGGCCATGTTTGCGCTCGGCTACGGATTGCAACGAGGCATTATCGGTCGGGCCAGCCATGGCCGGGATGAAAACATCCTGCTGGTCACGCTTGGTCTTTCAATCATCATTGAAAACCTGGCGCTGTTCTTCTTTCGGTCTGATACGCGGACTGTCGACACTCCCTATTCCTTTGACGTGATCGAGATTTTTGGCGCCTTTCTGCCCTATCCCAAAGTCGTTGCCTTTGTCGGTGCGCTGGTGACGGCGGCTCTGCTCTGGCTGCTGATGAGCCACACTGATCTCGGTCGCGCCATTCGGGCGCTGGCCAAGGAGCGCAAGGGCGCTCAACTGGTCGGCATCGATGCCGATCATGTGTTTGCGATGAGCTTTGGACTTGGCGTTGCCTGCCTCGGCGTCGCCGCATGCCTGTTGCTGCCAAGCTATTATGTCAATCCACAGGTCGGCGGCGGCTTCGTGCTGATTGCCTTCACCATTGTTGTTCTGGGTGGAATGGGGTCGTTCGTCGGCGCTCTTGTTGGCGGGCTTATCATTGGCGTGGTGGAAGCGATGGGCGGGCTCTTCCTGGGCGAAAGCCTCGGCCAGCTCGGAATTTTCGTGATCTTCATCCTGGTGCTGATTTTCCGGCCAACCGGACTGTTCGGAGCAAAAGCATGAAGTCCACCAACAAATTGCTTGTGCTGATCGTGGTCTTTGGTCTCATTGCGCTCGCCCCTCTACTGATCACGCAAGAGTCGCTGCTCAACATCGTGATCATGACGCTTTACGCGGCATTGCTCGGTCAGGCGTGGAACATTCTGGGCGGCTATGGTGGCCAGGTCTCGTTTGGTCACGCTGCCTATTTCGGAACCGGCGCCTACACAGTCGCGGTGCTGCAGATTCAGTTCGGCATTAATCCGTGGATAGGTCTGGCCGTGGGCGGTTTTGCAGCTTCAGCAGTTGGTGCGTTCATCGGCTTCTGCACGTTCCGCTACGGGCTGCGCGGCTCCTACTTTGCGCTGGTGACACTTGCTTTCGCGGAGGTGTTGCGAATCCTCTCGAATTCGGTCGATTTTACTGGCGCCGGCGTTGGGCTGTTGATCCCGTTGGAGCGGAGTGCAGCCAATTTCCAGTTTCTCACAAAGGCGGGGTTCTTCTGGGTGATCTGGGCGATGACATTTGCCGCCTTCCTGACTGTCTGGAAGATTGGCAATTCTCGCTTTGGCGCGCAGCTGATGGCGGTAAGGGACAATGAGGACGCGGCACGTGCGCTTGGCGTCGATGCTTTCCGCGTGAAGATGGGCGCGATCATGCTCTCGGGCTTCTTCGCCGGTCTCGCAGGCGTTTTCTACGCGCAGTATTTTCTCTATCTCGATCCGTACATTGCCTATGGCGCAGCAATTTCGGTCGAAAGCCTGCTGGTTCCGATCATTGGTGGCATGGGCACATTGTTCGGCCCGCTCCTGGGAGCTGCAGCCTTGCACGGTCTGTCGGAGCTTTCTCGCGCGGTGATCGGCGATGCGCCGGGGATCAGCCTTGTTCTGTATGGCGTCTTGCTCGTCATCATGGTGCTCTTCGTGCCGCGAGGGCTGGCCGGGCTCTCTTCCCATCTGCGTGTCGGAAAACCGGCAACTCCGAAGACTGAAGAGGGAAAGGGCCATGCTTGAGATTAACGGCCTGTGCAAGAGTTTTGGCGGACTGCAGGCGTCGCAGTCGGTAACACTGACAGTGTCGCAAGGCGGTATCACGTCGCTGATCGGTCCCAACGGCGCAGGCAAGACCACACTGTTTGCGCTGATAACCGGCTTTCATACGCCTGATTCCGGCACAGTCCGGTTTCTGGGCGAGGACATCACCGGCTTGCCGCCAGAGGCGATCGCAAAACGTGGCATGATCCGCACGTTCCAGACAGTTCAGCCCTTCGCCGGGCAGACCGTGCGGGAAAACATTGCCGTTGGTGCACATCTCAAGATCCGCGGCCGCACTGAGGCGCTGGCCAAAGCCGAGACTGTAGCCGGGCTGGTTGGCCTCGGTGACCGGCTCGACATGGATGCCGGATCTCTGACTGTTTCCGGACGCAAGCGGCTGGAAGTGGCCCGCGCACTGGCGACAGATCCGAAAATGATCCTGTTTGACGAGGTTCTCGCCGGGCTCAACCCGTCTGAAATCCGCGATGTGATCCCTGTCATCAATGCTATCCGCGATGCGGGTGTGACCATCTTGCTGATTGAACATGTGATGCAGGCGGTCATGAGCCTGTCAGATTACACCTGGGTGCTAAATCAGGGTGCCATCATCGCCGAGGGCCCCCCGCGCGAGGTGGTGTCAAATCCCGGCGTGATTGAAGCCTATCTCGGCAAGGGCATGGCGGAGCGTATTGCCAAGCGGGAGGCAGCCAGTGCTTGAAGTCAGCAATCTGCGCGCAGGCTATGGCGCGGTCGAGGTTTTGCGCGGGATCGGTCTTTCGATCAGCAAGGGCGAAATTGTCACCCTGCTTGGCTCGAATGGCGTCGGCAAGACCACGTTTTCGGCGGTTGTTTCGGGGCTGATGCAGCCCTGGAGCGGTTCGATCACATTCGAGGGCAAGTCGATTGCAGGCCTTTCGCCGCAGGCTATTGTCGACGAGGGGCTGATCCAGGTGCCGGAAGGCCGCCATGTCTTTCCGAATTTGACGGTGCGCCAAAATCTCGAGCTCGGCAGCTATCGGCGCGGCCGGTCCAACAGGTCCCGCAACATTGAACATGTGGCCCATATTTTTCCGCGTCTCAAGGAACGTTTCTCGCAGAATGCCGGCACGCTCTCGGGGGGCGAACAGCAGATGCTCGCCATCGGCCGCGGCATGATGGCTGAGCCATTGCTGCTTATTCTTGATGAGCCATCGATTGGGCTGTCGCCCTTGCTGGTCGAGGAGATGTTCACCCTGATCAAGCAGCTCAACACCGACGGGCTGACCATCCTGCTGGTCGAGCAGAACGTGCTGCAATCCATGGAAATCGCCGACCGCGCGTTTGTGATGGAGAACGGCGAAATCAAGCTCTCGGGTATCCCGGCTGATCTGATGGATGATCCGGAACTGCAGCGCTCCTATCTGGGGCTGGCATGATGGCGTCCACGCTTGCTCAAAAGATCATTGCGCGCTCCGCGGGCCTCGATAGTGTCCGTCCGGGCGATGTCGTGACGGCTCGCGTCGATCTCGCCATGATCCACGATTCCGGCGGCCCACGGCGCGTCGAGCCGATCCTGCAGGATCTCGGCGTCGGGCTGTTCGATGCATCGAAAGTTGTGTTGATCTCGGATCATTTCGTCCCTGGCGATACCGATGAAGGTGCGCGCATTCTCGAACTGACCCGCCTCTGGGCCAAGGAGCGCAAGGTCGCCTTCCACGACGGAGAGGGCATCTGCCATGTCGTGCTGCCAGAACGCGGACACTTGAAGCCAGGTATGTTGGTCGTTGGTGGCGACAGTCATTCACCGACCGGTGGAGCCTTCGGGGCTTACATGTTCGGTATCGGTGCTACCGAGATGGCCGGGGTTCTGGCGACAGGCGAGATCTGGCTCAAGGTTCCCGGAACCATCCTGATCGAATGGCAGGGACGACTTTCGCCCGGCGTGATTGCCAAGGATATCATGCTGGCGCTTTGCGGCCGGCTTGGCATGGATGGCGGGCAATATCAGGCGGTGGAATATACCGGCGAGGCAATTGCGGCGCTGTCGATGCAGGAACGCATGACGCTGTCCAACATGGCGGCCGAACTTGGCGGCCAGGTTGGACTGATCGCGCCGGATGCCACAACCGAGGCCTATCTCGAGAGTGTCGGCGGATCTGCTGGCGATTGGCACGGGCTTGAAACCGATCCCGGTGCAGAACTTGCCGCGCATCATGTCTTTGACGCCGCCGCACTCGAACCGCAAGTGGCTGCTCCTCATTCACCCGCCAATGCGATGGCTGTGTCCCACGCGCCCGATACGCAGTTTGATGTCGCCTATATAGGCGCATGCACCGGGGCCAAATACGAGGATCTCAAGGGTGCCGCTGCGATCCTGCGCGGCCGCAAGCTCGCGCCCGGTATCGCCCTGCGTGTCGCGCCAGCCTCGATGCGCGATCAGCAGCGCGCGGCTGACGAGGGCATCATGGCGGTATTCGAGGATGCCGGTGCGCAAATCCTTCCCAATGCCTGCGGGATTTGCGCCGGATATGGCAATGACCGGCTTGGTGAGGATGTTACCTGCATTTCCTCGACGGCGCGCAATTTTCAGGGCCGCATGGGTGCGGCATCCTCAAAGGTCTGGCTCGCCTCGCCGCTGACTGTGGCGGCTTCCGCCATCACCGGGCGCATCGCCGATCCGCGCGAGTTCCTGCGGGATGGGGAGGGCACTGTATGAGTGGGCGGATTTTTCTCCTCGGCGATGACATCGACACGGATCAGCTTGCGCCGGGCCAGTACATGAAGGGCGGTCTCGAGATGCTGGCTGCCCATTGCCTGGAATCGGCGAGGCCTGAGTTCGCGGGCACCGTGAAGCCCGGCGACGTGATCGTGGCGGGCAAGAATTTCGGCATGGGGTCGTCGCGTGAACAGGCGGCGGAAGCCTTGAAGCATCTAGGCGTTGCAGGCGTCGTGGCGCGATCCTTCGCTGGGATCTTCTACCGCAATGCGCTCAACCTCGGCCTGCCGGTGCTGGTCGCAGAAAATGTTGACGGCGTTTCCGATGGCGACGCCGTGGTCCTCGATCCAGTCGCGGGTGAACTGCGGCTGACAGACAAAAGTCAAACTGTCCGGCTCGAGCCGTTGCCGGACAATCTCAAGCAGATGCTCGCCGATGGCGGGCTGGTGCCGCATTTGAAAAAGCGCTTTGCAAAAGAGCGCGAAAGGGAGGCAGGCGCATGAGCCTGAAACAGAGGCTGGGCAAGGCGGAAATCCTGCTTGCACCCGGCGTATACGATGCCCTCAGCGGTTTGATCGCCGAACAGTCCGGCTCGGAGGCCGTCTATCTCTCGGGCGCATCCATCGCCTATACGCGCTTCGGACGGCCCGATATCGGACTGGTGTCGATGAGCGAGGTTGCCGATACAGTTGCAGCACTGCGTGACCGGATTGCGCTGCCCATCGTGGTTGACGCCGACAATGGATTTGGCAATGCGCTCAACGTTCAGAGAACGGTGCGCGTGTTTGAACGTATGGGTGCCAATGCGCTGCAGCTTGAAGACCAGACGATGCCCAAGCGCTGCGGTCATCTTGATGGCAAGTCGTTGATCTCGAAATCCGAGATGGCGGGCAAGATCCGCGCTGCCTGCGATGCCCGCCAATCAGAGGAAACGCTGATTATCGGCCGCACCGACGCCATCGCTGTCGAAGGGTTCGATGCGGCGATGGATCGGGCCGAGGCCTATGTCGAGGCGGGGGCTGATATGCTGTTCATAGAAGCACCGCAGTCGATGGATGAGATCCATCTTATTGTGGAACGTTTTGGTGGCCGCGTGCCGCTGATGGCCAACATGGTCGAGGGCGGCAAGACGCCGATCATTAATGCCAGCGGCCTTCAGGAACTCGGTTTCAGCTTCGTCATCTTCCCTGGCGGAATTGTGCGCGCAATCGCTGCGACCGCGCGGGACTATTACGCCAACCTTCTGGCATCGGGTTCCAACGAAGCCTTTCGCAACCGGATGTTTGATTTCGCCGGCCTCAACGGGGTCATTGGCACCGATGATCTGCTTGCCAGCGGCAAGCGCTATGATGGAGACACAGACGCATGACGATTGATCCGGTTACGCTGGCCATCCTCAAGGGCCGCCTGGAACAGATCGCCGACGAGATGGATGCAACCCTGTTCCGTTCCGCCTTCAATCCGATCATCGCAGAGGCGCATGACGCGTCTCACGGAATCTACGATGCCAAGACCGGCGACACGCTGGTGCAGGGCAAGTCGGGCCTGCCGATTTTCGTCGGCGTCATGGCCTTCGCGGTCAAGGCCGTGATCGATAAGGCTGCCAAGCAGGGCGGCGTGCATGAAGGCGATGTCTGGATCTTCAACGATCCCTATGACGGCGGCACACATCTGTCGGATTTCCGTCTGGTCAAACCGGTTTTCCGCGATGGCGAAGTGTTCTGCTATCTGGCTTCGGTTGGCCATTGGCACGATGTCGGCGGCAATGTGCCGGGCAATTACAATCCAGCCGCAACCGAATGTTTCCAGGAAGGCATGCTGATCCCGCCGGTCAAGCTTTATGACCGGGGCGAATTCCGGCAGGATATTGTCGATATCCTGTCTTCCAATTCCCGGCTGCCACTATCGCTTTACGGTGATCTCAACGGCCAGATCAATGCTCTGCAACTTGGCGAAAAGCGCATGAACGCGTTGCTCGACGAGTATGGTGACGGCAAGGTTGCCGCCTGCATGGGTGAACTGACGGCGCGTGCGGCGCAGATGATGCGGGCGCAGATCGCCAATCTGCCATCGGGCACAGTCTCTGCCGAGGATTTTCTCGACAATGACGGCATCAATGACGAGCCGCTGAAAATTGCGCTCGACCTGATCATCGATGGCGACACAATGGTGATGGATTTCTCGCGCTCGTCGCCGGCCTGCGCCGGTCCGGTCAATATTTCCAAGGCGACGACGATTGCCGCCTGTTACGTTGCGCTCAAGCACATCTTCGGCGATGTGCCGGCCAATGCCGGGGTTCTCGAGCCGGTCGAATTCCGAATCGACGAAGATTCGCTGCTATCTGTCCGCGCGCCAAAACCTGTCGGCGGCTACACCGAGACGATCCTGCGGCTGATCGACGTGGTGTTTCAGGCGGTAGCGCAGATTGCGCCCGAACCGGCGATGGCCTGCGCCTATGGCACGATCAACGCGCTGTCGCTCGCCGGTCATAGAGCCAATGGTCAGCGCTGGGTCATGTTCTCGTTCTTTGGCGGCGGCCACGGGGCTCACGGTGCCGGCGACGGACTCAATCACGGCAATGCGCCGATTTCGACCGCCACGATCCCGCCGCTGGAAATCCTCGAAGCGGCCTATCCGGTTCGCTTCACACAATGGGCGCTGAGGCCCGATTCCGGTGGAGCCGGTGAGTTCCGCGGTGGCCTTGGAGCGATCTATGAAATCGAGTTGCTTGAGAAACAGGCCGATGTCTTCCTGTTCGGCGAACGTGGGCGGTTTCCGCCGCCCGGTGTTGTCGGCGGCGGTGCCGGTGCCTTGAACACGTTCCACTATGAGCAGGCCGATGGCGAGCATGTGCCGCCGATGGCCTCGAAAATCGTCGGCGTCCATATTGATCGCGGCCAGAAATTGCGGCTCGAGACGCCCGGCGGCGGCGGTTACGGCCAGGCACTTGACCGCGACCCCGAGAGTGTCGCCCGCGACCTGCGCCTGGGATACATCACCGCTGAGCGCACCGAGGCCGATTATGGCGTCGTTATCGGGCCTGAAGGCTCGGTTGATGACGCCGCAACAAGAGTTATGCGTGCCCCGGAGACAGCCCAATGACGCGACCAGCATATGTAATCGGCGTTGATGTCGGCGGCACCTTCACCGATGTGTTCATTCTTGACGAGAGCAACGGCCAGGTGTTCACCGCCAAGGTGCCCTCAACCCGGGGCGATCAGTCGAAAGGCTTCGTCGAAGGGATTGCCAGCAAGGTCGATGATTTTGCCGACATAAGCACCGTCGTGCACGGCACCACCGTCGGCACCAATGCGCTGCTTGAGCGCAAGGGCGCGCGCACCGGCATCATCACCACCGAAGGGTTTCGCGATGTTCTGGAAATGCGCCGTCGTGACCGGCCGACGACCTGGGGCCTGAAGGGTTCGTTCACCCCCGTGGTGGAACGGCCGGACCGCGTCGAGGTGAGCGAGCGGGTGCTGGCCGACGGCACCGTGCTTGAGCCCGTCGACGAAGCTCAAGTCAAGGCGCGTGCTACCGAGCTTGCCGATGCGGGCTGCGAGGCGGTCTGCGTTTTCTTCATCAATGGCTATGCCAACAATGACAATGAAATGCGTGCCGTTGAAGCGGTGCGCTCGGTCTGGCCCAATGCCTATGTGACGGCTGCAACCGAGATCCTGCCCGAGATCCGCGAATTTGAGCGGCTGTCGACAGCGACACTCAACGCCTATCTGCAGCCCGTCGTCTCCTCCTATCTCGACAAGCTGGAAAAAGGCCTGGCCGCCAAGGGCTTTGCCGGCGATATCCTGATCGTGCAGTCGAATGGCGGCGTTATGTCGATCGATATGGCCAAGCGCTATCCGGTGAAGACGGCGCTCTCGGGTCCGGCTGCCGGCGTTATCGCAGCCACCGCAATCGCCAAAGCTGCCGGGTTCGACAACATCATCACCTGCGACATGGGCGGCACATCGTTTGACGTGTCGCTGGTTGCTAATGGTGAGGCGGCGCTGGCTGCCCAGACGGCCATCGATTTCGGCATGGTGGTGCGCACTCCGATGATTGAGATCACCACGATCGGTGCTGGCGGCGGGTCCATCGCCTCGCTCGACAAGGGCGGCCTGTTGCAGGTCGGTCCTGAATCGGCCGGTTCCGACCCCGGCCCTGTCTGCTACGGGCTTGGCAATGATCGGCCGACGGTCACCGATGCCAATGTGGTGCTCGGCCGCATCAACCCCGATCGCCCGATCGGTGGCAAGCTTGCGCGGCTTGATGTCGAGGCCGCGAGAAAAGCCATCGATACGCATCTGGCCAAACCGCTCGGCCTGTCCATCGAGCAGGCGGCGGAAGCGATCCTGCAACTCGCCAATGCCAAGATGGCGGGCGCGATTCGTCTGGTTTCTATCGAGAAGGGCCATGATCCTGCGAAGTTCTCGGCGATGCCGTTTGGCGGCGGTGGATCCTTGCACACCGGCGCGCTGATCAAGGAAGTGGGCCTCGCCTCGGCGCTAGTTCCGCGCTTTCCGGGCGTGACTTCGGCACTTGGATGCGTTGTGGCCGACATGCGCCACGACCGAGTGCAGACGGTCAACCGGCTGCTCGACCAGATTGATGCCGCTCAACTTGGGGCAGAGATGGTCCGGGTCGGCGATGAGACCGAGGCGCTGCTTGAAAGCGCAGGCGTCGCCTTTGCCCGCATTGACCGGGTGGTTGAGCTCGATATGCTTTATCTCGGCCAGACACACACGGTGAATGTCGCTATTTCAATTCCTGAAACGGGGCTGACGTCACAGGGGATTCGTGAAGCCTTCGAGACCGCCTACCGCGAGGCCTATGGCCGGCTGCTCGACGGCATCCCGATGCGGGTGATGAATTACCGGATTGCGGTGATCGGTCGCCGGCCGAAGCTGGACATGGCGGTGTTTGCGCCGGTCGACGGCAAACCGGCGGATGGCTGCCGGATTGGCACGCGCCAGGTGTTTGCCGATGGTGCCTGGCACGAAGCCGGTGTCTATGAGCGGCTGCTGCTCGCAGTCGGCGCCAGCATTGCTGGGCCTGCGTTGCTGGAACAGGCCGACACCACGATCTTTGTTGATCCCGGTCTGGAGGCTGTTGTCGATGCCTTCGGCAATCTTGTGATCACACCCAGAAGTGTTCAGGGAGCCTAGATCATGGCGCCTCATTCCTTCGACCCGAGCCGCACTGGCCTACTGATCGTCGATTTGCAGAACGATTTCATCCATCCGGACGGCGCCTATGCGCGCGGCGGGCAGAAAAGTGCGGATATCGCCGCTTTGCCGGCACGCGTTCTGCCGGTGGTCAAAGCGTTAAGGGAGAAGGGGGGCTGGATTGCTTCAACGCAATTCACGTTGGTGCCGGGGAAGGGCGGTGAGCCATTCATCTCGCCCCATCTCAAGCAGATCCGCCCCTTTCTGGCCAAGGGTGATTTTGCGCCCGGCAGCTGGGGTCAGGCGCTTGTGGACGAGTTGCAGCCTGCAGACCTTTCCGTCGAGAAAGTCGCCTATTCGGCGTTCTACATGACTAGGCTCGAATGGGTGCTACGCAAGGCCGGTATCGATACGCTGATGGTCTGCGGCATCGTCACCAATGGCGGCGTCGCATCGACGGTGCGGGACGCGCATGTGCGTGATTTCTCCACCTATGTGCTGAGCGACGGCTGTGCGGCGTTCTCGCGTGAGACCCATGAGCGAGCCATCGGTGATCTGTCGACGGTAGCAAAGGCCATGACCTGCAGCGAGGCGTCAGCGTTGATTGCAGGAGCCTGAGATGAGTGACGGCCGGATATCGCGAGACCTGCCAAAGACCGTTGATGCCGAGGCCGATGTCGTCGTCATTGGCGCCGGAGCCTGCGGGCTGGTCGCGGCCTTGCGGGCCAAAGCCGCAGGAGCCGAGGTTATCGTGCTCGAACGCGACGCTTCGCCCTCCGGCTCCACCTCAATGTCGTCGGGCTTCGTGCCAGCGCCTGCAACCCGGTTTCAGCGCGCCATCGGTGTCGCGGATGACACGCCTGAGCGTTTCGAGGCTGACATCCTTTCAAAATCCAAGGGCAAATCGATTGCCTCCCTCGCCAGGCTTGCCACCAATTCCATCGGTCCGGCGCTCGAATGGCTGGCTGACAGCCACGGGCTGGAATGGATCGTGCTGGACGACTTTCTCTATCCCGGTCATTCCCACCACCGCATGCATGCGGTTCCAGAAAAGACCGGTGCCGCGCTTGAAGCGCGGTTGCTGGCGGCGGTCGAAGCAGCGGGCATCCCGGTTGTTGTCGATGCGCTTGTCACCACTCTTTATGCGGAAGGCGAGGATCGGATCGCTGCTGTCGGGATCACCCGGCCTGACGGCGTAACGGAAGTGCTGGGCTGCAAGGCGTTGGTTCTTGCCTGCAATGGGTTTGGCGGCAATGCCGCGCTGGTGCGCCAGCACATTCCCGAGATTGCAGATGGTCTGTACTACGGGCATCAGGGCAACACCGGCGATGCGCTTGCCTGGGGGCAGGCGCTGGGCGCGCACGTCGACCATGTGTCTGGCTATCAGGGCCACGGCTCGCTGGCCCACCCACACGGCATCCTGATCTCCTGGGCGCTGATGATGGAAGGCGGCATTCAGGTCAACAGCGACGGCTCCCGCTTTTCCAACGAACATGGCGGATATTCCGAGCAGGCGGTGAATGTGCTGGCGCAACCGGCCGGCATCGCCTGGAACATCTATGATGCGCGGCTGCATGATTTCGCTCAGGGCTTTCCGGACTACCGGGAGGCAATGGCGGCGGGCGCCATAAGGCAGGCTTCTGATGTTACGGAGCTTGCCCGCGTTACCGGGTTGCCGGAAGCGGCGCTGGCAGGGACGCTCTCCGACGTGGCCCTCTATCGATCAGGCGAGGCCACCGATTCGTTTGGCCGCGATTTCACCGGCAAGGGTGCCTTGGCAGCGCCGTTCCATGCGGTGAAGGTGACGGGAGCTTTGTTTCACACCCAAGGCGGCCTGATGATTGATGATCAGGCGCGTGTCGTGCGTGAGGATGGCAGTCCGTTTGCCAATCTGTTTGCAGGTGGCGGTGCTGCCTGCGGGGTTTCTGGCCCAGAGGTCTCCGGCTACCTTTCCGGAAATGGGTTGCTGACCGCTATAGGGTTCGGCTTTGTCGCCGGGGCCTCCGCTGGGATGCTTGCGACGCCAGGCTTCACTTCTACACATCAGGTTTCATCTCGAGCCTGAGTGCCTGGAATCAGTCCTCATAACTTCCATCCGCAATACCTATAAAAGCGGCATCCCGAGTGGAGCGAATGGCTCCGGATCTGTTGCATCGCCTATTCAATTCCTTGCCCCTATGGTTCCAAGGCCGGCTAGCGGCTCACTTTGGATGAGCTAGTCACGCTGGCTCTCAAAAAGGCGCGTGTTCCAGTCACACCCTGGTTTTGACAGGCTAGGACGGTCCACGCGGTTCGCTACCC
>NZ_JBBMQP010000001.1:0-290000 GCF_038900115.1 Hoeflea sp. AS60 | reverse complement strand
TGCTGGAAGGTTAAGAGGAGAGGTGCAAGCTTTGAATCGAAGCCCCAGTAAACGGCGGCCGTAACTATAACGGTCCTAAGGTAGCGAAATTCCTTGTCGGGTAAGTTCCGACCTGCACGAATGGCGTAACGACTTCCCCGCTGTCTCCAACGCAGACTCAGTGAAATTGAATTCCCCGTGAAGATGCGGGGTTCCTGCGGTCAGACGGAAAGACCCCGTGCACCTTTACTATAGCTTTACACTGGCATTCGCCAAGGCATGTGTAGGATAGGTGGTAGGCTTTGAAGCGTGGGCGCCAGCTCGCGTGGAGCCATCCTTGAAATACCACCCTTATCTTCGTGGATGTCTAACCGCGGCCCGTTATCCGGGTCCGGGACAGTGTATGGTGGGTAGTTTGACTGGGGCGGTCGCCTCCGAAAGAGTAACGGAGGCGCGCGATGGTAGGCTCAGACCGGTCGGAAATCGGTCGTCGAGTGCAATGGCATAAGCCTGCCTGACTGCGAGACTGACAAGTCGAGCAGAGACGAAAGTCGGTCATAGTGATCCGGTGGTCCCGCGTGGAAGGGCCATCGCTCAACGGATAAAAGGTACGCCGGGGATAACAGGCTGATGACCCCCAAGAGTCCATATCGACGGGGTTGTTTGGCACCTCGATGTCGGCTCATCGCATCCTGGGGCTGGAGCAGGTCCCAAGGGTTTGGCTGTTCGCCAATTAAAGCGGTACGTGAGCTGGGTTCAGAACGTCGTGAGACAGTTCGGTCCCTATCTGCCGTGGGTGTAGGAATATTGATAGGATCTGTCCCTAGTACGAGAGGACCGGGATGGACGTATCTCTGGTGGACCTGTTGTCGTGCCAACGGCATAGCAGGGTAGCTATATACGGAATGGATAACCGCTGAAGGCATCTAAGCGGGAAACCAACCTAAAAACGAGTATTCCCTGAGAGTCGTGGAAGACTGCCACGTTGATAGGCTGGGTGTGGAAGCGCAGTAATGTGTGAAGCTTACCAGTACTAATAGCTCGATCGGCTTGATCGTTCTCATTGCTTGTGCTCATCAAATCCGATGTGCATCCAAGATGTGTTCAAATACAAAGGGTTAGCCACCCGCCAGCTTCTCAATCAACTTGCACATGTCGCCATGTGCTATGTTGCGCTTTGCCGACCTGGTGGTTATGGCGGGGCGGCTGCACCCGTTCCCATTCCGAACACGGCCGTGAAACGCCCCTGCGCCGATGGTACTTCGTCTTAAGACGCGGGAGAGTAGGTCGCTGCCAGGTCTGCCAAACGCAACATATGTTGATATCTTCTCAAATTACGAAAATTGGAACACTCACGGGTCGCTCTCGCGGCCCGTTTTGCCTTTTGCCTTGCACTTCCCGCAAGGCCTGTCGCGGGGTGGAGCAGCCCGGTAGCTCGTCAGGCTCATAACCTGAAGGTCGCAGGTTCAAATCCTGCCCCCGCAACCAAATCAAAGAAAAACAGCACAACAAAATAACGCCCCATGGGCGATTTTGGCGTTTGGTCTCTGTGTCTAAATCCGCATTCAGTATGCTATAGCTTGGGTGACCAATGAATGTCAGCATTTGTCTTCATTCTCGCTTGGAATATCGACGGACCTGATTTTTATGGATGATCCAAAAGCCAACCAAAGGCGGAGTCCTGCGACATGGACTTCATATCGGTGGAATCTCCGAAATCCTTGACCATTTCCATTGAATGCCGGTACGAATTTGCCAGAAGATAAATTTCACACTTGAAGAAATCGTATGAGGCCCATCATGAGATACTTTTCCGCGCAAAGCGCTGAGGCTGCTTCGGAAGCTTTGGTCAGCGAGCCCGGCAACGCGCGGCTGTTGGCAGGGGGTACCGATCTGCTTGTGCAGATGAAATCAGGCAACCTGAACGTTGATCTTGTCGTCGACATCAAGAATATTCCGGGAATCCGCGATATTACGGCTGAGGATAACGGTTTTCGGATCGGTGCCGCGGTTGCTGGTGCTGAACTGGGCGAGCATGCAGACGTTTGCGCCCTTTGGCCTGGCGTGGTCGAGGCAGCAAGGCTGATTGGATCAATCCAGGTTCAAGGGCGTTGCACCATGGCAGGCAATCTGTGCAACGGATCGCCTGCGGGCGATTCTGTTCCGGCCCTGGTTGCCGCCAATGCGATCGTGCGAATCGAAGGGCCGGAAGGCAGTCGTGATTGTTCAGTCCTCGATATTCCGGCGGGACCGGGCCGGACGACGCTGAAGAAAGGCGAGATACTGACTTCGATTTTTCTGCCAGCCCGCCCTGCGAATTCGGCTGACGCTTATCTGCGCTTCATTCCGCGTACGGAGATGGACATTGCGGTGGCCTCTGCCGCGGTTAACCTGACCCTTGATGAAAGCGGTACTGTGACTTCCGCCCGAGTGGCCCTGGGTGCCGTCGCGCCAAAGGTCTTGCTGGTGGATGACGCCGCAAAGGCGATCATCGGCACCAAGCTAGATGATGCGGCGCTTGCGGCGCTTTCCAAGGCCTGCGAAGCCGCCTGCAACCCGATAGACGACAAACGCGGCACTGTCGCGTTCCGCACCAGCACTGCCGGCGTATTGGCTCGCCGCGCTGCCCTTATTGCCTATGACCGCGCCGGAGAATCCAAATGAAGTCCATGCACATATCCACCACGATAAACGGCGACCCGGTTGAGTTCATCTGTGACCCAGGCGAACCGTTGCTGGACGTGCTTCGCAACCGTCTTGGCCTGACTGGCGCGAAAGAGGGATGCGGTACCGGCGACTGCGGAGCCTGTTCAGTGACCGTCAATGGAAGGCTGGTATGCTCCTGCCTCGTGCTGGGAGCTGAGGTTGAAGGAGTTGAAATCTCGACAATCGAAGGCATGGCCAATGATGACCAGCTGCATCCGCTGCAACGTGCCTTTATCGACGGAGCGGCGTTTCAATGCGGCGTTTGTACGCCGGGAATTCTGGTTGCGGCCAAGGCCTTGCTGGAAAAGAACGCGAGTCCCAGCGACGAAGAAGTGCGCTTCTGGCTGGCCGGCAATCTTTGCCGCTGTACCGGATACGACAAGATCATCGCTGCCGTTCAGGTGGCTGCTGCAGAAATGAGGGGCGCGTAACATGGATACTGGCCAAAGCAAGCGCGAATTCCGATATGTAGGTACCCGTCCGAACCGCCCCGATGGGGTAGACAAGGTGACGGGCCGCGCGCAGTACGGCGCGGATATGACCGCTCCGGGGATGCTGACAGGTGCCATTCTGCGCTCGCCGCATGCCCATGCCCGGATCATATCCATTGATACCACGGCCGCAGAGGCAATTGCCGGTGTTCGTGCCGTGATTACCGGGAAAGACTTTGTCCGTCTGGACGACGAGTTCACGCGTGATGTGCAGGAAAACTGCATGGCGCGGGAGGCAGCCCTTTACGACGGCCATGCGGTTGCTGCTGTCGCCGCCACCACTCCCGTGATTGCAAAGGCCGCACTGGCTGCCATCAAGGTTGAGTATGAAACGCTGCCGCATGTGACAGATGTTGATGCTGCGATGAAGATCGATGCACCTGTGGTGCTGGCCGGGCGAGCGCTGGAAACCGTGCCCGCGGGTATGTCGCAGAACGTCACCAACGCTTGCGAATTTGGCCACGGCGACCTCGATGCCGGGTTTGCCAAGGCCGACCTTGTGATCGAGCGGAGCTTCAAGACTGCCGCTACGCACCAAGGTTACATCGAGCCACATGCCTGCCTCGCCTCGGTTACGACCGATGGCAAGGCCGACTTGTGGTGCTGTACGCAGGGCCAGTTTTTCGTGCGCACCCTATGCTCTGACATTATGGGCATGGAGGCGAGCCAACTGCGTGTGACCGCGTCGGAAATTGGCGGCGGCTTTGGCGGCAAGACGACAGTGTTCATCGAACCTGTCGCTTTGGCGTTGTCGCGAAAGTCCGGACGCCCGGTCAAGATCGTGATGACGCGCGACGAGGTGTTCCGGGCTACCGGCCCAACGGTGTCGTCTTCGATGGACATACGGATCGGCATGACCAAGGACGGCCGCATCACCGCTGGTGAGGCAACGCTGCGCTACTCGGGTGGTGCATATCCTTGCGGCACGGTCGAGATGGGCGCACAGGCGGCTTTCGCTGCCTACGATCTCGAGGCTGTTCGCACCTATGGCTTGAATGCGCTCACCAACCGCCCGAAAGAGGCTGCTTACCGCGCCCCGGGCGCGCCACAGGCAATCTATGCGGTTGAGAGCATTGTCGATGAGCTGTGCCAGAAGCTGAGCCTGGATCCTCTGGCCGTGCGGCTGCAAAATGCTGCCAAAAAGGGTACCCTGTCGTCCTATGGACCGACGTTCAACGATATCGGCCTTGTTGCCACGCTTGAGGCAGCGACCAACCATCCGCATTACAACGCTCCGCTTGGTCCGAACCAGGGGCGCGGTCTGTCTTGCGGCTTCTGGTTCAATTTCGGCGGAAATACCTGTGTCTCGCTGAACATCAACACCGATGGAACCGTGGGCGTGACAGAAGGTAACCCCGATATCGGCGGCAGCCGCGCCTCAATCAGCCTGATGGCCGCGGAAGAGCTGGGGATTCCCTACGAGAGCATTCGCACAATCATCGCCGACACCAACTCGCTTGGATACAATGATGTGACCGATGGCAGTCGCGTCACCTTTTCGGTAGGCCTTGCCACAATCAAGGCCGCGCGCGACGCGATCGGCAAAATGACCTCTCGCGCTGCGCAATATTGGGGCATTGACGCCGACGCGGTGAAATGGGTGGACGGTTCTGCAGTTCCCGCAGGGTCGAATGCAGGCAAATTTCCGCCGCTCACTCTTGCCGAGATTGCTGCGATGTCGCCGCAGACGGGCGGGCCGATTGCAGGTCATCATGAAGTCAATGTCGATGGAGCGGGCGTCAGCTTTGGCGTCCATCTGGTCGATGTCGAAGTTGACCCGGAAACCGGCTTCACCAAAGTCCTGCGCTATACCGTCTTCCAGGATGCAGGAAAAGCCGTGCAGCCAGATTATGTCGAGGGTCAGATGCAGGGCGGCGCTGTTCAAGGCATAGGCTGGGCCCTCAACGAGGAATATATCTACGGCGAGGACGGGCGGCTGCAGAACCCGGGCTTTCTGGACTACCGCATCCCGGTCTCATCGGATCTGCCCAACATCGAAACGGTCATTCTGGAGATCCCCAATCCCGGTCACCCCTATGGTGTTCGAGGTGTTGGCGAGACCCCGATCGTTCCGCCGCTTGCTGCTATTGCAAATGCTGTCTCTCGGGCGACCGGGGTTCGGCTGACAGAGTTGCCGATGTCTCCGCCACGCATCCTGAAGGCGATGAAGGGCTAAGCATGGTCAAGGTCAAGCTTTGGGGCACTCTCGGTCAGTTGGCTGATGGCCAGTCTGAAGTGGAGGTGGATGCGAAGACCTTCAAGGAGATGCTTGATCGACTGACCGAGATGCATCCGGGCCTCGCGCCGTATATCGCGCGCGGGGTCTCCATGGCGCTTGACGGGGTCATTTACCGGGAGTCGTGGTTTCAGGAGATCAAACCGGATTCCGAAGTCGTGCTGATGCCATTTATGAAAGGTGGCTAGGCGGCTCCTGGCCTGCGTCTCAAGGTCGTGATTGAAGTCGACGTACCCAGGCACGATTAGGCTCCTGGGCTTCTGCCGTCAGGCGTCGTTTGTACACGATCAGTGGATGTCGCTTAGCGCGGGGTTCAGTTTGCCGGCTATTTTCGAACTTGTCGGGTGCCCTTAACAATAGGGATGCCCGTCATCAACGGCAGTGGATTGGGGTGACGGTCGCTCTTGCAAATTGAAATATGAATCAGTATTCATGTTCTATGTCCACGACCGCTTACCCGAGAACCAGCAGGGGTGCCGCACGACGCGAGCAGATTTTGCGCGCAGCGGAAGCCATGATTGGGACTCAGGGATTTTCCGCGGCGTCCATTGCCGATATCACACGGCATGCCAAGACGGCCCTGGGCACGTTCTATATCTACTTTTCCAGCAAGGAAGATGTGTTCCGCGAGCTGGTGCTGGAAATGGGGCAATTGACGCGGGGCGTCGTAACCCGGGCGGTGGCAGGCGCGCCAAATCGTCTGGAAGCCGAGCGCGCCGGGCTGAAGGCATTCCTGGCATTCGTGGTCGAGCGCCCCTCGCTTTACCGGATCGTCGAGGAAGCCCGCTTCATTGATGCTGAAGCCTACAAGGCCTACTTCACCAGCTTCGCCCAGGCCTATGCCGCACAACTTTCCGAAGCCGCAGCGGCGGGAGAGTTGCGACCCGGAGATGCAGAGGTTCGTGCCTGGGCCCTGATGGGAATCGCCAAGACCCTGGGTGAGCGCTATGTCCTTTGGGATGATACGTCCGACATAGACCATGTGGTTGATGAAGCCTTTTCGATGATCCGGAATGGCCTGGCGCCATGACCGCACGGGTGACCGTCGAGGCGTTCTATCTGCCGGACGGAACGCTGTGCGCACGGCTGACCATGGCAGCACCTCGCGCAAATTCGCTTGAACCCGGGTTGCTCAGAGAGCTTGCTTCAGCACTTGATGATGCTGAAGCGCAAGACGCTCGTGTCATCCTCATTTGCGGTCGTCGGAATTTTTCGAGCGGTGGTGACGTGGGCGCGTTTTACGCGGCTTCGCTCAACGGCGACGCGACCGAGTATGCCAGTGAAGTCGTGCCGCGTCTGCAGGCACTTGTGGCACGCCTGATCGCCATGCCGCGCCTGGTGGTTGTTGCGGCGCGCGGCGCCATAACCGGCGGCTCTGCGGGGCTTGTGTTTGCCGCAGACCTCGCAGTGCTGGCCCCTGATGCCTTTGTGCAGCCCTATTATGCAAAGGTTGGCTTTGCACCTGATGGCGGCTGGACTGCACTTCTGCCTGAACGCATTGGTGCAGGGCGGGCACTCGAATGGCTGCAGTCGGATAGACGGTTGGCCGCCGAGGCGCTGTGCGAGATTGGACTCGGTACAGTGATTTCAGATGCGCCGGAGGAGACGGCGGTCGAGCTTGCGGCCGAGGCAGAAATCGGCACCCGGCTGGCGGCCAAGGCGCTGATCTGGGACGACACGCGTCGCGCCCAGATCAATACCCGGCTCGAAGCAGAGAGCGCAGCCTTTCTTGAACGGATTGCAGAACCTGAAACGGTTCTGGGCATGTCCCGGTTTCTGGAACGTTTTGGGGTAACGGCGGATGTTTAATACCATTGCCGACATGGCCGCAAAACGGGCCGAGATCTCGCCTGAGGCCATCGCTTTCATCGACGCTGGCTCCCGGTGCGAATGGCGGTTTCGCGAAATCAACGATGCTGCCAATGCAGTCGCCGCCGGTCTTGGACAAGCCGGATTGCGTTCCGGCGATCGTCTCGCGATCCTGTGCCTGAACCGGGTCGAATTCTTCATCACGCTGTTTGCGTGTCAAAAGACCGGCATCATCCTCTGCCCGCTCAACTGGCGGCAGCCGGCGCCCGAACTTGTCGAGACGCTGGACCCTGTGGGTGCAAAGGCGATCATCCATGACGTCGAGCAGGCTGAACTGGCCAGGGATGTGGCGAAAGCCTTTGGAATGCGGCTGTTTGGTATCGAAACAAACATCTCGACATGGATCGAGATGGGAGCACATGCACCAGCCGTTTCATGTTCCGCCGACCAGCCATGGTACCTGCTGTTCACATCTGGAACGACAGGCCGGCCAAAGGCGGTGATCCAGACTGCGCAGATGGCCTGGGCCAATGCGGTCAATATTTCGCAGGCCACGCGAATGACTGCAGATGACCGGTCCGTTAACTTCCTGCCCCTGTTTCACACCGCCGGCATCAATCTCTACACCCTGCCGCTGTTTCTGCTGGGCGGCTGCTCGACAGTTCTGCGGAAGTTTGAACCCGGTCAGATTTTCGACCTGCTCAAGCAGGGCAAGGTGACCCAGTTCTTTGGCGTCCCGGCGATCTATCAGGCCTTCAGCCTGTTGCAAGATGTCGGCGAGATCGAATGGAGCTTGGTGCGGTGCGGCTGTGGCGGCGCGCCGCTGCCCGAACCGCTAATCCGTCTTTTTGCTGGTCACGGCGCCAAGGTGCTCAACGGCATGGGCATGACTGAAACCGGACCCACGGTGTTCCTGATGGACCCGGAAAACGCCGAGAAGAAGATCGGCTCTGTCGGTCGTGCGCAGATGCTGACCGAGATGCGGCTTGAGGGTGTCGCGGTGGGAGAACCGGGCGCCGGCGAGATCCAGCTCAAGGGGCCCAATATCACGCCGGGATATTACCTCAATGAAAAGGCCACTCGCGATGCCTTTACCGATGACGGCTGGCTGCGGACCGGCGATGTCGGGCGGCGCGATGAGGACGGCTACATTTTCATCATTGACCGGATCAAGGACATGTACATTTCCGGCGGCGAAAACGTCTATCCGGCCGAAGTCGAGCGCGTGCTCAATGAACACGCCGACGTGCTGGAGGCCGCGGTGATCAGCATGCCCGACGCCAAATGGGGTGAGGTGGGGGCAGCTTTCATCATTCCGCGGCCCGGCGCCACCCTCGACCCGGCGGAACTCAGGCGCTGGAGCCGGGAGCGGATGGCCGCTTACAAGGTCCCGGTCAAGGTGACGCTGGTCGACGATTTTCCGCGCACGGCAGCCGGAAAGGTCCGCAAACCCGAATTGAGGTCCATGCTGTCATGATGATCGAGCTGTCTTCCGCGTGGACGCCAACCCAGGATGAGTTTGATCTGTTCGCCCGCATCTCCGGCGATGACAATCCGATCCATGTCGATCCGGAGTTCTCTTCGCGAACTGCATTCGGGCGCACGGTCAGCCACGGCATGCTCATCTACACCAAGCTCTGGGGATTGCTCACGGCCGCGCATCCTGATGTCACGCAAACGGGCCAGTCGATGAAGTTTCCCAATCCCTGCTACACCGACGAACAGGTCGATCTCGTCATCAGCGGCGAATGTCCTGGAACGCTCTCCGTTCGGGCAATCAGGTCCGCCGACGGCGCGGAGCTTCTGGTTGGCGAAACGGAGGTGGCGTGATGGAGGTCGGGCAGTCGTCAGAGGTCCGGCGCAGCTACAGCGGTGCTGACCTGCAGGGGTTTGCTATGTTGAGTGGAACCGGTGTTCCTGCGACCATTCCTGAGCCGTTGATCGCGGCAATGTTTTCCTATCTCCTCGGAGTAAAACTGCCTGGTCGGGGCACGAACTATCTCAAGCAGGAACTGAACTTTCTGGCCAAGGCCATGCCTGATACCGAACTCACTGCGCGTGTGGAGATCACGAGGTTGCGTGCGGACAAGCATCTGGTCGACCTTTGGGCGACCTGCATCGACGCCGATGGCGTTTTGATCTGCGAAGGCCGCTCGCTGGTGAAGGCCAAAGACGTAGCATCTTAGCTAAGTAATTGCTCATTGGAGCTGTGCGCCTCTCTAAAGGCTGTTGGCGAATTCAATCAGCCTTTCCGCGAAAGCCTTTGGCTCTTCGAGATGCGGCGAGTGCCCCGAGGCTTCAAACACGTGGTTTTCACCCTGGGGAGCGGTGCGGGAAAGCCACTCGGCGGTCGACACCGGATAGACCCGGCTCAGTGCTCCGCAGGTTGCGAGGATAGGGATTGGTAGTCCGGTGATGACCTGCCGTTGGTCCATGCCAACCAGCGCTTCCCACATGCTGATCATTTTTGCCGGATCGTTTGCGATGATCTGGTCAAGCGCGTCCTGTCGGCTGTAGCGCGGCGCGCCTTCGCGCTGGCCGAACATGGTGGTTGCGATCGCTTGGGCCATGCCGCTCCAGTCCGCGATCATCCGCTCGGTGGTGGTTTCGAGATCGGCCTCGCTCTGCCCGATCAGCCCATGCGGCCAGTCGGTTTCGCAGCCAAGCTTCGGGCTCATGTCGACGGTCATCAGGCCTGCGATCCGGTCGGCGCCGAACTGCTCGATGAACTGCCATGCAACCGCAGCGCCCATAGACCAGCCGACCAGAACGACGTCGTTGAGATCATGGGTCTCGAGCAAAGCAGAGAGCGTTTGGGCTGCAGCCGCAAGCGAGGGCTCTGCCGTTGAAAGCGAACCATGTCCAGGAAGATCAGGCGCGTGGCAGTCAAAGTTGGCAGGAAGTCTGGCAATGAGATCATCGAAGATCCTGCCGCGCATGGTCCAGCCATGCAGCAGCACCAACGGACGCGCTGGGGGCATCTCCCGCGCCACAGTCAATCCTCGGACCTGAGCCGCCCGACGATGCCCGTCGGAAAGAAGTAGACGCTGAGGATGAAGAGTACGCCGAGCCACAACAGCCAGCGGTCCGGGTCAAGCAGCTGCGGAATGAGCGGTAGACCCTCGGTGGCACTTGCCGCGACGCCCATCAGGTTCTGCAGATAATTCTGCGCCAGCACGAAAAGAGTTGCGCCGATCACTGCGCCGTACATCGTGCCCATGCCACCGATGACCACCATCAGCAGGATATCGAGCATGATTTCGAAGGACAGTGTCGTGGCCGGTCCAACATAGCGCAGCCAGATGGCAAACAGGCTTCCTGCAAGAGCTGCAACCGCTGCCGACAGGCAGGTTGCGAGAGTCCGGTAAAGGACGACCCGGTAACCGATCGCTTCGGCACGGAAATCGTTTTCGCGGATGGCCTTCAGCACCCGCCCGAAGGGCGAGTTTACGATCCTGAGCAGCAGCAGAAACAGTGCAAGCGAGGCGAAGAAGACAAGATAGTAATTCAAGATCTTGCCGGTGATGCTGATGTCGAACAGCTTGCCAAGCCGGAACGCCGGGGTCAGCTCGCGTGGAATCGAGTAATTCAAACCGTCTTCGCCGCCGGTCAGACCTGATAACTGGCTGACGAGAACCGCGACGGCGGAGGCGACCGCAAGCGTGATCATGGCAAAGAAGATCGCCCGGACCCTGAGCGAGAAAAGCCCGATCAGCAAAGCCAGCAGAGCTGCTGCAATGGCGCCAAGCACGGTGCCTACTATCAGGGCATCATACCCGCGCCCCATGTGTGTCGAGGCGAGGGCCACGCCGTAAGCGCCGAGGCCAAAGAACATGGTGTGGGCAAAGCTGACAATGCCGGAATAGCCCAGGAGCAGATCATAACTGGCCACCAGCACGATGAAGATGCAGATCCGAGCCGCCGTTTCGAGCGAACGGACTCCCGGAAACAGGAACGGCGCAAAAGCCAATCCAGCGAGGATGGCGAGCAGCAGAACGGTGAGGATCAGTGAGCGCGGACGGTCGCCCGAGAGGAGGTGTGTGAGCATCTTACTTCGCCTTCACAACCGGCATCATGCCTTGTGGTCGCCACATCAGAATGGCCGTCATCAGTGCGATGTTTGAAATCAGCGCCAGCTTGGGTTCGAGAAAAGCCACGTAGTTCTGCAGGAGGCCGACCAGCAGTGCGCCGATGAAGGCACCCTCGACCGATCCGAGACCACCGATGATGACGACGATGAAAACCAGGATCATCATCTCTTCGCCCATGCCGGCGGTGATGACCTCCTGATAGAGCCCCCACATCACGCCGCCGAGACCCGCGAGCGCTGAGCCCGCAACAAACACGCCGATGAAGACCAGGCCTAGCCTGTAGCCCAGAGCCTCGACCATTTCGCCGTTCTGCACCCCGGCCCGGACGATCAGACCGATCTTGGTGCGCTTGAGCACCAGCCGCATGGCGACAAACAGCGCCAGCCCGAAGACCACTGCCAGCAACCGGTATTTCTCAATCGCGGCACCCGCGAAGGTTACCGCGCCCTTCAGCATTTCGGGCCGTGTGAGATAGATCTCGTCCGGTCCCCAAATCACCTGGATCAGCTGTTCGATGACGATGAGACCGCCGACGGTCACCAGGATCTGCTTGAGGTGCGCGCCATAGACCGGCCGAACGATCACACGCTCGAAGCCCCAGCCCAGTGCGCCGGTGGCGCACATAGCGGCAATCACCGCTGCGAGCACTGCCGCAACATTCAAGATCAGCGAAGGCGCGCCGGTCCAGCCATCGAGCGCCAGAAGGGCAGAGATGCCGACATAGGCGCCAACCGAAATGAAGGCTCCATGGCCGAAATTGATGACGTCCATCAGGCCGAAGACGAGAGTGAGGCCGGAGGCCATGATGAAGATCATCATGCCCATGGCGAGGCCCGAAACCGTCAGCGTCAGCCAGCTCGATGTCGAGCCTATCAACAGGAAGCCCAGAACCACCAGTATGGGAACCAGAAGCAGAGGCATTTTTTTCCCGATGCTGTCGATCAGCGACAGTTGGGCGTATTTCGGCGCGTGGCCGGGTGCGGTAGCCATGATCAATGCGCCTCCATGCTCAGGCCCATAAGGCGTTCCTGCAATGCAGCGTGGTTTGCGAGCTCAGCCATCTGGCCGGCCCAGACGATGCGACCGTCATCCATCACGGCAGCGGTGTCACCGAGCGCCTTGGCGACGGCGAAATTCTGCTCGACCAGAAGGATCGATGCGCCTTTTTGCTTCAGGTCGCGAAGTGCACCGGCCATGGTCGAGATGATCGCCGGCGCCAGTCCCTTGGTCGGTTCGTCAATCAGGTACAGCTGCCGCTCCTCGGCCATTGCGCGCGCGATCGAGAGCATCTGTTTCTGGCCACCTGACAGATTGCCTGCTTCGGACTTCCAGAATGTGCTGAGGGGCGGGAATGCTGCGAAGATCGATTCCAGGCGGGCTGGATCAAGCGGGCCGGACGCCGCTGCGAGGATCATGTTCTCCTCGACCGTCAGGTCCGAGAAAATGCCCATGTCCTCGGGCACGAAACCAATTCCGGCGCGGGCGCGGGCAGGTGTCGCCATGCTGGTGATGTCGGCGCCGTTGAAGAGAAGGCTGCCGGATTTGGTCTGCCAGTGACCGATGATGGTGCGCAGTGTGGTGGTCTTGCCCACACCATTGCGGCCCAGAAGCATGGTCACGCCGCCGCGTGGTACGACGAGATCGACACCCTGCAGGATGTGATACTGGGCTATGTCAGTGTGGATGCCGGAGAGTTCGAGGATCGGTTCAGACATCTGCAAGGTCCCGTCCCATGTATGCTTCCTGCACCACGTCCGACGCCATTACGGTAGCCGGATCGCCGTCGGCGGCGAGTGCGCCGTTGTGCAGGACAATAATGCGGTCGGCGAGTGAGCGGATGACGTCCATCTTGTGTTCGACCAGCAGGATCGTCCTGTCGGTATCGGCCTTGAGCTCGGCAATCAGGTCCAGCACCACCGGTGCCTCGTCCACGCTCATGCCTGCGGTCGGCTCGTCAAACATGTAAACCAGGGGATCAAGCGCAATCAGGATGGCGACCTCGAGCTTGCGCTGGTTGCCATGACTGAGCCCGCCGACTTTCTGTTCGCGGAGGGTGTGGAGGCGAACCCGCTCAAGCACGGCCATCGCCGCGACCGTCAATTCGGTGTGCGCGCTCGCCATGCTGAACAGATTGAAGCCCATCCTGCGTCGTGCCTGGATGACCAGTCGGACATTTTCAAGCACCGTGAGATCGGGAAACAGATTGGTCAGCTGGAAGGCGCGCCCCAATCCCTTCTTGCAGCGCTGTGCCACCGGATCGCGCGTCACATCCTCACCCATCAGGCGCACGGTTCCCGCCGATGCCGTAATCTGTCCGGAGATGAGGTTGAAGTAGGTTGTCTTGCCCGCGCCGTTGGGTCCTACGATCGCGGTGAGTTCGCCTGCGCGAAAGCTGCAGGTGACATTGTCGACCGCCACATGGCCGCCAAAGCGGACGGTGAGGCTGTCCGTTTCCAGAAGCGTCTGTGTCATGGCTTACCTGTTGGCAGAAGACTGGAATGCGGCGGGCGTCAGTGCTGACGCCCGCCGCTCTGAGTATCAGTTGCGGATCGGAATGTTCATGTCCTCGATGCCGATCTCACGCACCAGCACGGGGACGCCGTAGTCCTTGCCGTCCTGGATTTCGGTGCGGAAGTGGTACATCGACTGCAGGGCCTGATGGTCCTCCTTGCGAAAGCGCATCGTCCCTTTCGGCGTCTGCCATTCCATCCCTTCCATCGCAGAAATCAGCGCTTCGGTATCGGTGGAGCCCGCCTTCTTGATTGCCTCGACCACGGCAATGCCGGCTGCCATGCCGCCCGCGGTGAAGAAATCCGGGGGCGAGCCGAAGCGAGCCATATGCTCCTTGACCAGCCAGTCGTTGACCGGGTTCTTCGGGATCTCGTAGTAGTAGTAGGTGGCGCCTTCCATGCCTGGCAATTCCTTGTAGGCCTTGAGCGCAGCGAGGATGTTGCCGCCGGTCGCGATCTCGATGCCGAAACGCGAGGGATCCATGGCGTTGATCTTGCCCATTGGGTTGCCGCCGCCTGCCCAGATGATGAACAGCTTCTTCTTGCCTTCAATGCCGGACATGGCGTTGAAGATTCGTTCCGCCGCCGCGGTGAAGTCGGTGGTGTCGGTGGGCACATATTCTTCATGCGCGATCTTGGCGCCGGTGCTTGACAGAGCTTCACGGAAAGCGGCCACGCCGTCGCGTCCGAAGGCGTAGTCCTGGGCCAGAGTTGCGATTGTCACGCCTTCGCTGCCAAGGGCAACCGCGTTGGAGATGGCATCCTGCGAGGAGTTGCGACCGGTTCGGAAGATGAACCGATTCCAGTTCTCACCGGTGATCGAGTCGGCCACGGCAGGTTCGACGATCAGGATCTTCTCGTATTCCTGGGCGACCGGTAGCATGGCTAGCCCAACCCCGGAACTGACCGGGCCGACCGCGATGGCAGCCTCGTCATCGCCATAGGCTTCAGCCAGAACAGCCTTGCCGATATCGGGCTTTAGCTGCGTGTCCTTTTCGATGACGACGATCTTCTCGCCATCAATCTCCATGCTGCCACCCGTGGCATATTCCAGGCCAAGCATCAGTCCCGTGTGCGACTGGGCTGCATAGGCCTCAAGCGCTCCGGTCTTTCCATAAACATGGGCAATCTTGATGTCAGCGAGTGCCGGTACCGTCAGCATAGCTGCGGCCACACCTGTTGCCAGTATCGTCTTCATCTTCATTTCGGGTCTCCTCCCCTAAGCGAACAACGGTACAAACATGAAACATGAATCAATATTCATGTCAACGTTTCGACGATGCCCCGGATAGATGTGTGAACTTGGTTTGAAATGGATGGATTCAGAGCGAATTGGGCTCAATGCCAATCATGCCATTGACCATGCCGTGTCGCGTCACCCTAGCGTATCATCAGGAGAGTTGCGCTGTTGATCCAGCGTCTTAGTCCCATTCGCGGACAGGATGGCTGACCGGAGCGCCCTGATCTGACACCACCAGATCAGGGCTGCAGTCAATTTGTGTAGGCGCCAATGGCGGCTTCAGTGCCATTCTGCCAGACAAAGTTCAGCCAATAGCCAAAGGATTGTGAGAACCGCTGGTCGCTTGCCGTTTCCCCATAGATCTGGCGCTGGTTCAGCCAGCGTTGCGGGTCGTCGCGAGCCGCCAGGGCGGCTGTGGTGAGGCTGTGCCACTGCGGGTCGTTGGGCTCAATCGCCGAACCATCTTCCCTCGTTCCCGCACACATGCGGGCCCAAAGTGCCTCTACCAGGCTGAGGCCTTCGATTGACCCGCCAGCATCCAGCGCATCGCGAAGGATGGGAAGAACAAAGCCTGTATGGCGGGACGATCCGTCGAAGGCGACCCGCCGTGTTGTGTCGTGGATTTCCGGATTGGAAAACCGCGTTTCAATCAGGTCGACATATTCGGTCGGAGTGATGCCTGGAACCGGTTTGACATAGGGTGCAATCTCTTCCCGCTGGATCTTCTTGAAGAAGGATGAAAGCGCCGGGTGCGCCATGCAATCCGAAATCGTTTCAAGCGAAAGAAGTTCACCTGCATTGGCGATGACCTGATGACCGGCATTCAGGATGCGGATTTTCATGGTCTCAAAGTCATGCACGTCATCTGTAAAGATGGCGCCGACCTTGTCCCAGTCCGGCCTGCCAGCACAAAAATTATCCTCGATAACCCACTGACGGTAGTTCTCATGTGTCACCGGTGCGGCATCAATGATGCCGAGCTGGCGCGCAAGAGCGATCTCTTTCGTGCCTGTTGCTGGGACGATGCAGTCGACCATGGAATTTGGGAACGTGCACTGCTGTTCGATCCAGTCAGCGAGCTCGGGATCCGCGAGTTTCGCAAGCCCCAGTACCGTTTGCTCGGTGATTGTTCCGTTGCCCTGAAGATTGTCACAGCTTTGAACAGTGAAGGGACCATGCCCTCCGGCGCGCCTTAGCTTCAGTGCAGCGACAATAGCGCCGAAGACGGTGCGCGGAGTGGCGGGGTGTTCAATGTCATGTTGAATGTCGGGATGGGAAGAATTGAGAGCTCCAGTGCCCGGATCGATGAAATAGCCGCCTTCAGTCACTGTCAATGCAACGATGCGAATGCCTGGATCGGCCATTGTGCTGATCAGCGAGCCGTTTCCGTCCTTGATCGGTAGGTAGTCAATCATTGATCCGATCACCTCGGCGGAGGTTCCGGCGGGATCGAGTTCAATCAGGGTGGTCAGGCAGTCCTGTGCGAGAAGCTTATCACGCATCGCAGCATCATAGGGACGTATCCCTGCACCCAGGATCGCCCAGTCCTGAGCAAGCCCGTCCTGCATCAGGCGGTGCAGATACCAGGCCTGGTGGGCGCGGTGAAAATTACCAAGGCCAATGTGGACAATCCCGGCCGTCAGAGCCGAACGGTCATAGCGCGGACGCTTTACGTCCTTGGGCAGGCTTGCCAATGTTTCATTGGCTAGTTTCATGGGCTTTGGCCCCATCATGTGATCATCCATCAGCTTAACCATTGTCCGCCATCGACATTGTAGGTTTGCCCGACGACATAGTTGGCGTCGTCGCTGGCAAGGAATACAGCCATCCCGCACAGGTCTTCGGCTTTGCCCATGCGTCCAAAGGGAACGGCATCGCCAACTTCCTTTTTCTTCTGGCCTCTGGGCTTGTTTTCATGCTTCGCAAAGAACGCGTCGACACCATCCCAATGTTCGCCATCGACCACGCCCGGAGAGATCGCGTTCACATTGATGCCATGCTGAATGAGGTTGAGCCCTGCCGACTGGGTGAGACTGATGATCGCGGCCTTGCTGGCGCAGTAGACGGCAACAAGGGGCTCGCCACGGCGGCCGGCCTGGCTTGCCATGTTAATGATCTTGCCGCCGGTGCCGCGTTCGATCATGTGGCGCGCGACGGCCTGAAGCGTGAAGAGCGTACCCGCGACGTTGATGTCGAACGTGCGATCGAAATCTTCCCGGGCTATTTCGACGATCGGTGCAGCCGTAAAGATCGCCGCATTGTTTATGAGTATGTCGATGCCGCCAAAGGCTGCGAGCGTTTCGCTGACAGCGCTCTCAATGCTGCTCTGCTGTGTCACATCCATCGATATGGCGATGGCGCCTTCACCCAGCTCTGCAGCTGTCGCGCGGGCCTTTTCGAGATCTATGTCGGCGATGGCCACGCGGGCGCCCTCGCGGATGTAGGCTTCGGCAAAGGCGCGCCCGATACCGCGGGCAGCGCCTGTGATCAGTGCGAATTTCCCAGCCAGCCGAGTCATTCTATTCTCAGCCCGTCTGCCGCGAAGCGATGGATCTTTTCTGCAATGGGTGTCAGGTAGACGATGTCGCCGTGACGCGCGGTGAACTCGCCGTCGACACGAACGGTCATGGTTTCCCCGCCTTTCTCTGGATGCACATACAGAAACGTGTCCGAGCCAAGATGCTCGGCAACGCCAACCTTAGCTTTCCATTGGCCTTCGGTTACTGATATTTTGAGATGCTCGGGGCGGAAGCCGATCGCGTGCGCCCCATGCTTTGCAGCTTCCGTCCCTTCCATGAAGTTCATTCGGGGCGAGCCGATGAAGCCTGCGACGAAGCGGTTGCAGGGCCTGTTGTAAAGTTCAAGTGGGCTGCCGACCTGTTCGATTACGCCTGCTTGAAGGACCACAATCTTGTCGGCCATTGTCATGGCTTCCACCTGGTCATGGGTCACATAGACCATGGTGGTCTTGAGGCGTTCATGCAGTTCGCTGATTTCAAGTCGCATGCCAACCCGCAAGGCGGCGTCGAGGTTCGACAAGGGTTCGTCGAACAGAAACGCTGACGGTTCACGCACGATGGCCCGGCCAATGGCGACGCGCTGGCGCTGGCCGCCGGACAATTGTCCGGGGCGGCGATCAAGATAGTCGGTGAGATTGAGCGCCTTTGCTGCTGCTTCTATGCGACGATCCTGTTCAGCCTGGTCGATCTTGGCCATCTTCATCGGAAACGCGATATTCTTGCGAACCGACATATGCGGATAAAGCGCGTAGGACTGGAACACCATCGCAAGTCCGCGCTTGGCAGGCGGAACCTCCGTGGCGTCCTTTCCGTCGATCGCGATATGCCCGGATGTGACGTCTTCAAGTCCCGCGATCAGACGCAGAAGCGTGGATTTGCCGCAGCCGGAGGGGCCGACGAATACCGTGAATTCACCGTCCTCTATTGTCAGATCCAAGGGCGGAATGACCTGAACAGCACCGAAGCTCTTGGTCACCTGGTTCAGTTGAATTTGTCCCATTGGTCAGTTCCCCTATTTCACAGCGCCAAAGGTCAGGCCGCTGACGAGTTGCTTCTGGCTGAACCAGCCGAGAATGAGAATTGGCGCAATTGCCATGGTCGAGGCCGCGCTGAGCTTGGCGTAGAACAGCCCTTCAGGGCTTGAGTAGCTTGCGATGAATGCTGTCAGAGGCGCTGCTTGTGCCGCAGTCAGATTGAGGGTCCAGAAGGCCTCGTTCCACGCCAGAATGACATTCAGAAGCAGCGTCGAGGCTATGCCCGGGATGGCCATCGGGGTGAGCACGTAGAGGATTTCTTCGCGCAGCGTTGCGCCATCCATTCGCGCCGCTTCAAGGATTTCGCCCGGGATTTCCTTGAAGTAGGTATAGAGCATCCAGACGATGATCGGCAGGTTGATCAGCATCAACACGACGACCAGAGCGATCTTTGTATCGAGCAAACCCATTCTGATGAAGATCAGGTAGATCGGATACAGAACTCCGACCGCAGGCAACATTTTGGTCGACAGCATCCACAGGAGGATGTCCTTGGTCCGTTTTGACGGCACGAAGGCCATCGACCATGCGGCCGGGATCGCGATGATGATCCCGAGGATGGTTGAGCCGCCGGCGATAACAATTGAATTCCAGAGGAAACGCCCGTAGTCGGATCGCTCCATCACGACCGAATAGTTTTCCAGCGTCCAGTCGAATGCGAGGAAAACCGGCGGATCCGAAATCGCCTGTGCTTCGGTCTTGAAGCTGGTCAGGATGGTCCAGAGAATGGGGAAGAAGATCAGAAGACCAATAGCCCATGCGGCTGCGGTGTTGATGATCTTGCGTTGATTTGTAACAGAGCGTGCCATTTTGTCGTCCCCCTCACGCGTCCAGGTTCTTGCCGACCATGCGCATCAGGAAGATGGCAAGGATGTTAGCGAGAATGATTGCGTAGACGCCACCTGCCGAGCCGAGCCCGATATTCTGGCTTTCCAGCACGCGCTGGTAGATCAGGTAGGTCAGTGTCTTGGTGCCGAATGCACCCTGAGTCGTCACGAAGATCTCGGCAAAGACCGACAGCAGAAAGATCGTCTGGATCAGGATGACAACCGTGATGGCGCGACCGAGATGCGGCAGGACGATGTAGCCGAAGCGTGCCAGCGGTGGGGCGCCGTCCATTTCGGAGGCCTCAAGTTGTTCGCCGTCCAGGGACTGAATTGCGGTGAGCAGGATCAGCGTGGCAAACGGCAACCACTGCCACGACACGATAATCACAATCGACATCATGGAGGCCTCTGTCAGCCATTCGACGGGTTGGGCCCCGAAGAACTTCCACATATGGGCAAAAAGACCGTTTACCGGGTCCATGAACATGTTCTTCCAGACCAGCGCGGAGACAGTTGGCATGACGAAGAACGGGGCAATGACAAGAATGCGAACGATGCCTTGACCCCACATCGGCTGGTTCAGGAGGATCGCCAGCAAGACACCGAGGATAACCGTGATGAGCAAGACGCCACCGACGATGATCAGCGTGGTCAGAACAGATGGCCAGAAAGCGCTGGATGTAACGAAGCGGATGTAATTGTCAAAGCCGACCCATCCAAGGTCGCCGCCGCGAAGCGGCAGATATTTCTTGAACGAGAAGTACAGCGTCATCATCAGTGGCACGAGCATCCAGCCGAGAAGCAGGATAACCGCTGGCGCCATCATGATACGTGCTGCGGATCTGGAATGCTGGGTCGCCATGACACACCTCCTCATCAGACAGCATTGGAGCCGTCCGTGCGTTTCATTGCTGTGGCAGTCGAAGGGCACCAGGGGGTAATGCGCACACTACCCCCTGGTTGGGAGGAAAGCCTTAGTAACCGGCGGCTTCCATTTCCTCAGCGGTCAAAGCCTGCGCCTTGGCGAGGGCTTCTTCCGCTGTTTGCTGGCCTGCAAGGGCTGCCGAGAATTCCTGGCCAACCTGGGTCGCTATGCCAGCGAATTCGGGAATTGCAGCGAACTGCACACCCACATAGGGAACCGGATCAACCGTTGGGTTGTTCGGGTCAGCCGAGAGGATGCTTTCCAGCGTCATCTTGGCGAAAGGAATGTTCTTGTAGTTCTCGTTTTCATAGAGCGAGGTTCGTGCGCCCGGAGGTACGTTGGCCCAGCCCTCTTTCGAGGCCACCAGCTCGATATAGTCTTTCGAGGTTGCCCACTCTATGAATTCCTTGGCCGCAGCCTCTTTCTGCGTGCCGGCTGGAATGGCCAGAGCCCAGGCCCAGAGCCAGTTGCTGCGTTTGCCGAGACCCGCATCGGGGGCGAGCGCAAAGCCAACCTTGTCTGCGACTGTTGAATCATTGGGGTTGGTCACGAAAGATGCCGCGACAGTGGCGTCGATCCACATGCCGCACTTGCCCTGCTGGAACAGCGACAGGTTTTCGTTAAAGCCGTTGTTGGATGCACCGGGAGGGCCGGCTTCGTTCATCAGGTTGATGTAGAAGTTCAGCGTGTCTGCCCAGGGCTTCGTGTCAAACTGCGGCTTCCAGTCTTCGTCAAACCAACGTGCACCAAATGCGTTGGAAGTAGCTGTCAGGAACGCCATGTTCTCGCCCCAGCCAGCCTTGCCGCGCAGGCAGATGCCGTAGATTTCATTGTCTTTGTCTGTCATCGCGCGGGCTGCATCGGCGACAAAGTCCCACGTGGGCGCATCGGGCATTTCCATGCCTGCTGCTTCCATCAGGTCCTTGCGATACATGATCATCGAGCTTTCGCCATAGAATGGCGCTGCATACATCGTGCCGTCATAAGACAGGCCGCCACGCATGGCTGGCAGGATGTCATCGACATCATAGTCTGCCGGCAGATCATCCATTGAGACCAGCCAGCCGTTCTTTGCCCAGATCGGTGTTTCGTACATACCGATGGTCATGATGTCGAACTGACCACCCTTGGCCGAGATGTCGGTCGTGACACGCTGGCGAAGAACGTTCTCTTCCAGTGTCACCCACTCAACTTTGTGGCCGGTTTTTGCGGTGAAATCGTCCGTGAGACCCTGCATGCGGATCATGTCGCCATTGTTCACGGTTGCGATGGTGATTGTCTCGGCATAAGCGCCGACGGTGCCGAGAACCGACAAAGCGGTTGCCGCACACAGTGCGTTCCTCAAGTACATCCGTATCCTCCCTTTGATTGGATGTTGCCATCAAAAAGTACTGCCAGATCTACCCTCGCGTCAATTATATTTTTACGCGCGTATATATTTTGAATTTATGATCTTGTTTTCAGCTAGTTAAGCAGAGCCCCTCATGACCAGTCTGCCATCATAAAGTGTCACTTCACGAGAACTCGCGCGTTGATCAGTGTCAATTAGCGCAAATAGCGTTTCTGCGCTCCGGGCCGAAATTGCCGCATAATCCTGTGAAACAGTCGTCAACGTCGGGCAGGTATAACGCGAGAATGGATGGTCATCGTGACCTGCGACGCGCAAGGCGCAACTTGCGCCCAGTCCCACGCGCAGCCCGTGTTGATAGGCCGCAGACAAAAAGCCTATTGCGAGACGGTCGTTGCTGCACAGAACCGTGTCAGTCAAGAGCGTCCGATCGGCTATGACGCGGGATCCTTCCCGAAAACCGATTTCCTCGAAGTCCCAACCTTCACCCTTGACCTGAATCAGATGCGGTTGGTGGCCCAATCGATCCATCGTCTTTATGTAGGCACTCCGACGTTTGAGAGCATTTGGGTTGGTCGGTGTCAGCATCTCGAAGAATGCCGGCGGCTCGCCGGTCCTGCACAGGTACTCGACGATCAACCCGATGCTCTGGTTGTTGTCCATTCCGATGAAAGCTTCGCCGACATCCTCGATGTTTGCATCGAAAAGAACCGTCGGGACATCCTTGCAGAAGTCCGCTATGCGGCCGGCATCCGACATCCGACCGATCGGGGCGAGCAGGACGCCCGCAGGCTTGAGCAGCCGCAAATTGTTTAGATTCTCGATCTCCTGTTCCGGATTGCCCTGGGATCCGAGCACGACCGGACGATACCCGGCCTCGATGACATGGTTCTCCACGTTGCGCGCAATCTCGGCAAAATGCGGGTCCGCCATATAGGGGATGACGATGCCCACATTCTTGGTCAATCGCCTGTTCTGGTTCATCGCGTAGAAATTCGGGCGGTAGTCGTAAAGCTCAAGCGCCTTCTCGATGCGCTCTCTTGTCGATTTTCTTACGCTGTCGGCATCGTTGAAATATTTGGAAATTGTCGGGCGCGAAATGCCGCTGATGGTTGCAAAGTCGTCCATATTCTTGATCTTTGAATCGCTCATCCGGCAGGTCGCCCTTTTCATCTTCAAGCTTGCCGAGGAACCCTCGAAGATCGCGATTTCCACAAGTGGCAATATGGACAACAGCATAGTTTGCGGGCGCAAATTTTGCCAGTGCTATGAAATGTCAGGGTTGATTGGCGGTCCAAAGGCAGATCATCAATATCTCGATGAGCGGTGATTCATTTGTTCAGCGTCGACATGCCGATACCCAGATCATCAGCGACCTTTTTATGTGTAAGCCAACTGGTCAGCGCGATACGCACGGCATCTTGGCGAAGTTCATCCGTCCGTTTCAGTCCCATAGGTCGTCTCCTTTGTTGCAGTAAATGCTATCAAAGGAGCGGCATCAAACTGCGACAGGTCCATACCGACGCGAGGATAGAATGAACCGCTTTGAGTTAGGAAACTCCGTTTGCGCTTCTGATCTGGCCGACCGTCCTGAAGCAGCTGTCAGCGTTTCGTGTAGCTACCGAACTTGACCCAGCTGCCGCCGCGGCGCGAGGAGTCGACGCAGGCGGTCACGAAGGCGACGCCTGCCAGTCCCTCATTGATGCCGGGATAGATCACGCCGTCGGGCGCCGGCTTTCCGTCGCGGTGCGCGATGATGGCTTCGGCGGCTTCATTGTAGATGGTTGCGAAGCCTTCAAGGTAGCCCTCGGGATGGCCCCCTGGAATGCGGCTGACGCGCTGGCCGGCCTCTGTTGCACCCGCGCCGTTGCGGGTCAGAAGCCGTTTTGGCTCACCCAACGGCGTGTACCAGAGATAGTTCGGATCTTCCTGCGCCCATTCGATCCCGCCCTTTTCGCCGTATATGCGGAGCTTGAGCGCATTCTCGTTGCCGGGCGCCACCTGGCTGCACCAGAGCATGCCCTTGGCGCCGCCCGTAAACCGCATCAGCACGTGGCCGTTGTCATCAAGCTGCCGACCCTCGACGAAACAGTCGAGATCGGCGCAGAGCTGGTCGAGTTCGAGGCCCGAGACGAAGCTCGCCAGGTTGAAGGCATGGGTGCCGATGTCGCCGGTCGAGCCGCCAAGCCCGGAGCGGGCAGGGTCGGTGCGCCAGCCTGCCTGTTTCTGCCCGGTTGCCTCGAGGTTCTCCGACAGCCAGTCCTGGGCATATTCGACCTGTACAAGCCGGATCTTGCCAAGCTCTCCCTTGGCGACCATGTCGCGGGCCTGCCGGATCATCGGATAGCCAGTGTAATTGTGCGTGAGCACAAACAGCGCGCCCGATGTCTCCGCAGCCTTGGCCAGTTTCTTGGCATCCGCAAGCGTCGAGGTCAGCGGCTTGTCGCAGATCACATGGATGCCGCGCTTGAGGAATTCACGCGCCACCGGATAATGCATGTGGTTCGGCGTGACGATAGCCACCGCCTCGATGCCGGTCTTCAGACGCGCCTCGCGCTTGGCCATCTCGACATAGTCGCCATAGGCGCGGCCTGGAGCGACGCCGAGATCTTCGGCCGAGGCTTTCGATTTCTCAGGTGTCGAGGAAAACGCACCGGCGACCAGCTCATAGCGGTCGTCGATGCGCGAGGCGATGCGGTGCACGCCGCCGATGAACGCGTCGCGTCCACCGCCGACCATGCCGAGACGGATCCGCCGCGAGGCGGTGGTGTTGGAGCCTTCGATGGTCATATCGTCCTCCCGCTCAGGAAATGCCGAGCATGCGGCGGTTGGCGGCATCGTCCGTGCCACCATCGGCGAAATCGTCGAAGGCGCGCTCGGTCACCCGGATGATGTGGTCGGAGACAAACTGCGCACCTTCGCGCGCGCCGTCTTCGGGATGCTTCAGGCAGCATTCCCATTCGACCACGGCCCAGCCGTCAAAATCATTGGCCGCCATCTTCGAGAAGATCGCGCCGAAATCGACCTGTCCGTCGCCGAGCGAACGGAACCGTCCGGCCCGGTCGACCCAGGGCTGGTAGCCCGAATAGACGCCCTGCCTGCCGGTCGGGTTGAACTCGGCATCCTTGACGTGGAACATCCTGATCCGGTCCTTGTAGATGTCGATGTTGTCGATGTAGTCGAGGCACTGCAGCACATAATGCGACGGATCGTAGAGCATGTTGCAGCGGGCATGGTTACCGACGCGCTCGAGAAACATCTCGAAGGTGACGCCGTCATGCAGATCTTCGCCCGGATGGATCTCGTAGCAGACGTCGACACCGCATTCGTCGGCAAAATCGAGGATCGGCCACCAGCGCTTTGCCAGTTCGTCAAAGGCGGTCTCGACCAGGCCTGCGGGCCGCTGCGGCCAGGGATAGATATAGGGCCAGGCCAGCGCGCCGGAGAAGCTCGCCATTGCGGCAATACCCATGTTCTTGGAAGCCGACAACGCCATGCGTACTTGATCAACCGCCCATTCCTGCCGCGCCTTCGGATTGCCGCGCACTTCGGGCACCGCAAAGCCGTCAAAGGCTTCGTCATAGGCCGGATGCACGGCCACCAGCTGGCCCTGCAGATGTGTCGACAGCTCGGTGACTTCGACACCATTCGCCCGCGCCACGCCCTTGAACTCGTCGCAATAGTCTTTCGACGACGCAGCCTTGGCCAGATCGATCAGCCGTCCGTCCCAGCTCGGAACCTGCACACCCTTGTAGCCGCAGTCAGCCGCCCATTTGGTGATCGAATCCCAGGAATTGAACGGCGCATCATCGCCTGCAAACTGCGCCAGAAACAGCGCCGGACCCTTGATCGTCTTCATAGATATCCTCCTTCAGTGTTCAGTTCATGTCCGCCGCTTCGCGGGTCTGTGTTCTTCGTGTGAGACGGGCGATGGTTTGTCCAAAGGAAAATCAAGAATGACGCCAATGTATCATCTCTGTTTTCTTTACCGGAGCCCGGTCCCGTCTCGTCAATGATTTTCGAGTGAATTGCTGATGTGTTCGTATCCCTCTCGATACACCGCCTCCGGGCTTTCGGCAAAGTCCCTCCAGACCTTGGTGGCTGCCGCCAGATCAGGTAGGCCACGGCCAAAACTCTCGATTGTCAGCCATCCGTCATAACCGATGTCACGGATCGCGGCATAGGTTTCGCGCCACGGAATGTTGCCGCGTCCCGGCACACCGCGATCATTCTCGGAAATATGAATATGGGCAACACTTGCCGTGTTGCGGGTGAGTGCGCCAATCGGATCGGTTTCCTCAATGTTGGCGTGGAAGGTGTCATACATCGCGCGAATGTTCGGATGGCCGATATCAGCAAGGTGTGCAGCAAGCCCGTCCATGGTGTTGACCAGATAGCATTCAAACCGGTTCAGCGCCTCGAGCGCTACCGTGATACCAAGTCCCGCGGCATGCTCGCCGATCAGACGCTGCGACGAGATGGAACTGGCAAATTCCTCCTCTGTCGGCCCAACGCCTGAGAAATGCCCCAGCGTCGAATGCATCGGTCCGCAGATCAGGCTGGCGCCCAGCGCGCGTGTCTTGTCGAGCGTGTCGCGCATGTAATCGACGCCTCTTGCTCGGGCCGCCGCGTCGCCGATCAGGTTCATCGACGGATCGCCCATCGCCGTGACTGCCGTGCGCTCCAGACCGAGATCATCGAGCATGGTTGCGAGCTGTTGATAGTGGCTGATCTCACCCTCGAATATCGGGATCTCCACGCCGTCATAGCCGCAGGCCTTCAGATCACGTAGTAGCGCTTCGTGCTGGGGACCCACATGGGTGGTCCACAAGAACATGTTCATCCCGATCTTCACGGTCTTCTCTCCCATTTCGGCACTCCCGATCATCTCAATCTGGTAATACCAAAATTCTCCCACCGCTACGACATCATGTTTGTATTCCCTGCGCAAGATGCAAAATGCTGTCGATAACGGGCTATACTGCGAAGAAATGGCATAGTCAGGCTTGATAAGATCAAAAATAGGGATTAATTGGTCTAACCAGAATGGCAAAATGCAATGGGTGGTGGGGTTGAGGAGCTCTGCTGCAAGGGAGGATTAACATGCATCTGTCGACTCACAACTGGATGCGGGCCGAGCCGCTGGACGTCACGCTTCGCCGGATCAAGCAATTCGGCTATGAAAGCATCGAGATTTCGGGTGAACCGACCCAGTACGACACCAAGGAGACCCGCGCGCTCTTGAAAGAGCACGGCATCCGCTGCTGGGGTGCGGTTACTCTGACGCTGGGGGATCGAAACCTGGCAGCCAAGGACGAGCGCCAGCGGGCCCGCACTGTCGATTACGTCAAGAGCGTGCTGACCATGGTCAGCGAACTCGAGGGCGAGATCATCACGCTTGTCCCCGCGACAGTTGGCAAGGTGCAGCCTGATGCGACCGAGGAAGAGGAATGGGGTTGGCTGGTCGAGGCGACCAAGGAGTGTTTCGCCCATTCCCAGAAGGTCGGCGTCAAAATCGCCATTGAACCGCTCAACCGTTTTGAAACCTACATCTTCAACCGCTGCGCACAGGCGCTGGCACTTGCCGATGCGGTGCACCCAGATTGCGGCGTGTGCCTCGACGCCTATCACCTCAATATGGAAGAATCCAACATCTACGATGCCATCCGTCTGGCTGGCAAAAGGCTGTTCGATTTCCATGTCGCCGACAACAACCGTTTTGCTGCCGGTCTTGGTCATCTCAACTGGCCCAAGATCGTCGAGACGCTCAAGGAAATCGGCTATGACGGCGCATTGACCAACGAGTTCGTGGCGCCCGTCGACCGCACGCCTGCAGCGATCTACCCGGACATGGTGGAACGCGATCCGGTGGACATCTCGCCGGAGCAGCTCAAGTTCATCCAGGACCATGGATCAAGTCTGCTGACCGAAAAGTTCTACTCGGACCAGATGCGGATTACAGCGGAAACGCTGTTGCCGCTCATCAAGTAATCCGTAGAGGCGTTCCACCGGGGCGGATACGTCCGCCGCCGGGGTGCGAGGGTCGCTGTCATGAAAATCAAGTCCGTCCATGCGCAATGGATTCAGATCCCGATCGATCAGGCGCGTCAGCACACCAGCGACTTCGGGACCTTGCGAACCTTTGATGCCGCAATCCTGCGCATCGAAACCGATGACGGCGTCGTCGGGTGGGGCGAGGGCAAGAACGCCGCTGGCAGCTCCGGGAGTTACGCCACGCTTGTGCGTTTGATCAATGAGGATTTCGGGCCGCGGATCATTGGCCGCGACCCGTCGGATATCACGTTCATCTGGGAAGAGCTTTACAATGGCGTTCGCGCGCAAAAGGCTGCGATGGCTGGCCATTCCATGCCGGAAATGGCACGGCGCGGGTTGACGGTTGCGGCCATCAGCGCAATCGACATCGCCTTGTGGGATATCCTTGGAAAGGCCGATGGAAAGCCGGTCTGGAAGTTGCTGGGCGGCCGTAAAGCCGAACGCATGCAGGCCTATGCATCGGGTGGATGGGCGAGTGCGGACAAGATTGGCGAGCAATTGCAGTCTTATGTCGATGCAGGCGGTTTCAGGATGATCAAGATGCGGGTGGGTGCAATGGACCCGAACCCGAATGCCTCCGCAGCCCGCGTCAAGGCAGCCCGCAAGGCGCTGGGTCCGGACGTCGAACTGGCGGTTGATGCACACGGCACGTTTACTGTCGCGACGGCGCGGCGTTTTGCGCATCTTGTTGAAGATTGCGATCTTGCTTGGTTCGAAGAGCCGATCATTGCCGATGACAAGGCTGGCATTGCAGAAGTGCGGGGCAGCATTCCTATCCCGGTGGCCACAGGGGAAAGCGAGGCCACGCGGTTTGCCTTCCGCGATCTTGCGCTCATGCGCGCGGCGGATATTTTTCAGCCCGATCCGGCGTTTTGTGGCGGCATCAGCGAGGCAATGCGGATTGGCACAATCGCCTCTGCGTTCAATCTGCGACTGGCGCCGCATCTGTGGGCGGGGGCGCCATGCTTCTTTGCGGGACTGCATGTCTGTGCGGCGTCGCCGTCGAGTTTCGCTGTCGAGTTTTCCCTTGGCGCCAACCCGATGATACATGATATCATTGACGAATCCGTGGTGGCCAAAGACGGGATGATTGAATTTCCTGAAAAGCCAGGCCTCGGCTTCACCATGAACGAAGCTGTTCTGGACAAATACACAAGGGTCATATGACGAGCTCTGAAAGCGACTTCCTGCCCAATCTGGTGGCGCACATCGTGGCGGTGGCCAGCGGCAATGCAGGCAAGGCGCCCTCCGAGAGGGAGCTTGCGGAGCATTTTGCCGTCAGCCGTGGTCAGGTACGTGAATCTCTCGCCATTCTCGAAGCGCTACAGCTGATCGAAAGGCGGGCAAAGTCGGGCATTTATCTGACGATGGAATCGGCTGGCCTGAGTTCGATGGCCCTGCTTGCCACTGCGGGCGTGCAATTGCAGCCGCGGCAGATTTTCGAAGCGGTCGAGCTTCGCAAGATCCACGAGATCAAGGCAGCCGAGCTCGCGGCACTGCGTGCCACGGATGACAATCTCGACCGGTTGCGCGACATTCTCGGTCGTTCGGAAAAACAGATTGCCGACGGGCTGGGGCTGCACAGGCTCGATGGGGAATTCCATCTTGAAATCGTACGCGCCACGCAAAACGAGATGTTTTACAAGATATGCTCGAGTTTCTATGCCGCTAGCGAGCAGCGGCTCCCGATCTATTTCGGCAAGGTCGAGCGTAACATCAAGTCTCACAATGAGCACATGCAGATTTTCGATGCACTGTACCGGCGCGACAGCAACTTGGCCCAGGCCCTCATGAACACGCATCTGGGCCGAGCGCAGAGCTACTGGACGGAAATTCTTGAGTCCAATGCTGAAAAGGCCGCCGGGCAGGCTGAGCTGCCCCGCGCGCCCGTATGACATGATCTTTTCCACCCACCCGCTGCATCCGGCTGTGATGACTGACCTGCGCCGCCTCGGAGCGCTGGTGATTGCCAGCGAGCCGTCTCCGGAAGCTATTGTGAGGGAGAGCGCCGGCGCGTCGGTCATCGTCGTGCGCGCTCCGATCCCACCGGAGATTTTCGCGCGCGAGAAAAGCCTCAAGGCGGCTGTCCGGCACGGCGCGGGGCTCGACATGATTCCGGTTGAGGTTGCCACACAGGCGGGTGTCCTGGTGGCCAATGTGCCGGGTGTGAACGCGCCGACTGTGGCGGAGCACTGCATCTGGTCATCGCTTGCGCTTTTGCGTCGGTATCCAGCGGTCAGCGCCGATTTGAGATCGAATGGCTGGGCGACCGCGCGGGCGCATTCCGATCATGGCCGCGAACTGAGCGGACGGACGCTCGGCATCGTCGGAATGGGAAATGTCGGAAACGCCCTTTTCCGGATTGCCCATCATGGCTTTGGAATGAAGGTCCTTGCGGTGACCAGCAGGCCTGATGTGCTGCCTCATGGCGCTGAGGCAGTGGACCTCAACGACATGCTTGCCCGCAGCAATGTTGTCGTTCTCTGCTGCCCTCTGAATGACAAGACCCGCGGGATGATCGGGGCAGGGCAGCTGGCGCTGATGCAGCCTGGCGCCATTCTGGTCAATGTCGCGCGCGGTCCCGTGGTTGACGAAACGGCCCTGATTGACGCGCTCTCAAACGGAGCCATCGGCGGGGCGGCGCTAGATGTGTTTGACCGGCAGCCCCTGCCGGCGGATCATCCGTTCCTGTCGATGCGCAATGTTATTCTGACCCCGCACATGGCCGGTATTACCGAGGAAAGCATGCTGCGGATGGGCCAGGGCGTGGTGGAAGAAACAAGACGCATCCTTAATGGTGAGAAGCCGCTCAATTTTTGCAATCCGGACGTCTGGGAGACCTATCAGGCGCGATTTGCAAGATAGCATGTGGCGCGCATCCAATCGGACGCGGCCCAGCCATGGTTCATCGTGGTTTTCAAACCGGTGCGGTCGGCGTTTCTATCGGGATCAAGGGAGAGCATTATGATCAGACATACCGTCGCATTCAGGCTGAAGCATCCAGCAGGTTCGGAAAGCGAGGCAACCTTCCTGGCAGATGGACAGCGCGTCCTCACGGCCATCCCAGGCGTAAGGAATTTTGAAGCGCTCGAACAGATCTCGGCCAAGAACAGCTTCAGACACGGCTTTTCCATGGAGTTTGACGGGCAGGCCGAGTACGAATCCTACAACAACCACCCCGATCATGTTGCCTTCGTTCGCGATCGCTGGATTCCAGAAATCGACGAGTTTCTGGAGATCGACTATGTGGCGTATCTGCCTGGGTAGGTGCAGGCCGTGGGGATGCCGTCAAGCACGGGTATCGGTTGCGACAGCTCACCCCCGAAGCACCAATGCGCTCCGGGGCCGGGTCGCATCACTGTGCCGCCAGAATCTTCGGCACCTTGTTCGGGCGAAGGCGATAGGCGTCCGGCATTCCGCTGCCCAGCAAGGGGCGTAGATATTGCCGGAACGCGTCGGTCACGTCGTGACCGGACGTGGAGATAAAGTTGTCGGGCATTGTGCGGGTTTTTCCGGCAACCAGTTCCAGCGGAACCAGCTCGTAGTCGACCGAGTAATGGCCAGTGCGTTTGATCGTCACCGATCCGTCGCGATCGCCGAACATCCCGTACTGCACGGCCTTTTCGCCAACTTCGCGGGCTTCATTCTGGTCAACATCGGAAACACATCCAACAAAACTGCGCTGAATATAGCCGAGTGTATCCCCCCGGACCCGTGTGATTTGCAGATCCTTCTTGACCTTCTGTGTCAGCAGATCGGCCAGAGCGCCGCTTCCGGACAATTGCACATTGCCATGCGCGTCATGTTCGACATCTTTGGCCAGTTTGGCGATGATCGGTTGGCCCGAGCCGTCATGGACGCCTTCACTGACGGCAATAATGCAGCGCCCAAGCCGGTCATACACCTGCTTGACGTCCCGGAGAAACTCATCGATGTCGAAGGTCCGCTCGGGCATGTAGATCAGATGAGGCCCATCATCGGAAAATTTCTTGCCCAAAGCCGAGGCGGCTGTGAGAAAGCCTGCATGGCGCCCCATGACAACACCAATATAAACGCCAGGCAGCGCAGCATTGTCGAGATTGATGCCCATGAAGGCTTGAGCGACATAGCGCGCGGCTGAGGGGAAGCCTGGTGTATGATCATTCTCGACCAGGTCATTGTCGATGGTTTTCGGAATGTGGATGCAGCGCAGATCGTACTGCGCCTTGCGCGCCTCATCGTTGACAATGCGCACGGTGTCCGAGGAATCGTTTCCGCCGGTGTAAAAGAAATAGCCGATCTGGTGCGCTCGCAGGACCTTGAAAATTTCCTGACAGTATTTCAGATCCGGCTTGTCCCGCGTCGAGCCAAGTGCCGAAGACGGCGTATTGGCGACCATCTCCAGATTATGGGTGGTCTCCTGGGTCAGATCGTAAAAATCCTCGTCCAGGATTCCACGCACACCGTGTACGGCACCGTAGATCAACTCAACCGCGCGGAATTTGCGTGATTCCAGGACCGCCCCAACCATTGACTGGTTGATAACCGCCGTTGGGCCACCTCCTTGGGCGACCAGTACCTTGCCGTGAAACACATAAATCCCCTTTTGTACGTAGATATCTAAACTGGCACCAATGGTGGTCAATGAACAACCGTTTAATTGGGCAGCCGGCAAGATCGGACCAGACCCGGCGCGAGCCGTGGCATTTGGTCAACTTGCCATTGGGGCGCGTTTCTCTGTCGAATGCGGACTTCCAAAGACATGTCTTTGGCTGTCGGTCAGCTACGGCTGGATCAAGATGCTGCCCATGACTTCCATTCCCTCGGTGCCAGCTCGAATGATCAGCACTTCACCCGAACGGGTTGCCTGACCGGCAAGCGCGGAAATATTGACTTGATGAGAGACCAGAAGAACGCGGCCCTGTTGCTTTTCAATCAGCGCCTTGGTCGCCTGAGTCTGGCTCTGCTGCGTTGAGTAATCGCCAAAGAAGGAGTTGAGCGCCGGCATCTCGACGACAGGCCTGAGGGCCAGCAGTTCCGCTGTCTCGCGGGTGCGGCACCATTGGCTGGCGAATATTCGGTCAAAGACGATACCCCGTTTGCGAAACGCATCGCCGACGGACCGGGCCTGCTGTCTTCCATCTTCACTCAAATTGCGTTGCGTTGAGCAGTCGCCCAGTTCGAAGTCAGCTGGATCACCCGTGCCCGGCGCGAGCGCATGGCGCATGATAGCGACGGCGCCGGGCTGATCCAATGCATCCCAGTCATTGGCTGATGCGGCCGTTGGCCAGAGACATACAAGAAACAGAATCCATCGCATTGAGTAAGATCCCTTTGATTGAGCGTGGTGCCGTGAGGCGTCGTACTTTTTCAGCGAGCTTTTCCCTAAAGACCTGTCGGTCGGCGCCGCTCCGTCAAGACACAAATGGAAATAGAGCTGAATGGCGTAAAGCAAAGCCCAGCAAGATTGGAGCCGAAATTGTCTGCAAACTTCATCAAGAAGGTCACCACTGCACTGGTCTTTGCGGTAGCCATGAACGTAAGCCCATTCGCAAGCGAGGTCACGGTGGATGTTTTTCAGTCCAGCCCAGAGCAAAATTGGCGGTTCTTTGCCGACACTGTCATGGGCGGCAAGTCCTCCGGACAGGTCGCTTTCGCGCCGCCGCCATCTTCATCTGGTGGGCATGATTGAGTCTCGACCCTAACGCAGTCACACAGAAACGACCCGCCGGGATCCTCATCCGGACGAGACGCTCCTGCACCGGGTTTACCATGAGAAACTGCGGCGACCACTGTCTGCCGTCAGCTCAGATCCATATTCTGGCCATTGGACGGATTGAAGAAGAGGACCTTGTCCGCCTTCCAGCTAAATTTCAGGACCTCGTCGATATTCACCTTTGTCTGCGCCGACACGGTGGCATGCAGATGCGTGCCTTCGATGGCGAGCGTGAGGATCTTGATCACGCCGTGGTTTTCGATGTCGAAGACCCTGCCTGTCGCCGGGCCGTTCGGGTCCAGCACCACATCTTCCGGCCTGATACCAAAGCGGATCCGGTCGCCGTTGGATCCACGTGGATTTGCGATCGGCAGGCTGAACTTGCCGGCGTCAAGCATTGCCGTGTTGCCGTTGAGTACTCCGTCAACAAGGTTCATCGGGGGTGTTCCGACGGAGCGGGCGACGAAGGTGTTGAGCGGCTTGGCATAGATCTCGGATGGCGTGCCGACCTGCACCAGCTTGCCCTTGTTGAGCACGCCGATCTTGTCGCCCATGGACATGGCCTCGACCTGGTCGTGGGTCACGAACACGAAGGTCGCGCCCAGTTCGCTGTGCAGTTTTTTCAACTCAACCCGCAGCACGTCGCGCAGGTTTGCATCAAGCGCCGACAGCGGCTCGTCCATGAGGAACACGCGCGGCTTGCGCACGATCGCCCGGCCGATCGAGACGCGCTGCATCTCGCCGCCCGACAGACGCTCGACCTTGCGGTCAAGCAGCTTGGTGATCTGCAGGGTTTCGGCCACACGGTCGACACGCTCCTTGATCTCGGCAGTGGTGAAGTTCTGCGTGCGGGATTTCAATGGAAACTCGAGATTTCCGCGCACGGTCATGCGCGGGTAGAGTGAGTATTGCTGCAGCACCAGCGCTACGTCGCGTTCGGCCGCGTTCCATTTGGTGGCGTCATGCCCGTCGATGATGACCTTGCCGGAGTTCGGCACTTCGAGCCCCGCAATCAGCCGCAGCGTCGTCGTCTTGCCGGCGCCGGTCTGGCCCAGAAGCACGAAGAACTCGCCGTCCTTGATATCGAGATCAAGGTCTCGCAACGCGGTGTTGGGCCCGAACTTCTTGGTGATGCCTTGCAGTGCAATATCGGCCATCAGTTTGCTCCCCGCAAATTGAGGCCAGTGGCCGTATCGAAGAAATGCGCCTGGCCCGGATCTACCCTGACAAATGCCTTCTGGCCTTCGCCGGAGACGAACCCGCTTTCCGTGCGCGCGCGCAGCACTGTGCCGCCAAGCCGCACGTCGACGATGTCATGGCTGCCCAGAGGTTCAATGTTGGTCGTCACGCCTTCAACAAAGCCGTCTGCCTGATCGTGCTTGAGCAGCACCGCCTCGGGGCGGACCCCCAGGGTCAGATTGCCCTGCGTCCCGCGCGTCCTCGCAAGGGTTTCATCAGGAAAGTGAAATCCCTGGCTTGCTTCATTCAGCATCACGCTGTTTCCCTCAATGCGGGCGGCGTTGACGTTCATCACCGGCGAGCCCACGAATTTTGCCACGAACAGATTTGTCGGATGGAGATAGACCTCATCGGGAGGCCCCACCTGCTGCAACACACCGTCATGCAGAATGACGATTCGGTCAGCCAGACTCATGGCCTCGATCTGGTCATGGGTGACATAGACCGAGGTCGAGCCACGGGCGATGTGCAAGCGCTTGATTTCGGCGCGCATTTGCTCGCGCAGCTTTGCGTCAAGAACACCTAGCGGTTCGTCCATCAAGAGTGCCTGAGGCCGCCGCACCAGCGCCCGGCCGATCGCCACACGCTGCATGTCGCCGCCCGAAAGTGCCGATGGCTTGCGGTTCAAGTGCTGGGCGATCTGAAGCGTTTCAGCCACCTCGCTTACCGCCTTGTCGCGATCGGCCGCATTCATGCGGACTGCGCGCAACGGAAAAGCGATGTTCTCGCGCACCGTCATGTGCGGATAGAGCGAGAACGACTGGAACACAAAGGCGATGTCACGGTCGGCGGCCTTGCGGTCCTGCACCTCGGTGCCGTTGATCAGGATCTTGCCCGATGTCACGGTCTCAAGCCCGGCGATTGCGCGCAGCGCGGTTGTCTTTCCGCCACCCGACTGGCCGAGCATGACGACGAACTCGCCGTCGTTGATGGTCAGGTTGAGATTCTTGAGCACCTGGAGGTGGCCAAAGAATTTCTGCACGTTCTGGATATCGATCTGGGCCATCAGTGGTTCCCTCCAGCTCTGGAGCCAGCGGGGTGATTGGTCTCATTGAGCTCGAGCGTGTCGAGACTATCTTCAATGAAGCCTTCATCCTTCTCCGGATCGGGTGCGATCTTGGAAGTGATCATGAAGGCGATCAGGCCAACCAGGGTGAGGGTGACGCCATACTGGTGCAGGAACAGGCTCCAGGGTTGGCAGAGCGAGATGATGCCGAAGATCATCAGGCCCTGCGCCGCTGGCGCCAAGAAGCGTTGGTTTGTGTTTCGAAAACTCATTTGCGGATCGCTCCGAAAGACATGCCGCGCAGAAGATGGTTGCGCAGAAGGAAAGTGAAAATGGCGACCGGGATCAGGAACAGAAGCGTACCTGCTGCAATCACGGTCCAGTCCGGCAGGCCGCTGCCGACCTGCGATGGAATGTAAGGTGGCGCCGTCTGGGCGTTGCGGTTGGTCATGATCAGCGCAAAGGCATATTCGTTCCATGCGGTGATGAAACAGAACACAGCCGTTGCCGCCATGCCGGTCAGCGCTTCTGGCAGAACCACTTTGAAGAACGCCTGCATGCGAGTGTAGCCGTCAACAAGTGCCGCTTCCTCGTATTCGCGCGGGATCTCGTCGATGAAACCTTTCATGATCCAGACCGAGAAGCTCAGATTGAACGCGGTGTAGAGGATGATAAGCCCAAGATGGGTGTCGTTGAGACCCACCACCCGGTACATCAGGAACATCGGGATCGCCACCACCACGGGCGGCAGCATTCGGGTGGACAGGATGAAGAACAGCCAATCATCTTCCCCCGCCACTTTGAACCGACTGAAGCCATAGGCGGTCAGCGTTCCCATGGACACTGCGAGGATCGTCGAGGTGATCGAGATGATCAGCGAGTTCATGAAGCGGTCGTCATAGCCCGACAGGGTGACGTCACCGGTCTTGCGGTTGCGCACCACCTTCTCGCCACCATCAAACACCATCTGTTCCCACCAGGGAGCGGCGTCATATTCTTCCTGTGACGGCTGGTCACGCAATTGCGAGCGCTTGGTGAAGAGCTTGACGAAAGGCGAAACCGTCGGCTCGAACACCACCGTGGGCGGGATCGTGGTTGCGAGGTTTCGTGGTTTGAACGATGTCGCCGCGATCCAGTAGATCGGGGTGAGCATGATTGCGAGTGCGACAAAGACTGCCACGATCGCGATCCGGTTTGTTGCAATTTCCCGGGAGGTGCGTACGCCAGCCATATCAGCGCGCCTTCACTTTGTTGAGGTATTTCACATAGATATTGGTGATAGCCACCACCATGATCAGCACGATGTAGGCGAACGCCGACGACATGCCGGTCTGCCATTCCTGGAACGCCATCTTGTAAAGCCGGATGGCGATCAGTTCGGTCGTCGGCTGTGATGACAGCACGTAAGCCAGATCGAATGTCTTGAAGGCTTCCATCGTGCGAAAGATGATGGCGATCATCAGGATCGGTGCCACCAGCGGCAGTGTGATGCGGAAAAACGTGTAGATGCCCGAAGCGCGATCAATCTCGGCTGCTTCGTAAAGATGCTTGGGCACGGCTGAGAGGCCGGCCAACGACAGCAGCATCACAAATGGCGCCCACATCCAGATGTCGACAATCGCGATGGCATAGAGCGCTACGTCGGGATCAGCGAGCCACTCGAACCTGTCGAGGCCGAGGATGTAGTTGACGATGCCGAAATTCGGATCATAGAGCAATTTCCAGAACAGCCCGACCACCGCCATCGACAGCATCATCGGCAGCAGCAGCAACGTGGTGATCAACCCTTTGGCGGGGATCTGGCGGTTGAGCAGCATGGCAAGGCCAAAGCCGACAATCACCTGGCCGGTCACCGAAATTAGCACGTATTTTGCCGTGATGGTGAAATTGCTCCAGATGAACGGGTCGCTCAGAAGGTCGCGGTAATTCTGCAGCCCGACAAAGTTGGCCGGTGCATTGGTCGAGGCTCTGAAATCGGTAAACGAATAGGCCAGCGAATAGAGCAAAGGGAAAATGTTGAAAATGATCAAAAACGCAATTGTTGGAATGATGAACAGGTTGCGGATGGTCAGGTCACTCAGCCCCTTCGCGGCAGCGCGCGAATTTGGCTCAAGATTGGTCATGACTGGAGACGCCACGGGATAAATTCCTTGCGTTTTACGGTGTTGGGGAAGGAAGGGGCGCCGCAGCGCCCCATGATAGTCTCAGCAAGTCAGGCGACTTACTTGGTGCGGCCATACTTCTTGAAGGTCGCTTCCCAGTCACCGGCCAGCGCATCAAGCGCTTCTTTCGCGGTGCCTTCGCCGCCGACGATGTAGGGGTAAATCCGCTGGTTGGCAGAGTTCAGCAGTTCCGCATATTCCGGCACTGCCCAGAAGTCCTTGACCTTGAACATGGTCTGGTAGAACGCCTCGTTGTAAGGTGTTGCCTTGCGGAATTCTTCCGACTGAAGCACTGCTGCACTCGCCGTGTAGCCACCAAGTTCAGCCCAGCGCTTCTGGGTTTCGTCCTTGATGAACCATTCCAGGAACTTCATGGATTCTTCCTGGTTCTCGGAATAGCTGACAATCGAGATGCCCTGACCGCCAAGAGCGGCGAACTGGTCACCATCGGGACCCGCCGGATTGGCGAAGAAGCCGGTGTTGGCAGCATTCGGGTTGGAGGCCTCGTTGAGCAGGGCCGGGAAGAAGGCGAAGTAGTTCATCGACATGGCTGCGAGGCCTTCGGTGATCGCCTGGTTGTTTTCCACGAAGAAGGTCTTGGCCCAGCCCGGAGGCGTCAAGCCGTAGAGCTTCTTGTAGTTCTCAAGCGCTGCGACTGCCTTGTCGCTGTTGATGTAGCCCTGGACTTCATAGGTTTCCATGTTGCCGAGTTCGGCACCATAGGAGAACAGCGCATTCTCCACGCCCATGACAAGGCCGTCATAGGAGTTGTCGGTGTAGATGGCGATCCCGTAGCGGTTTTGATCGGGGCGATGGAAAAACTCGGCGATGTCGGTGAGCTGCTTCCAGTCGGTCGGAACCGCCAGATCGTAACCGTATTTTTCCTTGAAGGCTGCCATTTCGGCAGGATCTTCGAACCAGTCCTTGCGATAGGACCAACCGACAGCGTCGCCTTCCGCCGGAACCGCCCAGTACTTGCCTGAGTTGCCCGGATATTCCGCATAGTATTTCACGGTCGCAGGCGCCATGACTTCGCCGAGCTTATGCTCGTTGAAGAAATCGGTCAGGTCGACATAGTGGCCGCCTTCAGACGCAGCACCAAGCCACTGGCTGTCGCCAACGATCATGTCATAGGCCGAACCACGTGCGTTGAATTCGGTAAAGGCCTTGGTCTGGAAGTCCTGCCACGGCGTTGTTTCGACGGTAACAGTAACGCCTGTTTCTGCCTCATACTCGTTGACGAGTTCCTGAAGGTAATTGGCTGGGTCCCATTCGGCCCAGAAGATTGTAAGTTCTGTCGCATAGGCAGAAGTCCCGCTTGCCAAGGCAAGTGCAAGTCCTCCGGCGATACTGATCAATTTGTTGCGCATTATGATCTCCTCCCATTGATGCACATGTGATTTTCTTAAGCCAGCAATTTCGGGCTCCGACCCTGGGCGCCTCCGCGCCCGTCTTCGCCCTTGCTGGTATGTTTGCACCCCTTGTTCCTTGAGTGACCCTCCACTGTCACGGTTAGAATTCCAAATTGGTATTACCAAATTGCGGCTCGGTCAACCGTTTCGATCAGTCTTATAATATGCCTTTTTGCAGTTTCTGAGATAGAAAATGCTGCATAGATTGAGAATTCGGCTTCTCTGCAGAAAACTTTGGGTTAAGCTGCAGCAATCGAATAGCGGAAATTTTCATGATTGGTAAGACCAGATCAAGTTTCAGCGCGATTTGCTCGGGTCTCGTTCGCTTCTGCGATTGCGGATCGTACCAGCGCGCAGGCGGCCCATTTGGCAACCTTGCAGGACTGTATGTCCGACAGGTCCCAGATGTCCTTGAGGATCGTGTAAAGTTCGACGCCGAAGATCAGCGACAGCGCCTGTGCAAGTCGGTCAAATTCTTCAGCCGGCAGGGTGCCGCGCAGTGGGGAAAGGGCATCGTTCAAAAGCTCAATCCGGTGTCCACGGGTAAATCTGGGTTGCTCGCTGGCATTTCCATCCTGCGCCCATTGTTCCAGCGACAATCTCAGCGCCGCCTTGAAGGTTGCCTCGAATTCGGAGATGCGCGGCAAAGCCTTCTCAAACAGATCAAGGACGCGCTGTTCGGTATCCTGTGTCTTGCTCTTCCATTTCAGGATCGGGCCCAGGGCCTCGTCCACAACGGCATGGACCAGCGCTGTCTGGTTGGGGAAATACCGGTAGGCAGTTGCGCGGGAGACTTCCGCCGCTTCGGCCACTTCACTGACGGACGGCGTAAGGCCCGCCTGCATCAGGCGGCTGGCGGTCGTCACCATCAATTTCCGAGTCCGGGCGCGGGGGCCCTGTTCGGATTTCGTGCCTGTATCGGTTGACTGCAATGAGACGTTCATATCATGATGATACGCGCGTCTCGAAAATCGGCAAGCCTGATTTTGAGTTTTGCGCAAGGCCAGCGGCAGCGTCAGGGAGTGGGCGCTCAGCTGGGCAGGGAGGAAGTCTTGAAACATGTCTATGTGGTCGGTACCGCCGACACCAAAGGGCCTGAACTCGCCTATTTGGCTGATGTGATCGCCAACACCGGCGTGCCGGTCATTCTGGTGGATGTCGGAACCCGTGCGCCGACGATCAAGGTGGATGTCACAGCGCGCGAGGTTGCAGGCTATCATGCCGATGGTGCCGGTGCTGTGCTGTCGGGGGATGACCGCGGCGTGGCCGTTGCCGCAATGAGCGTGGCGTTTTCAAATTTCGTCACCAGCCGTCAGGATATCGCCGGGATCATCGGCATCGGTGGTGGTGGTGGCACATCGATCGTGACCGCAGGGATGCGAGGCCTGCCTTACGGTCTGCCCAAGATCATGGTCTCTACGCTGGCCTCGGGCGATGTCGGCCCTTACGTCGATATTTCCGATATCATCATGATGCCGTCCGTCACCGATTTCGCCGGTCTCAACCAGTTGAGTCGCCTGATCCTGCACAATTCGGGCCAAGCAATCTCGGGAATGGCGCTTTCTGCCTATCAGAGCAGTGATGAACGGCAGTCTGTCGGACTGACCATGTTCGGGGTCACCACTCAATGTGTGACCTCGATGGTCGAGCACCTCAATTCTACCTATGACTGCATGGTGTTCCACGCCACCGGAGTTGGCGGGCGCACGATGGATAAACTCGTCGATGATGGCGTTCTTTCGGGAGTGCTCGACATAACGACCACTGAAGTCTGCGACTTGCTGGTCGGTGGTGTTTTACCTGCGACAAAGGCGCGTCTGGATGCGATTGCCCGCACTGGCGTGCCATATGTCGGGTCGGTCGGCGCTCTCGACATGGTCAATTTCTGGGCGCCCGACACGGTGCCCGCAGCCTTTGCCGGGCGCCTTTTCTATCATCACAACACCAATGTCACGCTGATGCGGACGACGCCCGAAGAATGCCGTCTGATTGGTACCTGGATTGGGCGCAAGCTCAGCGCCTGCAGCGGACCGGTGCGGTTTTTCATCCCCGAGCGCGGCGTCTCGGCGCTCGATATCGAGGGCGGCGACTTCTTCGATCCGGAAGCTGATGCCGCGCTTTTCTCGGCCATCGAAGACGCGTTCGAAGTCACCGCGGACCGGCGGATCGAGCGCCTGCCGCTTCACATAAATGACCCGGCATTTGCCAAAGCCGCGGTCGATACCTTCCTGTCCATCATCTGAAAGAGCAGATCATGCCCGCAATACCCCGCAAGGACATTCTCACCCGTCTCAATTCCATGGTCGATGCAGGTTTGCCGATCATTGGCGGGGGGGCAGGAACCGGTCTCTCGGCCAAGGCCGAGGAGGCAGGCGGCATCGACCTGATCATCATCTACAATTCGGGGCGTTACCGCATGGCAGGCCGTGGCTCTGCTGCTGGACTGCTGGCCTACGGTAACGCCAATGAGATCGTCAAGGAGATGGCGGTTGAGGTCTTGCCTGTGGTCCGCAACACGCCGGTTCTGGCTGGGGTCAACGGCACTGATCCCTTCGTGCTGATGCCGCAATTCCTGGCGGAGCTGAAATATATGGGCTTTTCCGGCGTGCAGAACTTTCCGACCATTGGCCTGTTTGATGGCGCCATGCGACAGAGTTTCGAGGAAACAGGCATGGGTTTCGGGCTTGAAGTCGACATGATCGCTGCCGCTCACGAGCTCGATCTGCTGACCACGCCCTATGTGTTCAACGCGGACGAAGCTATCGCCATGGCGCGCGCCGGGGCCGATATCATCGTGGCCCATATGGGCGTGACCACCGGCGGCAGCATCGGCGCGACGTCGGCCAAAAGCCTCGATGACTGCGTGCTTCAGATCAATGCCATTGCGGCGGCCGCGCGAAGCGTTCGCGGCGACATCATCATGCTGTGTCATGGCGGGCCGATTTCGATGCCCGACGATGCCGCTTACGTGCTGGCGCGCTGCGAAGGCTGTCACGGCTTTTACGGTGCGAGTTCGGCGGAAAGACTGCCTGCCGAAACCGCAATCCGCGACCAGATCCGCAATTTCAAATCACTTCCAAACCTGAAAGGAACACAGGCATGAGCGAGACATTTTTCGTCTATCCCGAAGCCGTTGATCGTTTTGCCTTCGATTGGGGCCATCTGACGGTTACCTGCGGTCCGTCGGTTAATGGCGCTGGCAAATTTTCGGCCGGCGTCGTGCATGTGCCGCCCGGCCAGGGCCATGCAAGGCACAATCATCCAGGTGCCGAGGAGATCATCTATGTGCTTGAGGGCAATGGCGAGCAGACGGTCGAGGATACAGAGGGAAACCCAATCACCGAACAGGTGCGTGCGGGTTGCACGATCTTCGTGCCGGAAGCCCGGTTTCATTCGACGCTGAACACCAGCGATGCGCCGATGAAGCTGTTTGTCGTCTACAGCCCGGCGGGACCGGAAGAGCTTCTGCGCGATCTGCCCGATTTCCGTCTCGTCCATCCGCCGCACAAGTAAGCCAGGGAGCCTGCCATGATGCACGATATTTCACCCCTGCACGCGGCCTCTGCCGATGATCTGCCTTACAGGTTCGAGGATCTTGATGCTGCGATGGAAGCCGCGGGACTTGATGCGCTGGTGGCTACATCCAAGCACAATGTCCGTTATCTGCTGGGCGGCTACCAGTTTATCTTCTTCTCGGCGATGGATGCCATCGGCCAGAGCCGCTACCTGCCGGCCTTTGTCTATGTTCGTGGCAAACCGGAAAACACCGGGTATTTTGCCAACAAGATGGAAATCCATGAGCACAAGGTGGCGCCTTTCTGGGTGTCCGAGTTCCGGCCCGATCATTGGGGATCGGTGGATACGATGGCGGCGGTTGCCGCGCATCTGCAGAAATGCGGCGTCGCCAGCGGGCGGATTGGCTTTGAAGCAGGCTTCATGCCCAAGGATGGCTTTGATGCGATCGCCGAAGCCCTGCCGCAGGCCTCGCTGGTCGATGCCAGCATGGAACTCACCCGGCTTCGGATGATCAAGTCAAAGCCCGAAATAGACCTGCTGCGCGAGGCCACTGCGCGGATCAGCCAGTCCATGAAGGCTGCCATTCTTGGCTCGGGGGAGGGCAGTTCCAAACACCAGATCATCGAACGTCTGCGCCAGGAGGAGACCAAGCGCGAACTTGCGTTCGAATATTGCCTGCTGACGCTTGGCGATTCCCATGTTCGGGCTGGGTCTGGCCAGACCTGGAAGAAGGGCGAGGTGATGTCGATCGATTCAGGCGGCAATCTTCACGGCTATATCGGCGATATCTGCCGCATGGGCGTGCTGGGCGAGCCCGATGCTGAACTGGTTGATATTCTGGCCGAGGTTGAGGCTGTGCAGCAAGCGGCCTTTGCCTGCATCGGTCCGGGGCAGACTGGTGCTGCGATGATTGCCGCAGGCGAAGCCGAGCTCCGGCGCGGACCAAATGCGAAGTTCAATGATTTCTTCGCCCACGGTATGGGCCTGATCAGCCATGAAGCGCCGTTCCTGATGACCAATCATCCGGTTGCCTATGAGGGGATTGACGCGGAACGGCCATTCGAGCCGGGTATGGTCCTGTCAGTGGAAACGACGATGCAGCACCCGACGAGGGGCTATATCAAGCTCGAGGATACCGTCATCATCACGGATGACGGTCACGAGTTGTTTGGTAATGACAATCGCGGCTGGATCGCCAGCCCGGTGGCCTGAAACGCGTTGTTTAAGGCATCACGACTTTGGACCGTCTGCACTGCTCACGCCAAGGGCAGGATAGTGGGTCGCCCCGGCTTGCCAGAAGTGGTCAGCGGTGCATTTCGAACAGGATCGCCTGTCCGTCGGTCACCCAGGTGAGGTCGGGCATTTCTTCATCGCCGATCTGTATTCCGTCGCCGCTGCCGAGCCGTTCGCCGTCGACAATTTGGACGAAGGAAAGCGTGCCGTCGGCTGTCGGAATTTGCGTTGTCGTGCCTTCACGCGGACAGGCGATCGAGACACGGGTGTCCGACAGCAACGTCAGGGAGCCGTCTTCAGCCTCTCCGCTCGCCAGCAATGTCCAGCCGGTTGCGTTGTCCCTGGCCGGCAATGCCGCTTGCTGGTATGTCGGTGCGCCACCTCGCTTGTCGGGAATGAGCCAGATCTGCAGGAAATGAGCGGCGCGGGTGTCCGAGGCATTCATCTCCGAATGCCGGATACCACTGCCGGCTGACATCAGCTGCACTTCGCCCGCAGCAATGGTTGCGACATTGCCCAGGGTGTCCTGATGTCTGAGCTCACCCGAGAGTACGAATGTCAGGATGTCCATGTCCGCATGAGCATGTTCAGTAAAGCCTGATCCAGGAGCGATGCGGTCTTCGTTGATGACGCGCAGTGCGGCGTAGCCCATTCGCTTGGGGTCGAGAAAGCCGCCAAAGGAAAAGCTGTGATCGCTTTTCAGCCAGCCCATGTCGGTGTGGCCGCGGTTCATCGCTTCGTGGATCAGGATCATGGTCGTACCTCTTATTGCGGGGCAGACAGGAAAGCCTTCAGAGCGGAAAGTTCGGACTGCTGGATTTCGTGGCCGCCGTCATGGAAGCTCGTCTGCACCTGGCTGCCCTGTTCTCCAAAATAGTCAACGAGGCGCTCTGTCAGCGGCAGCGGGCAAATCGGATCGCGGCGTCCGGCGGTGATCAAGACCTGTTTTCCCGCAAGCTCGGGATTGGCCTCCGGAGCAAACGGAATGAGCGGATGAAGCAGGGCAATCCGGTCAAACAAACCGGCGTGTTTGAAGGCGACGGATGCAAGAATGTTGGCGCCGTTCGAGTAACCGAGCCCATAGAGAGGGCTCTCCGGATTTGCCTTCCTGTGGGCCGAAATAAACTCCGCCATTTTTTCAGTTCGTGCGGCAAGGTCGGCCATGTCGTAAACGCCCTCACCGGTGCGGCGGAAGAACCGTAGCGCGCCGTTTTCCGAAACGTCTCCGCGTGGGGAAACGAGGCCGGCTTCCGGCAGGATCTGACCGACCAGTTCGGAAAACTGGTGCTCGTCACCACCGGTGCCGTGAAAGGCGAAGACCAAGGGTCCATTGGCAGCGGTTGCTTTTGTCAAAGCATGATAGTGAGATAATGTCATGATGGTAGCCTCCGTGGCGGGAACTGATGGTCTTTCCTGACAGGTGAGAACCACCTGTCAGAATCGTATCACGGGCCCCGGCTGAAAGTGTTAGTCGGTGATCGGCTCAAGCAGCTGCTCAATCTGCGCGCGATGTGGCTCATAGCGGGTCGGCAGCTTGAGGCCTTCGCCAAGATGAGCTGCGTCCTCGTCGCGATCAAAGCCAGGCTCATTGGTCGCGACCTCGAACAGCACACCGCCGGGCGTGCGGAAGTAGATAGCCCAGAAATAGTCGCGGTCGATCACCGGCGTGACCTGATAGCCCGTGTCCAGAAGTGCCTTGCGGACTTCAAGCTGCGCTGCACGGTTCTCCACTGCAAAGGCAATATGATGAACCGAGCCCGCACCCGGACGTGCTCTTGTGGCTTCCGGCAAAGCTTCGATATCGATGATATCGGCGCCATTGCCACCGTTGATCGCAAAGCGGGTGTGGTCGCCCTGGCTGTCAACCTGCTCATAGCCCATGAAGCGGAGCAACTCGCCGGTTGCTGCAGCATCCTTGAGCCTCAGGCTTGCGCCACGAAACCCCTGGATTGCCTCTGACGAGGAAACGTCGCCGTGTTTCCAGCCGGTCCTGTTGTCATTGTCGACTTCGATCAGCGAGAAGCTGTCACGGTCTGGGCCGTCGAAGCGGAGGCGTTTTTCGCCAAAGACTTCGCTCACACTCAGCCCGCTGACATTGTGTGCCACGAGCCTGTCCTTCCAGAACTCCAGCGAGCCCTTTGGAACCGCAAAATAGGTGTCACCCACCTCACCGGCGCCCGGAAATCCCTGGGCCATGTTCGGGAAGGGGAAATATGTCATGACCGATCCCGGCGTGCCGAACTCATCGCCATAGTAGAGGTGGTAGACCTCTGGATCATCGAAGTTGACGGTTTTCTTGACCCGGCGCAGGCCAAGCTTCTTGGTGAAGAAGTCGCTGTTCTGCTGGGCGTGGGCGGCCATCGACGTGACGTGATGCAAGCCCTTGATCTGTGTGATCATGATGGTTGTTCCTTTCTGCTGCCAGAGTGTCTGACTGGCTTGACCACAAGATGGTGCAGATTGGCGTCGCTTTGAATGGCAATAATATTGACAATATTATTGCGGATTTTGTAATAATCCGTGATGCATGAATTCAGCCAGATCAGGGCCTTTCTGGCCGTCGCCGAACTTCACAGCTTTGTTGCCGCTGCGCGCCAACTATCAATGACGGCTCCTTCGGTCACGCGCGCGGTCAGTGCGCTTGAGGAGAAGCTCGGTGTCCAGTTGCTGCTCCGCACCACCCGTCAGGTGTCGTTGACCTCTGCCGGAGCTGTCTATGCGGCGCGTGTGGGGCCGTTGCTCGCGGAGTTCGAGAAAGCAACCGAAGAGGTGCGCGAACAGGTGGGCGAGGCAGCGGGCCTGCTGCGGATCAATGCGCCTATGTCGCTGGGGCTGCAGATTCTGCCCGATGTCGCCTCCGGGTTTCGGGTGGACTATCCGGATACGACCCTCTCCCTGAGCCTTACCGACCGCTTTGTCGACATCGTCTCCGACAGTGTCGATCTGGCCATCAGGATATCGCAGGCACCAAAGGACAAATCCACGATCTGGCGCAAGATCTGCCGGGTGCGTCGCGTTCTGGTTGCCTCTCCAGGCTATCTGGCGGCTTTTGGCAGCATCACAAGCCCCGAAGAGCTCCACAACCACGCCTGCCTTGCCTATGACGAGGAGGCGATCAGCGAAACGTGGGAGCTCTCAAACGCCGGACGAACGCACAAGGTCAGGGCCGGGCAGTCGCTTGCCGGCAACAATGGTGATCTGATCGCACGGCTGGCGGAAAACGGTGAGGGCGTAGCGCTGCTGCCCTACTTCATTGTGGAGCCAGGGCTCGAAAGCCACCGGCTTCAGCAGGTCCTCCCCGACTGGGAACCGAGGCCACTCTGGCTGACGCTCTACTACCCGCCCTTCGAGAAACTGCCGCTTCGGGTGAAGAAATTCTCCGATTTCTTCGAGAATTACGTGACCCGCATCCGGTCGCTTTGAGCCTGGATTGCAAGGATGCCGCCGGGGTGCGGGTGTTGATCGGTTGAGCGTTCTTCCGTCAGGTTTCGACCGTCGGATAGTCCTTATCGCGCCAATGTTGAAGCTTGGCGGCAAACTCGCGCTGGAAAGATAAGGGACCCGATTTTGCCATATAGGGCTCGTCGTAAATCCCGATATACATGGTCAGGTTGAGGAAGAAATGCGCGCCCATTTCAAACAGGGCGGCATAGTCGTGATCGATCAGCGCCTTCCGCTCGGCGTCGGTAAGGCTGTTCACGGTGGAGCGCTCGGAAGGGTTCAGCATCGGTCCGATCGACTGTTCCCAGGTGGCGACGAAAGACTTGGGATCCTCAATGTAGCGCTTGAGGTAATCCGGGTCGCGGTCGACCGTGAAAAGGAACTTGTTGACGTAGTATTTGCTCATGCTGCCTGCTCCTTCGGATACCAGGTGAAATAGGCTTCCATGGTGTGGAAAAGGTCGAGATTGTCGACATAGTCGGCGCCTTCGGGCCCAGCCACACCCAGCATCAGGATGAAGTTGAGAAAGCCATGGGTGGCGTTGCCGCTCTTGGCCATGGTCTCGTGATTGACATTGGCCAAGATGGAATCGATGTCGCCGGCGCGCAGCCACTCGATGGCCTGACGGTCGAACACCGGATCCGGTCCGGTTTCCATGAACTGCCGCGGTCCACCAAGTTCGAGCGAGAGATGCCCGGTGCCGATGGCCGCGACGCGCTTGTCGGAAGGGTATTCGTCGATTGCCTTGCGGATGGCGCGGCCGAGTTCATAGAAGCGCTTGGGCGAATGCAGCGGCGGCGCGAAGATGTTGGTGTAGATCGGCACCACCGGCAGATCGTTCTCAGGCCGGACTGTGATGATGGGACAGATGATGGAATGGTCGATCTTCAGCTCGTTGGAAAAGGCGAAATCGAAATTCTGGTCCATCAGGTTCCGGTGCATGAAGCGCGACATGTCCTCGTCGCCCTCCAGCACGTATTTTGGAATCCCGAACTCGCGCTCCTCATTGTAGAAGGTGGCGTCATAGCGTGGCGCCTTGCCGATGAGGAATTGCGGACAATTGTCGAGGAAGATCTGGTGGAAATGGTCCGAGCCGATCATCACCAGAATATCCGGCTTGGTTCGGGCGAGGGTTTCACGATAGGCCTCGATCTTGCGCTTCCACTCGGGCGCTTGCGGCATCTGCTGCTCAGGCGGCATGGTTGTCGCCTTGAGATAGAAAGGGTGATGTGTGGAGGCCAATGTGGCAACGAGCTGAGCCAAGGTCCTACTCCTCTTTTTGAACCGACCGGTCACCCCGGCGGCATGGTTTTGACGTAGGGCCCCGGCGCGGACGCCAGGACCAATGGCTTCATCTGCCTCAGGCGAAGAGGTCGCGCTCGATCTTGGCGGCCTCGAAAATATAGTCCCGGCTTGATACGAGCTCGCTGCGCAGGCGCTCGACGTCGAAGCCCATCAGCTGGCCTTTCCACTTCTTGACCTCACCGGCGACCATGACGGTGTCGACATTGGTGCGTTCCATCAGCGTGACGACCGCGCCGGGCACATTGTTGAGTGGTGCGACGTTGATTGCCTCGGCATCCAGAAGGATGATGTCTGCTTCCTTGCCCGGGGTCAGCGAGCCGATCTTGCGATCAAGTTTGAGCCCTTTGGCGCCGCCCATGGTGGCCTGACGGATCGCCTGCATGGCGGTCATCAACTCTGGATATTCCTGCCCGGACAGAGCCTTTTCATTGGCAAACATTCGCTGCAGCGTGACCAGGCTGCGCATCTGGGTGAAGAAATCGGCGGTCATGGTGCATTCGACATCGGTCGAGAGCGACATTTCCATGCCGAGGTCGATGGCACGCTGGATCGGTGGGGTGCCATGGCGCATGTGCATTTCGATCGGGACCGACAGTGAAACATGCGCGCCGGCATCGGAGGCATATTTCCAGCCGTCATCAGACATGCCGGTCATGTGAATGAAGATGTTGTCTTCTCCAAACATGCCCGCTGCGCCCAGTTCATCAAAGGTGGGCTGCATGCCAAAGGTGCCCACAACGTGCAGGGCAATGGGCAGCCCAAGTTCGCGACCGATTTTCCAGGCTTCTTCGTAACCGGGAAGATAGATCTCTCCGCCCATTATCATTGTGGTCAGCTGGTCGTCGGAGGAGAAATACTGCTGCTTGATGCGGGCGGCATCCTGCGGATATTTGGCCCGATCGCCCCAACCTTCGAAATAGCCGAACACGCCTCGACGTCCCGCATCGCGCAGGCCCTCGATGGCGGCATCGGAATGTTCCGGCGAATGGTGGATCTGGCTCACATCCATCACCGTCGTCACGCCTGCATCCAGCTGTGCAATGCCGCCGAAGAGTTCGTTGATGTAGACATCCTCGGGACGGTAGACCAAGGAGAAGCCTTGCAGCATCGTCTCATAGTAGTTCGTCGCGTTCGCGGGACGGCCGTCGTTGACGAGAATCGCGTTTGCGAGCTGGCTGCGCAGAGCAGTTTCAAACTGATGATGATGCGTATCGATAAAGCCCGGCATGACGATTTTGCCAGACGCGTCTATCTGGACAGCATCCGGAGCATCGATGTTTGCACCAACCTCGATGATGGTCTTGCCGTCGATCAACACATCGCCCACGGGAAAATTGCCGACGGCATCGTCAACCGAAAGCACCGCGCCGCCCTTGATCAGGACGCGCCGTCCCGGTGTTCCAAGGCCTTCGGGTAACGTGGATGCTGCAGCAGCCTGGGCCCGAACAGACCCCGTCGACGATATCCCCATGGTAGCAGCCGCTCCTCCGACGGCTGCGACGGTCAGAAAGTCGCGCCGCGTAGGGCAGGGCAATTGAGGTCGTTTCGGGTCACAAAGTCTGCACATAATGGTTTCTCCTCCCAAGTACTTGTTTTGAAATCAGGACCCGATGATCGACAAGAGCATCGGGTATCGCGTCAGTGCATTGGCAATTCGGGATGCAGTCGCACGCAATTCAGGCAGGCGGTTTGCGGTCAGGAATTCAGCGTCAACCATACCGCTGTAGCCGGAGGTGTTGAGGGCAGCGATAGTGCGGCCATCCAGCGCCCGGATCGGCACGGCGAGTGCCGTAATGCCGTAATCCAGCTGATCGACTGTGGTTGAATAGCCTTGTTCGCGGACTCGTTCGATTTCCGCCCGCAGCTGGATCGGATCCGCCATGGTCTTGGATGTCAGTGGCTCGATGACAAGGCCGTCAAAATACTGGTCAAGTTCGGCGTCGCTCAAACCTGCCAGTAACACGCGCCCCAGCGATGTTGCGCAAGCCGGATAGCGCGCGCCCACGACGGCTGCAGCCCGTCGTGCGCGTTGCACCGAGTAATGCGCGATGTAGATGACGTCACGCTGATCGAGTGTACCGACGGACGACGCGTCGCCAAATTTACCAACTAGCTCGCGCAAGTTTGGCTGAAGCACTTCATCGATCTGGGCAGAATAATAGAACCCGGAACTCAGCGTCATGATCTTCGGGCGCAAGTGAAAGCGCTTGTTGGTCTGGCCCACATAACCCAGAGCCATCAACGTGATCAGGCTGCGTCGTGCCGCAGCTGGAGAGTAGCCGACCTTTCGGGCTATCTCGCTCAGTGTCATTTCAGGGTTTGCCGCGTCAAAGCTTTCAAGGATCGAAATACCCTTGGCCAATGCCTCGACGAATTCCTCGGGCTTGGCACTCTTTGAACCGCCGGGCTTTGCCGCGGAGATCTCAACATTTTCCGATGCGCGATCAATCATGTCTGAAAGGGACCTTCTTCATTGTTCTGATCCTCCCTTCCTAAGTGTTGATCGCCGGTTTTCACAGGGCTCGGTTGATGGCTTGACGTAAAGATAATTCAGTGCAATCTTTTCGGCAAGAGGAAATATTTTCGGCATGCGAAAAAAGGAACCAAGATGCGCATTGGAAAACAGGATCAGGCACTCACCGCGATCGCCACGTCGGATGCCGACACGATCACGGTGCGAGGCCATGATCTTTGTGATGACCTGATCGGGAAAATCGATTTCACCGACTACTTCTGGCTTCTGGTGATTGGCGAAAAGCCGACCGGTGCCCAGCGCAAGATGATGGATGCATGCCTGGTTGCGATCGCCGAGCATGGCCTGGTGCCGAGCGTGCAGGCCGCTCGCATGACACTCGCAGCAGGTCCCGAGGCATGGCAGGGCGCGATGGCGGCGGGCCTTTTGGGAATGGGCAGTGTCGTTGCAGGGAGTTCGGAAACCGCCGGCCAGTATCTGGCCGAAGTGCTTGCAGACGCCGAAGCCAATGGCACCGATGTCGAGACTGCCGCTATCGCCAGCCTGAAATCACTGAAGCAGGCTCGCAAGAAAGTGCCCGGCCTTGGCCATCCGCAACACAGTTCAGGCGACCCGCGCGCCAACCGTCTGCTTGAAATAGCTGACGAACTTGGCATCTCCGGCCGCTACATTTCCACATTACGCACCCTGTCCGAGCATGCGCCAGGCATCATCGAGCGGCCATTGCCGATCAATGTCTCAGGCGCGATCCCTGCGGCCATTCTTGATGCCGGCTGGCCGCTTGAAGCACTCAAGGCTGTGCCGTTGCTGGCGCGCACGGCGGGGCTTGCGGCTCATCTCTATGAGGAATCGCTGCGCTCAATTGGTTTCATCATGTCTCACAAGGCAGATCTTGCCATCGACTACGACGGTGCACCCGCATCTCATCCGCAGAAAAAGGCTTAGGGCGCACTCATGGTCAAGATTCTCAAGGATATCCGGGTTGTTGAACTCGGCACCTATATCACCGGCCCCGCAGCCGCCATGCATCTGGCTGATCTCGGAGCTGACGTCATCAAGGTTGAGCGTCCCGGCACCGGCGATCCCTTCCGCGCCTTCAAGGGCGGGCTTTATTCGCCGCACTACCAGACCTACAACCGCAACAAACGTTCAATCGCGCTCGACACGAAGGATGCTGCCGATCTCGATACATTCTATAAGTTAATTGCGACCGCAGATGTGTTCATCCAGAACTTCCGTCCTGGTGTCGCAGAGAAGCTTGGGGTGGGCGAAGCCGATCTGCGCAAGATCAATCCAAAACTGATCTATTGCGCCATTTCGGGATTTGGCCAGTCCGGCCCCTCGAGGGATCGTCCGGCATTTGACACCGTGGCGCAGGCCGCCAGCGGCTATCTCAGATTGTTGACGCCGCCGTCAAACCCCCGTGTTATCGGCCCGGCGATCGCAGACTCGGTAACCGGACAATATGCGGCCACTGCTATCCTCGCGGCACTGCTTGAACGCAGCAAGAGCGGCACCGGCCGACGCATCGACATCTCCATGCTCGAGGCGATGGCGCATTTCAACCTCGACAGTTTTACCCATTACTATTCCGAAGGCGAAATCATGGGCCCGCTGTCGCGCCCGGTGGTGTCGCAGAGCTACACTTTCGAATGCAGCGACGGAAAATGGGTCGCCATTCACATGTCGTCACCACCCAAATTCTGGGAAGGCTTTCTGGAGGCCACCGGCAAGCCGGAACTCGCCAGTGATCCGCGTTTTGCCGAACGCCTGGACAGGATCCGGCATCAGGACGACATGATCGAGATATTCACGCCGATCTTCAAAACCGACACACGCGATGGATGGTGCGCCAAGTTCGAGGCACTCGAGGTGCCGCATTCGCCGGCCTACGATTCCAACGAGGCGCTTGAGGATCCGCAGGCGCTGCATCTGCAGCTCGCAGTCAAGACCAGTCATCCGGAAATGGGTAAATCAACGACAGTGCGGCCACCCTACAGCTTTGACGGTGAGGCAGATCTGCAGGTGACGCCTCCGCCGACGCTGGATCAGCATGGCGCCGAGCTGCGTGCCGAGCTCGAAGGCAAGAAGGCTATCTGAGGCTGGAACAAGGGGAGGGAAGCATGAGCGAAGAGGAAATGATCACATCGGTGCCAGCGGCCGGCGTGATGGAGGCAAGCCAGGCAATGCTGCAAAAGCAGCTCTACGCGATCTTCACCAAGCCGGTGAACGGCATGGGCCCGGTTTTCGCGCAGCTGGAAGAACACCTGAAGTTCCAGGTCGGCCTGGAGCGTGAAGGAGTGATGTTCGCCGCCGGTCCGATGTGGAGCGACGACGAGCAGAGCTGGGAGGGAGAAGGGATGGTCGTGGTTCGGGCAGCCTCGCGGCAGGAGGCAATTTCGATTGCTGAGAGAGACCCGATGCATGCAAGCGGAGCCCGCAGTTTTCACGTCCGCCCCTGGCTCATCAATGAAGGAACAATCACGGTCCGGCTCGACTATTCCAGCCAGACTTTCACTTTGGCCTGAACACCACTTGGGAGAGAAGCAATGAAACTATTTATGGGAATGATGACGGCAGGCATGATGCTGCTGCCGAATGCCGCGTCGGCACAGGAAGTGATCAATCTGACGGTGGCCTCCAGCCACCCCACGGTGGTTCCTTGGGTCGGGATGATCAAGACGCATTTCATGGCGCGCACGGATGAAATCCTTGCTGAAAAAGGTGACTACAAGATCGAGTGGAACGAAGCCTTTGGCGGCACGCTCTACAAGGCGAATGCCACGCTGAGCTCTGTTGAAGAAGGCATCACCGATATCGGTTGGGTCTTCTCATTTCTGGAGGCTGCAAAGCTTCCGCTGAGCCAGGTATCCTCCAACACACCTTTTGCGACGGCCAACCCACCGGTTCTGCTCGAAGTGATGGAAAAGCTGCTCGAAACCAATGAAGCTTTCCGCACCGAGTGGGAGGGGCATAACCTCAAGGTTCTGGGACTTACGGCAACCGATCTTTATGACATCTACACCAAGAAGCCGCTGACAGGCATTGCCGATATCAACGGCATGAAGCTTTCTGCGCCGGGCGTATTGGGCAGCTGGCTGCGTGGAACCGGAGCCAACGCGGTGGATGGTGCGCTGACCACGTTTTACACGGATGTGCAGACCGGCGTATCAGACGGCGCGCTGACCCTTGCTCTGGGTGCAATGCCGATCAAGCTCTATGAAGTTGCCCCCTACATCAACCGCTTTGATGCAGGTGCGGCTTTCTCGGGTGCCGTTGCGATCAACAACGACAGGTGGGAAACCCTGCCCGAAGAAGTGCAGGCGGCGATGATTGAAGCTGGCAAGTACTACACCAAGTCTCATGGTCAGGATCTGGTCGACCGCCACGAGTTGATGCTCAACCTCATGGTCAAGAATGGTGCGGATCAATCGCCGCCGGTCACAATCGTGCCGATGCCGGCTGGTGAGCGCCAGGCCTGGGTCGACATGCTTCCCGATCTCGCCGGTGAATGGGCCGAAAGCGTTGATGCTCAGGGTGGTCAGGGCACCGCGTTTCTTGGTGAATACATGAACGCCTTGCGCGCCGCGGGTGAAGTTCCTGCCCGCGATTGGGACAAGTAAGCCGAGGCTTCGGGCGGGATCATGCCAGTGGATAATGAACACACTCAAAATCCTGTCGGACCGCAGCGCGTGAGCGCTGTGGCCCGCGCCTGGCAGTGGGTTGTCGAGGGCTTAGCTGCCCTCGGAACCGTCTTGATCGGCGTGCTGATGATCATCATCTGCGCCGACATTGTCGCCCGTAACCTGATGGGATCATCACTTCCGCTGGTGTCCGAGCTCGGGGCGCTGCTGCTGGTGATGATTGTAAGCCTGCAACTTGCAACAACGATACGCGCCGACCGTCTGGCGCGTACCGATCTCTTTCTGGTGGGATTGAAGACTTCCCACCCAGCCATCGGCGCTCTGCTTTCTGCCGTGTTCAATTTGGTCGGGGCAACAATCGTTGGTCTTATCGCCTATGCGTCGATCCGTATTCTCGGCAAGGATTGGTCGTCAGGCGATTACATCGGCATCATCGGTATCGCGACCTTGCCGACATGGCCTTTCAGGGTCTTCATTCTGGCGGGTATGGCTGTGGCCGCTCTCGAATTCCTCGTTCGGATGATGTCCGATCTGCGCATTGCCACTACAGGTAAGGATAAGTCATGAGCCCTATCGAAATTGGCGCTCTGGCAACGCTTGGCCTGCTGGTGCTGATCTATCTCGGAATGCCGATCGGAATCGGCATGCTGACGGTGTCCTTTCTCGGTGTCGCGGCGATCCGGGGCGATGTGGTATCGCTTCGGATGATGGGACAAGTCGCCAACGACTCCCTGCGCGAGTATCTGTTCGCGGTGGTTCCATTGTTTGTGCTGATGGGCCTGTTGGTCACCGTCTCAAAGGTGGGCAAAGATACGTTTGATGTCTTCCAGCAACTTCTGGGGCGGGTGACTGCCGGTCTCGGCATTGCCACAGTTTTTGCCAATGCGGTGTTTGCCGCCATCACGGGAATCTCGATCGCCTCGGCTACAGTGTTCAGCCGCGTTGCTGTGCCGGAGATGACACGTCACGGCTATACCCGCAAATTTGCCACAGGCGTCGTTGCCGGGTCATCCGTGCTCGGCATGCTTATTCCGCCATCCTTGCTGATGATCGTCTATGCGGTGCTTGCTGAGGAATCCGTCGGGCGCATGTTCCTTGCCGGTATTGGTCCGGGCATCCTGCTGGCGGTGGCCTTCTCTGCGACCATCCTGCTGCTGGCCCGGTTTCGTCCCGACTTCGTTTTCAATACGATTGACCAAGGGCCCGTGGACGAGCGGATAAGCGGGCTTGGCATCCTGCGCAAATCAATTCCCATTCTCTCGTTGATGCTGGTGGTGCTGGGCGGCTTGTACGGCGGGTTTCTCAATCCGACAGAAGCGGGTGCTGCGGGCGCGCTTGGTGCGCTCATCATCGCGCTGATGCGTCGTTCGCTGGATCCCAAATCGTTCTGGCGGTTGCTGCTTGAAGCAGGCCAGATCACTGTCTCCGTTCTGTTCCTGATCCTCGCCGCCACTTTCTTCAGCCGCATGCTGGCGCTCTCTGGCGTGCCGCGCTGGTTGGCAGAGGTCTTGCTCGAAGGTTCCATCGGGCCTTATGGCTTCCTGCTGATATACCTGCTGCTGATCATCGTGCTTGGTTGCCTGATCGACTCGATTTCAATCATGCTGATCCTTCTGCCGATCGCGCTGCCGATTGCGGAAGCGGCAGGTTTCGATCTGGTCTGGTTCGGCGTGCTCACGGTTGTCACGGTCGAGGTCGGATTGCTTACCCCGCCTTTTGGACTTTCGGTCTACATCATCAAATCGGCGATGGACGATCCCGACATCAAGGTTGGCGAAATCTTCCGCGGTGCTCTGCCCTTTGTCGGCGCCATGCTGGTGTCGATTGCGCTGATCATTGCATTCCCGCAAATCGCCACATGGCTGGCACGTCTCTAAACAGGTGAATTCATGACCAAGGTCCTTTTCATTCCCGGCAGCCTGCGGGCTGCATCCTCCTCTCGCGCCACCGTTCGGGCGCTGATCAAGCGTCTGGAAGCAGATGTGAGCTGCAGTGTCGCGGACGCGGGCCTGCTGCCACATTACAACGCCGACATCAGTGATGACCCGGCAGTTGAGGGTTTCCTTGCCGAAATCGCATCGGCTGATGGCGTCGTCTTCGTCACGCCGGAATACAATTACAGCGTTCCCGGCGTTCTCAAGAACGCAATCGACTGGGCATCGCGACCTGCTTTCAATTCCGTCTTCAAGGGCAAGTCCTGCTTCATCGTAAGTGTTTCTGGTGGAGCGCTAGGCGGCGTACGCGCTCAGGCGCATCTGAAATACATTCTGAACGGCATGCTGGCCAAGACGTTTGCCTGCCAGGAAATTGTTGTTCCGCAGGCCAACACCAAGGTCGTCGACGGGCATCTTGCCGACGAAACCATCCTTGATTTTGCCGAGCTCAATCTGCGGGCTTTCATCGCTGACCTGCGCTGAAGCTGGGGCATGTGTTGACGGACAGAGTGCTTTTGCGCTCCGATCGCGATGGGGTCGGGTTGAGTTGAGACCCGACTGTGGCTATCTGGTGTTTGCCATCGGCGAAACTGCCGCAAACAACAGGGCGCATTTTCCATGATTCCAGACTTCCTCGTTACCCATTCCGGCGGATTTCACGCTGATGAACTTCTCTCCAGCGTGGTTCTGACCCGTCTTTTCCCGCAGGCTGAGGTGGTCCGCAGCCGGGCAAAGGAATGGATCAAGCCGGGGCCAGACCGGATCATCTACGATGTGGGCGGCATTTATGATGCGGAAGCGACGATATTTGATCATCATCAGCGCGGCGCGCCGCTGCGTGAGGACGGGCAACCCTACAGCTCATTCGGGTTGATCTGGAAACATTACGGCCGTGATTATCTGGCCGCCTGGGGGCTTCCGGATGACCATATCGAGAGCGTTTACACCGCTTTTGACGCCAGCTTCGTGTTACCCATCGACCTGATGGACAATGGCGCCATGAATTCGTCCACTGCCGGACTTCTGGCACCGCTCACTTTGCCTGTTCTTCTGGAAACCCTGAAGCCAGTCTTCGACGAGAAAGATCCCAAGGCTGAAGATCTGGCCTTCCACGCGGCCCTGGCGATTGCCAGAAGTTTCCTGGAGGCAAAGATTGCCGGATACGCTGCGGTACTGCGTGCCGAGGCACTCGTAAACAGCGCGATCGCAGACGCTGGCCAGGGGCGCATTCTGGAACTGCCGATGGGTATGCCTTTCCGCTCAGCGGTGATGAAGGCAGGCGCGGATCATCTGCTGTTCGTTGTTCACCCGCGCGACAAGGATTGGTGCCTGACCGGTATTCGCCGTGCGGATCAGGGGTTTGAGCTGCGCGCCGATCTGCCTGCAGCATGGGCTGGTTTGACAGATGGCGATCTGGAAGCTGCCTGCGGCGTGGAAGGGGCTGTTTTTTGCCACAATGGCCGATTCATTGCCGCAGCCAAGACCCGTGAGGCGGCGCTCGCCATGGCAGAGATCGCGGTAAACGAAGCTGTCGCGACCGCACCGGTCTAGGTAGTGAGAACAGAGTTTGCCCGAAGATCGGTCAGGCTGGTTACTGTAGCGGATGTAAAACGCTGGCTCGGTGCTGCAGCCCTGACCAGTCAAAAGATGAAACTCCACCCGTCGAACAGACGGAGCCATGAGAGCGTCCATAATGCCGAGTGCCCGCATAAACCCGCTGGTCGAAACCCTTGCCTCGCCACCCATACCCGAGGTGCAGGCCTGGAAGAAGCAGTATAACGCAAGTCTAGGTCCGCTGATCGACATGTCGCAGGCGGTCCCCGGGTATCCGCCGCATCCTGACATGCTGGATTGGCTCGGCGAAGCCGCAGGTTCGTTGGCAATGGCTGGGTACGGGGACATCGAGGGTGAGCCGGGGCTGCGCGCTGCCTATGCAACCTGGGTGAGCGACATCTATGCGGCCGACATCAATCCGGCCAATATCCAGATAACTTCCGGCTGCAATCAGGCGTTCATGGCTGCAATGATGGCAATTGCCGGCCCGGGCGACACGGTGCTTCTGACCAATCCATGCTATTTCAATCACGAGACCACGCTGGCGATGAGCGGCGTCAAGGTCGGCTATGTTGATTGCGACGCGGCCGATGGTTTTCTGCCGACCCCTGCAAAAGTCGAGGCGATGATCACGGACGGCGTTCGGGCGCTTGCCATCGTCACCCCCAACAACCCCACCGGCGCCACCTATCCTGATGGTCTGCTCCGCGAGCTTTTCGAAATCTGCCGCACGCATGGGATCTGGTTGGTTGTCGACGAGACCTATCGTGATTTTCTGCCGCTCGACACCGGTTCGCCGCATGGCTTGTTTGCTATCGACGGCTGGCAGGGCAATCTGATCGGGCTCTACAGCTTTTCCAAGTCGTTCTGTATTCCCGGGCATCGCGTAGGTGCGATCACGGCCGGCGAGGCATTGGTCAGCCAGATTGCCAAGGTGATGGACAATCTGCAGATTTGTGCGCCACGGCCACCGCAGGCCGCACTTGCGAAAGCAATTCCGGCACTGGGCGACTGGCGCCAGTCCAACACGCTTGAGATTTCGGCGCGGAGCGCGGCGTTGACCGGTGTCATGGCCAGCGCCCAGGGATGGGAAATTGCGGCGATTGGCGCCTACTTCGCCTTCGTTCGCCATCCTTTCACTCATCTTAGCAGCCATGCGGCCGCCCACAGACTGGCAAAGGAGGCCGGTGTCATTACCATTCCCGGCTCGTTCTTTGGCAACGGGCTGGAGCACTATTTGCGTGTCGCGTTTGCCAATGCTGATGTGGCCACCATTCGCGAGCTGGGTACACGTTTCGCGTCCTGCTCCCGCTGATCCACCATCAATTCCAGTTGGTCAAACTGCTTGAATACAGCTATCGATGCTGGGCTTTGCAAGAGCCAGGCTGAAGACGATTTCTGTAGCAAATTTGCCACATTGCTGGCGTCTCGTGCAGAAGGTACGTTTTCCTCAGGATTTGAATAGTTCAATAAGTCCAATTTATTCAATTACTTAAATTGTATCTGTCAATCTATGACCGTGGTTTTATAGCCTGGGTCGATGGCAAACCTGTGTTCCAGCAGTTTACTTGACAAAAATAGTCAACTAATGGGTTTGTCATTATAGCCAGCCAATTGTCCCCCTCGGGATCGTGAGCCAGCCAATCCAATTCTCCCCGCGGATGTCCGTACGGGAGGCTCACAGATCTTTGTACATCTTTATGGGGGATGGGACATGAAAGTCTCGCTCAGGGGCATGCCGGTTTACGGCACTCGGAAAAATTCACACTCGCAGATTTCAGATATGTTGAGCGCCACAGTGGCTGCGGCATGTTTCGTTGCTGTAGGGACGCACCACGTACTGGCGCAGGATGGCGAGACGATCGTTCTCCCGACAGTTGAAGTTGAAACCACGCAACAACAGGAACCTGCCGCTGCAGCAGCTGCGGCAAAACAGCAGGCAGCAGCAAGCAGGCGCGCCGCGCAACGAGCCGCAGCCGCGAACGCGCAACGTCAGGCCGATGCTGCCGCAGCGCTCGAGGAGGCCAACAAGCGCGCCGAAGCGGAAGCCGTAGCGGCGGCTCAAGCCGCTGCGAAGGCCAAGGAAATCGCTCGCGGCAATCCCTATGCCGATCCGGATGCGCCGTTCAAGAGCGACCGTTTGGCGAACTCCCGTTTGCCTGGAAGCATTGCCGATACGCCGCGGACCGTAACGGCAATCGGCAAAGAAGTTCTGGAAGCCACCGGTATGACATCGGTTCGCGAAATTGCGCGCACCACGCCTGGTATTTCGCTGGGTTTTGGCGAGGGCGGCAACTCTTTCGGTGACAACATCTATATCCGCGGCTTCAAGGCCAACAACGATCTCTATGTTGATGGCGTACGCGATTCCGGCGTCAGCGTGCATGAGACCTTCAATACCGAGCAGATCGAGGTGATCAAAGGTCCGGCCGGAACAGTGGGCGGGCGCGGCACAACCGGCGGTGCGCTTGATATTGTTTCCAAGAAGGCGAAGGACATCTCCTTCTTCGATTCTTCGACCACTTATACCAGCGCAAAGACCAAGCGGGCCACCATCGACTATAACCATGCTTTCAACGAGCAGATCCAGATCCGCATGAACGGGCTGATTCAGGATGGCAATGTTGCCGGCCGTGACAATGTTGAGGATGACCGGCGTGGGTTTGCCGGTGCCGCGACCATCAAGCCGACCGATCAGTTCACGATCGAGGCAGATATCGCACACACGGTCATCAACCAGACGCCGGACTGGGGTGTTCCCTATGTTTCGAACAATGGCGGCCCGGTGACCGAGTATGGTGTCGACCGTGCGACCTTCTACGGTGTGGTCGGGCGCGACTACCAGGACGTGACCCAGACCGTGGGAACGATCAAGACGATCTATGAGCTGAACGAAAGTATGAAGCTGAGCAATACCGCGCGCTTCTCGCACTCGATCAATGACTACGTGCTCACCGCACCAAGCAGCCTCAGCACAAATGGTTCCTCCAATATCAATGACTGGAAGGTGTCTCTGAGCTTCAAGAGCCGCTACCAGAAAACGGATGTATTCTCTGACGTGCTGGAGATGACCGGTGAAACCTCCCTTGGCGGCGTCTCGCACACTTACGTCACGGGTCTGAGTTACAGCGATGAGAGGGTCAACACCCGCTCGTATCAGAATCTGCAGAGTGAAGATTACAATCCACCGGCCGGGCAGCGCGGCTGTACAGTGAGCGTGGTCAATCCCAACCCGATCGCGGAAGGTTGCTGGTCAGGTGGGGCTCCGGTTCTGGGAACTTCAGCGACAACCACCAGGGTTCGTTCGACATCGCTCTATGGGCTCGACACAATCGAGCTGTCTGATCATTGGCTGATCAATGGCGGCGTTCGCGTCGACTTCTATGACAACAAGCGCAGTTCGGGCACCACCGATCTTTCGCGCAAGGACACGCTGTTCAACTGGAATGCCGGTGTCACCTACAAGCCATGGGAAAGCACCAGTCTTTATGCGGCCATTGCGAGTTCATCGAATCCGTCCGGGCAGGAAATTGCTGCCGGTGGCAGTTTCTACGGCGGTCTTGATAATGGCGGTGCGCTTCTGGCCCCGGAACGCAACATGTCCTATGAGGTAGGTGTCAAGTACGAGTACAATGACAACCTGCTTCTGACCGCTGCCTTGTTCAGGACGGTGAAATCGAACGCCCGCGAGGATTATGATCCTGACGGTCGCAACGGCCCGGCCGCAACCCAGTATCTCGATACCTTGAAGTACAGCATGACGGGCGTCGAGGTTGGCGTTTCGGGCAATCTGACTGACCGGATCAGCCTGTTTGGCGGCGCGGTCCTCATGGACAGCAAGATCTTGAAGAGTGTTGATGCTGCCGAAGTCGGCAAGGACATTGCCAACATCGCCCACCAGCAGTTCAGCCTTTTGGGTACTTACAAGTACAATGACAAGCTGACACTTGGGGCGCGGGTAAACTATGCCGGCGGCAGGAACCTCGGAAGCGTATCGGCAAATGGCAACACCTTGCCGGACTACACGACGCTTGACCTTCTGGCGACTTACCAGTTCTCCGAAAATGCCGAGCTGCAGTTCAATGTCTCCAACGTGACTGACGCAACCTACTACGACTCCGGATACCGGTCAGGTTCGCCTTTCACCTATGTGGCGCCCGGACGCGAGTTCTCATTCAACCTGAAAGCCAAGTTCTAAGGCTTGATACGAAACAGCGTTCCGGGCGGCAAAACGTCCGGAACGCACTTTATGGAATAGCCAGATGCTGATCACGATTCCCGATATCCTGAGCAAGGATGAGGTGCGCCACTTCCGCGAGGTGCTCGACACTGCGGAGTGGGAGTCAGGTTCCAAGACCGCTGGTGTTCAGTCGGAGGCGGTCAAGCGAAACCAGCAATTGCCGGTCTCCAGTGAAGCCGCGCTCAAGCTTGGTCAGTTTCTGCTGCAGAAACTTTCTGCAAATTCGATTTTTCTGTCTGCTGGCTTGCCACTCAGAATCCTGCCGCCGATGTTCAACCGGTATGAGACGCAGGAGACGTTTGGCGTTCATGTCGACAATGCCATCCGCCTCAACCATCTGACACAGGAGCGGCTCCGGACCGACCTCTCGATGACGGTGTTCCTGAGCGAGCCGGACGAATATGATGGGGGCGAGCTGATCGTCGAGGATCATTACGGCGCCCAGGAGGTCAAGCTGGAAGCCGGGCATATGGTGCTTTATCCGTCGACCAGTCTGCATCAGGTGACCCCGGTCACCCGCGGCGCACGGGTCGCTTCCTTCTTCTGGCTGCAAAGCATGATCCGTTCGGATGCACACCGCACCATGCTGTTCGATCTTGACCAGACAATACAATCACTTGCCGAACGCCTGGGCACGGGCGACAGCGAAGTCGTTCGCCTGACAGGCATTTATCACAACCTCATCCGCACATGGGCAGAGACCTGAACTATGAAGACGAAACTGATCCGATTTGGTGTTGTGACCATGCTCGCATTGCTTGCTGGAAACGCGTTTGCGCAGGATGCTGTTCAGTCTGCAGTCTCGGGCGATTTTCTTGGTGGTGTTGGCACTGGGCTTTCCGACTGGCTTCACAAAGCCGGTGAAGACGAGTTGAGCGCCATCGGCATGTTCATGGCCGCCGACTGGGTTGTGAAAGCGGTGATGATCTCGCTGGCCTTTGCGTCCGTGCTGACCTGGGTCATCTTCTTTGCGAAAACCACTGATCTCCTTTGGCAGCGGAACCGCCTCAAACGCGATTTCCGCCGGCTTGATGCGCATGCCACCCTGACCGGGGTTCAAGCGATGTTTGCAAATGGCAAAGGAATTGTCGGGCGCATGGTGCATGCCGCGCTGCGTGAGCGCGAACGCAGCAGTGCCGGGGGGCTCGACAAGGCTGGCATCAAGGAACGCGTTTCTTCCGAGCTCTCGCGGATTGAAGCCGGAGCTTCAAGGAGCATGATGTCAGGTACTGGAATTCTCGCCAATATCGGCTCGACGGCTCCCTTTGTCGGTCTTTTCGGAACAGTCTGGGGCATCATGAACAGCTTCATTTCGATCTCGGAGAGCAACACCACCAATCTGGCTGTTGTGGCGCCCGGGATTGCCGAAGCGCTGCTCGCGACCGCGATCGGTCTGGTAGCGGCTATTCCTGCTGTGATCTTCTATAACCTCATCGCGCGCGGCCTTGGCGGCTACAAGGTGATGCTGGCGGATGCGGCTGCGCTGGTAGAGCGCACGTTGTCGCGTGATCTGGATTTTGCGGCTCAAGCCTCAAGAAGTTCGACGACGGCAAAACCAGCCGCGCAGATGGCTGATCTTGCCGAGGCTGCGGAGTAACGACCATGGCTGGCAGGATTGGTGGTGACGACGACGAACTGGCCGAGAGCCACGACATCAATATCACGCCCTTCATCGACGTGATGCTGGTGTTGTTGATCATCTTCATGGTGGCGGCACCCTTGTCGACGGTTGATATTCCGGTGGAGTTGCCGGTTGCCGTTGCCGAGCCGCCGCAACGGCCGCTCAAGCCGGTCTTCATCACGATAGCCGAGGATCTGGAGCTGTCGATCGGAGAGGCCAAGACGACGTTCGAGCGGCTCTATATCGATGTGGGGATCGCCACGATGCAGAAGCGCGACACGCGCCTGTATATTCGGGCTGACAAATCGGTGCCTTATGGTGAGTTCATTCGCGTGATGAACATCCTGCGGGCTGACGGGTTCCTGAAGATCGGACTGGTTGGGCTCGATGAAAGTGCTGTCACGCCGGATGGGCAAATCCCGGCTAGCGGAGTGACAGGCGCAGGGCAGGAGCCATGAGCCTGGTCTATCAACGGGCCACATCTGGCATCTGGTTCTGGGCCTGCGCTGCGGTTGTGAGTGTCGGGTTTCATGGCGGGCTGGCTTATCTGGCGTTGCGCGACGAGCCCGTCGAGGTGGCCGAGCAGCAGGTCGATACCGGTATCACCGGCGCGATCATGTTTGATCTCTCGGACCTGATTGCGGCGCCTGCGGATATGGCCGAAGACAGCGCTGCAGCGGACGAGTCTGCTGAAGCTCCGACGGTCACGGAAAGTCCCGAAGTTGTTGATCCGGCGAAGGCTGCGGAAGAGCCGGTGCTCAGCCAGATCCCCTACAAGGTCGAGGATGACAGCCTGAAATTTGGCGTGGCCAGTCCCGAGCCGGCCGAGGAGACCGAAGAGTTGGCGCACGAGATCGCCGCCGAATACAAACCGGAAGATGTTGACCAGGCCAGCACCACAGGCGCTCAGGAAAGTGATGCTGCGGATGCATCGGTCGCTGCAGTTGCGACTGAAGAAACCGCGGAAACCACCAAAGCGACTGGCGAGGGGCTGACCGCGGAACAGAAAGCGGAAGTGCGCCAGTGGCAGCGCGATATCGTGCTCAGGATCAGCAAGGTACGGAAGTATCCGGCGCTCGCGCGCAAGGATCGGACCGAAGGGGAAGTGCGGGTCCGGTTCACGCTCGACCAGTATGGGACAATCCTGTCGTCCGAAGTCGAGACGTCTTCGGGATCGCCGGTGCTCGATGAGGCAGCGTTGGCCGTCTTCAATGAAATCGGCAAATTGCCGACCCCGCCAAGCTACCTCAAGGGCGACAGCTTCACGCTGCTGGCGCCCATCCGCTATTCGTTTCGCTAGGTGATGTCTGGTCGATAGATGATGTCCGGTGTGATCTCTTGCACTGTGCGGCATCCGGTCAGCATCATGGCGATCTCAAACTCGTCGCGCAGCAGTCTGAGGACATGGCTGACGCCGGCAGCACCCGCGACAGCCAAGCCGGCAATTGCAGGGCGTCCGACAAGCACCGCCGTGGCCCCAAGAGCAAGCGCTTTCAAGGCATCGGTGCCACGCCGCACGCCGCCATCCATCAACACAGGAACGGCGCCGGCGCTAGCCTTCACGATTGCAGGCAGCAGTGTGATGCTGGCAGGCACGGTATCGAGTATCCTGCCGCCGTGGTTGGAGACGATGATGCCGCTTGCGCCAGCCTTTATCGCCTGCCGGGCATCGCCCGGATGAACAATGCCCTTCACGATCACCGGCAAGGGGGAGTTTTGGCAAAGCCATTCAATATCAGACCAAACCGGTGCGACGTGGGCGATACGGTCGAACAGCATCGACTCTGTTTGTTCCAGTGGTGCAAAGCGTGGGACCGGCATATGGGCGAGATTGACCGCCGAAACATCCGCCGGCAGCCGGAAACCGATGCGGGTTTCGCGGTCGCGGACGCCCTGCACAGGGGCATCGACGGTCAGCACGATCGCAGTGAATCCTAGATCCGCCATTCCCCGAACGAGCTCCAGATTGGCTTCTCGTGACGGCGCCCAATAAAGCTGAAACCATGTGCAACTGGCGCCAGCTGCGCGGGCATCGGCGGCATCGATGCTGCTTTGCGCGCTCAGCACCATGGCTGTGTCCTGGGCGGCAGCGCCCATTGCCATGGCTGCTTCCCCGTCTGGATGAACCAGTTTCTGATAGGCGACTGGCGCTACCAGGACGGGAGATGCCAAATCCTGACCCAGAAGTGTCAGGCGGGATGAGCCACCGCGCACATCGCACAGCATGCGGGGAAGAAGCTCGATCTTGGAAAAGGCCTTCTGATTGGCCTCAAGTGTCAGTTCATCGGCAGCACCGCCGAAGAAATAGGCCGAGCGGTCAGCGCTCAGGATATGACGAGCCCGGCTCTCGTAATCGCGCAAGGTCGGCTGCAATTCTGCCGTTGGCCGTCCCGACATCATTTGTTGAGGATCAGTTTGCCCTGCCGTGTAATGCGCAACCGGTACAGGGAGCCGTCATGGGCGATGGTGATTTCACGGCGGTTTTGAAACAGTGTGCTCGAGGGGATCGCCTTGGCCAGCGCTTCAGCTTCCGCTGGCGTGGGGTGTTCGCTCACGGATCGTGTCGTGTCCGGTTCAGCGGAAAGCAGTTCTTCACTATGAGGTCTACGCATAACAATACTCGTACTGGCAAAGGGCAAAGGCCCTCACGAATGGCGGGAGCGGGCCATCAGAAATACATGATAAAAATAGTCATATTTAAATTCGACAGCCTTGTCTACCGTGAATGGCGGTGCATTCGTTATTCAGTCAGGTGAGATTGTGGAGATGATCATTGCCTGATGATCGGACAAACGCAGGGCCGAGAACTGCGTCTTTTGCGAGGCCGCTTGGAAGGCACGCGACGCGAGGCTTTCCGGTCAAATGATTGCCGGTTCGCCTTGCCAGAGTGCGCTCAATTGGCAAGGCTCAATGCAGGCTTTTCCGCTTTACGGCATGTAACCGCCGCCGTTGACCCAAAGAACCTGGCCGGTCATGAATCCGCTTGCCGGTGACAGCAGGAATTCGATCGGCCCGGTGACGTCTTCCGGCAGCGCCAACCGTTGCATCGGCGTCGCCGCACGATAGGCTTCAAGGTTGACGATGGCGTCCTGATCTTCCGCCGAACGACCTGTGCCGCCGCGCAGAAAGGCGGTGTCGACCAGTCCCGGAGCCACGGCGTTGAAACGAACCCGCGGTGCATTTTCGAGCGCGAAAACCTTGGTCATGGCAATGACGCCAGCCTTTGAGACCGAATAGGCGCCGTAGCCTGGCCGGACATTTGAAGCCAGACCCGATGAGATCATCACCACCGAGCCGCCATTAGCCATCAGCGGCAGGACCGCCTTTGCCGCGAGAAACGCGCCGCGGAGATTGCCACCGGTGATCTCGTCGAAATAGGCGGCGGACATGTCACCGATTGGCTGCAACACGCTGTTGTAGCCGGCCAGATTGACGAAGCCGTCGATCGCGTCCCAATGCTGAGCGAGCTCTACGAAGGAGGAGGCTACGGATTGCTCATTGCAGACATCGATGGCGATGCCCTTGGCGTTGAGGGCATGCCGCTCAAGCGACGTAGCAAGATCCAGCACGACGACTTCGTCGCCCTGAGCCGTGAGCTGTGAGACCAGCGCCCGGCCGATGCCGCCGGCGCCGCCAAGGATGGCGACGCGGCGTGCCTTCTGAGGGTCACGCATCGGGCTTGCCCGTCTTGAGCGAGCGGAAGAAGGCGATGATTTCCGCCTCGGAAACCACGTCTGCATATTTTGCATTCATGTCGAAGAGGTTGGCTTCGTGCGGCGCAGGATGGCGGTCGCCACATGCGTCGGCCACAACGCTGGTGATGAAACCGTGCGACATTGAATCCACGCAGGATGCCCGCACGCATCCGCTCGTGGTAAGCCCGGTCAGGACGACATTGTCGATCCCCATGGCTGTCAAGGTGGAGGCCAGGGATGTGCCGAAGAACGCGGACGGATACTGCTTTGTGACGATAATTTCGTCATCGCGGGGCACAAGGCCTTGTGCAAACTCGGCGGTCTTCTCGCCCTTGACGAAGCAGGAGAGTGGCTTGGCTTTCTCGAAGAAGCGGCCTCCGTTGAGGCCGCCCCTCTGATAGGTCACTTCGGTCAGAATGACCGGTATTCCCATTTCATGGGCGATCTCGCGGACGCGCAATGCCGACGCCAGCGCATCGTCTACGCCAGCGTAAAGTACACAGTCCGGGTCGAAATAGCCGTGAGCAAAATCGACCATCACCAAGGCAGGTGATTTGCCGAAGCCTGCCTTGTTATCATAGGCGATCTTGTAGTTGTCATCGAGATTCTGGGTCATGATTGTCTCCCTCAGATTTCGGCGTAGCGCTTCTCGAATTCCCAGACATCCTCGAAACCAAGCAGCTTGTTGAATTCGGCAAAGGAATAAAGGTCGATGTCGGGTGATGTGATGCCGTTGGCGGCAAGATCCTTGTAGGCCTTGTCGAGTGCGGCGCCAACGCTGAGGAAGCCCAAAGCCGGATGGATGGCGATGGCATAGCCGAGTTCTTTCAGCCTGTCGGCGGAGAGTAGCGGCGTGCGGCCGCCATTGACCATGTTGGCAAACAGCGGTGCGTCAATGCGATCGGATACAGTCTGCATTTCCGCTTCGGATTCCGGGGACTCGACGAAAACCACATCAGCGCCGGCTTCACGATAGGCTTCTCCGCGGCGGATAGCTTCATCAAGACCCAGCGATGTGCGCGAATCTGTACGGGCGATGATCAGGAAGTCGCTGCTTGACCGGGCGTCACTGGCGACGCGGATCTTGCGCACCATGTCTTCGAGCGGGATGACGCGGCGATTGGGTGTGTGGCCGCACTTCTTCGGAAACTCTTGGTCCTCGATCTGGATCGCTGTGACACCAGCGTCCTCGTAGCCGCGCACAGTATGCTGGACATTGAGAAGACCACCATAACCGGTATCGGCGTCTGCAATAACCGGGGTCTTGGTCATTTTCACGATCTGGCCGATGCGCTCGATCATGTCGCGATAGGTGGCAATCCCCGCATCAGGCAGTCCGAGGTAGGACGCAACTGTGCCGTAGCCGGTCACGTAAAGTGCCTTGAAGCCGGAACGGTCGGCGATCAGCGCTGAAATGAGATCGAAGACGCCGGGGGCGAGAATGAATTCCTTGGCCTCGATGGCCTGTTTCAGACGGGGGTCTGCCATGGGTTTTCCTTCCTTGTTCAAGTGGTCTTTTGTGTTTTCGAGTGGTCAGAAGTCAGCGAGAAGCCTGCCGAATCCTTCGAAACGGTCTTCGATCCCGACGGCCCTGAGCATGGCCCAGAAGGTCGCCTGGTTTGAGGTCACAACTGGCACGCCGAATTCAGACTCCAGTTCCGCGATTAGCGGCAGGGTGGGAAAGTCGGTGCAGGTGATCAGAATGGCGTCGCTTCCCGGTACAAAGGCCGCCCTGACATGTTTAGCGACCTCTTCTAGCGGGGTTTCGGCGATGCGGACATAATCCGCCGGGCCGCTGGCGCCGATGCCAAGGCCGATGAGATTTTCCACGGTGAAGCCATTTTCCTGCAGAAATTCGGTCTCGTGGTGGTTTAGCTTGTCGTGGTAAGGCGTGGCAACTGAAAGGCGGACGGCACCAAGGGTCTTCAAGGAATGGATGATCGCGGCGGAAGTCGTAACAGCCTTGACCCCCATGCTGCTGGTCAGGTGTTCGGGCAGCGACTCGACCGGATTGATCATCGAACCTGCGGTGCAGGCATAGGCGATGGCATCGACGCGTGCAGGCTTGAGCATGCCGAAGACGGATTCGAGATCGCGCATCAGTCCGGCCTTGCCTTCTTCGCTCGTGGTGTCTGGATGCAGCGGCATACGATGGGTATGGAAAGTCACGCCCGGCGGCATCATCCGAGACCACTCCGCCTCGTTGACGGTATTGGTTGGCGGCGTGATGAGGCCGAGCTTGGCTCTGGAACTGTAGGCCGACTTGTGCCGCTCAAGCATGGATGGATCCTCTTGTTGGTACCAATAGAAAATTTTGAGAGCAAATGTCCAGACAAGGTGATGTATTCACCCTGTCATCCCCATAATCATGCGAAAGGCCCGGTGTCTTACTGATCGAAATTACTGTATCTGAACGCGCTGGGCGTATGCTCAGCCTATGAGAGAAAACCGGAAGACCCCTATGGCCGCAGAAGAGGATACCCTGTTGAACGACAGCTTGCCCCGCTATGCGCAGATCCAGAAGAACCTGGAGCAGCGTCTTATCGACGGGGTGTATCCGATTGGCAGCCTCATGCCTTCGGAGCAGGAGTTGTCTGCGGAATTTGGCAGCAGTCGCACGACCATCCGCGAGGCACTGCGCTATCTGCGCGAGCGCGGCTATGTAGAACGGCGGCAGGGGGTTGGCACGCGGGTTATTTCGGACACCACGCGATCGCCCTATTTCCAGTCGTTCAGCTCGCTCGACGAACTGTTTCAGGTGGCGATCGAGACCTACTACGTGGTGATGGACGTCAAGACCATCGTGATTGATCAGGAGCTTGCCGAACTTGTTGGCGGACTTGCCGGCGAGGAGTGGATTCTCATCAACGGCGTGCGCTGGACCGAACCCGGCGGAAAGCCGATCTGCTATATCCAGAGCTACGTGCCGAAGCGCTTCGAACATGTGGTCGAACAGTTTCCGGGGCATCAGGGGCCATTTTTCGAACTTCTGGAGCGGCATGCAGAAGGGACGATCGAAGAGGTGGTGCAGGAAATTCGCGCACTGCCGATGCCGGTGGAGTTCAGCCGCCAGCTTGGTTTGAAACCGGGATCTTGGTCGATGCAACTGCTGCGCCGATATGTGACCGAAGGCGGCGTTCTGATTGCGTCCTTCAACTGGCATCCGGCCGACCAGATGACCTATGTGATGCGAATTCATCGCAGCCACGAGCAAGCGGCAGACTGAAGACGGGGCGGCTTGGCTGTTCATGGCACGAAGCTCGGCACAAAGCTCGCGTTTGAACCTTCAATGCGCATGGCGGAGAAATGGCGAAGATGCGCCGGGATCAGCAGGTCACCGGTTCCCGCCATTCGTTCGAACAGCTCTTGCCGGGTGACGATTGCCATGGCCGGGTCGCTGCAGAAACGGCTCGCCCAGTCGGGATGAAAGACCTGGACCGGGCTGTGAACGGCGTCGGCACAGAAGATCATTTGTCGTGATCCGTGGCACAGGCAAAGTCCGAGCTGCCCTGGTGTATGTCCCGGCAATGCGACAAGCGACAGGCCGGCAGCTATGTCAAAACCGTCGTCCACAAACTCGGCAAGGCCAGCCTCGATGATCGGCATGACGCTGTCATTGAAGCAGCCGTGATTGTGAACGCCGGGCGATGCCTGTTCCTCGGCTTGCCAATGGGCAAATTCAGTGCGGCCGATCAGATAGCGGGCATTGGCAAAGGTGGGCACCCAGCGACCATCGACCAGCTGCGTGTTCCAGCCGACATGATCGGTATGCAGATGGGTGCACATCACGATATCGATGTCTTCGGGGCGCAGCCCGACACGGGTCAACCGTTCCAGATAGCCGGTCGAGGCGCGCTGGTCCCAGTCCGGACGGCGTGGTCGTGGCTTGTGCTCACCGACACAGGTATCGATCAGAACGTTTCGGCCGCCAATCCGGATCAGATGACTGTGCACGCCAAGCACGATCTGTCCGGCATCGAAATCCACATGATGCGGTGCAAGCGCCGCACGGTTTGGCTCCAGTGTTTCCACAGTTCGACCGGGAAACAGCAGATCGATCGGCAGAGCGAAGGGATCCAGATCCGTGATAGTGTCGATTGTGGCGGCGCCAAAGCTTAGCATGACAGGATCCGCTCACATGATCGCAGGCTTGGCGACGGACGGCACACGGCTGACGGCGGCGGCTTCTGAGAATGGCAAGGTCTCGTCCCAAAGCCGGGCAATATAGCGTCCGCCGGTCATGCCGTTGGACTGGTCGTCCGCAAGCCACAGAATTGCGCGTCGCATGATGGCGGCCGGCAGCAGATTGCCATCGGCGCCTTTCTTGTCGGCGCTCGGCGGCAACAGATCGGTGTCGGCGGCGCCACCCGGCAGGTAGACGTTGAGATCGACGCCGGTGCCTTCGAGATCCTGCGCCCAGACGCGGGACATGGCCTCAAGTGCCGCCTTGCTCGGACCGTAAGGCGAATAGCCTCGTCGGACCATCGTCTGGTCGCTGGTGGAGATGTTGATCACCTTGCCAAAGCCCCTCGCCACCATTCCGGGCACCAGGGCACGGGCCATGTTGAAAGCGCCATTCACATTGGTATCGATGATGTCCTTCCAGGCCAACGGGTCAGTTTCCCAGAAGCGCGTGGGCTCGGTGTTGAAGGTTTCGCTGACGCGCCGCATCCCGAGGCCGGCATTGTTGACCAGCACATCAATGTGCCCAAAGGCTTCATTCGCTTTCGCAACGGCTGCCTCGCATTGACCGTAGTCGGCAACGTCGGCGGCAATCGCGATTGCCTTGCCGGGATTGAGACGGTTGGCTTCTTCGACAGTCTCGTCAAGCGCCGGGCCGGGGCGCGAGCCCACGACAGCGACTGACGCGCCGGCTGCTGCGAGCGCAAGAACCATTTCCCGCCCAAGCCCACGTGAGCCTCCGGTCACCATGACAGTCCGACCGGCAAGCGATGAATAGGTATCGGACATATCGATCATGCTCCGGCCATGCCCATGCGTGGCATCTTGCGTGGCTCGCGGGCGATGATCGTGGTCTTCATTTCGGTGAACATAGCCTGTGATCCCTTGGCGCCTTCGCGGCCGAGACCGGATTGCTTGTAGCCGCCAAAGCCGGTTCTCAGATCCCGCACGATAGGGGTGTTGACCAGAACTGTTCCTGTGCGGAGCGCCGATGCCACGCGCATCGAGCGGTTGAGATCTTCGGTCCAGACATAGCCGACGAGACCGAAATCGCTATCATTGGCCTTGGCAATCACTTCGTCCTCGTCATCAAACAGCTGAAGAGCGGCGAAGGGTCCGAAGATTTCTTCCTGACAGATGGCCAGTTCGTTGGTCGGTGCCAACATGGCGGTAGGCTCGAAGAAGAAGCCGGTGTTGAGATTGGCGCAGCGATGGCCCCCAGCGAGCAGAGTGGCGCCTTCGCCAAGTCCGCTTCCCGCATAGCGTTCCATGCGCTCCCTTTGGGAGTGGTTGATCATGGGGCCGATCTCTGTGCCGCTCAAGGCAGGATCCCCGATCTTCAGCGCCTTCACCCTGCGCGTGAAGCTGTCGATGAAACGATCGGAAATCTTGCGGTCGACGAAAATCCGGCTGCCGGCCAGACACATCTGGCCGTTGTTCATGAATGAGCTCATCAGGGCGGCATCGACTGCCTGCTCGAAATCGGAATCGGCGAAGACGATGTTAGCGGACTTCCCGCCCAGTTCCATTGCGGACCCTTTGATCCCCTTGGCGAGTGACCCGAGGATCGCCGCACCGGTAACCGTTCCGCCGGTGAAGGATACCATGTCAATGCCGGGGTGAGAGACGAGCGAGGTGCCTGTCACATGGCCGCGACCGTTGACCAGGTTCATCACACCTTCGGGCAGGATACCCTCTATGATCTCGAACAGGCGGGTGACGGTGAGCGGTGTCAGTTCCGATGGCTTGACGACACAGGTGTTGCCGAAGGCCAGCGCTCCGGCGATCTTCATTGCGGTCAATCCGAGCGGCATGTTCCAGGGGCCAATCAACGCGCAGACGCCGATTGGCTCATAGGTCACCAGGCTCATCAGGCCTGGTTCCTGAGTAAACACGTCGCCTCCGGCCTGATTGATGTACTCGGCGAAGAAACGGAAATTGTATGCGGCACGGGGAATGTGAACAGTGCGCGTCTGGGCGAGGGGGATCCCTGTGTTGATGGTCTCCAACAGGGCCAGTTCGTCGGCATGGGAAAGGATGGCGTCATGTATGGCGTTCAACGCCAGCTGACGCTCGGCGACAGTGGCGCGGCCCCATGGACCCTTGTCGAACGCCATGCGGGCGGCCGAGACAGCCGCATCCACCTCGTCGGCGGAGGATTCAAACAGCGTTGCGACCTGCTTTTCGGTTGTCGGGTCGAACACGCCAATCTCTTCTGATCCCGAAGAGGCGGTGAAGCGATCGGCAACGTAGCCGCTCAATCGCAGTGGGGTCCGGTTGAGCTGTTCACGAAGGTCGGACATGCAGAAATCCTCAGAAAATCATTTTGGTGTGCGAGCGGCGTCGCGCAGCTTGGGTTTGGTGGAGAGGATATGGCCGGACAGTGTTGCTGCCGCCCATTCGCTGTTACGTGCGGTGAGTGCCGCGAGAATATCGCGGTGCTGCCGGTTGGAGCGCACGACATCGACACGCTGATCCATGACAAATTGCTTGACCAAAATCAGCGGCAGTGCGGCTGCTGGTGCAGTCAGGCGTTTCAGCTGGGTTGAGCGTGCCGCGTCGACAATAACGGCGTGGAACTCGGTGTTGAGCGCCAGGAAGCGTTCGACGCTGTCGCTTGGATCCGTCTCAAGTTCGGCCATGGCGTCGATCAGTTGCTGCAGCTTGGCGAGTTCCGCAGGGGTGATCTTCTGCGCGGCAATGGACGCGGCGTAACTCTCATGTTGCGCGCGGATGTCGAAGATGATCGAGACCTCATCTGGAGAGAAATGCGTCACGAAACGATGGCGGTTGTTGGCTGTCGCCAGACCTTCATTGACAAGGCGTCGTAACGCATCCCGAACCGGCGTTCGGCTGGTGCCCGTCATGGACGCCAGCATTTCTTCTGGCAGATGATCGCCCGGCTTCAGCTGTCCGTTCAGAATCGCATGACGAATACCCTGATAGGCTTTCTCAGCGGGACGCTGTGCCTCAATGTCGTCGCTGTGGCTTAAGCCTGCGTCGGTCTTGTTCAGGATGTCATCGCCCGCAAAGTCCGTCATTGTCAGTCTACCTCAATATGGCTCGCATGGTTTTGCATGTACCAGGCGGCAATTTCTTCGCGCGTGGCAAACCATACATCGTCAAATTGCTTGGCGTAGCGGATAAAATCGCGCAATGCGCGAATCCGGTAGGGCTGACCGATGACGTGCGGATGCAGTCCGACATTCATGAACTTGCCGGTCGTTGCGCTCTCGGCATAGAGCCAGTCGAACTGCTCCTTGAACATCTGCAGACCGCCTTCGGCCCCGAGACCCTGGCGCAGGAAGCTGAAGTCGTTGACTTCCGAGGTGTAGGAGATCGAGACCATCGGCTTGCCGCTGCGGGTCTTGACCATGTAGGGCTGGTCGTCATTGAGCAGGTCGCAGGTGAAGAACAGACCTTCTTCCGCCAGGATGTCGATGGTGTTGAGCGTCGAACGCAGAGAACTGGAAAGCCAGCCCTTTGCCTTGTAGCCGCAAAACTCCTCGTAGACCTTGAGCGTGGCGCGGATCACTTCGCGTTCGGCGTCTTCGTCGAACATGTTGTCGGTGAGCAACTCGCTTTGCACATAATTGTGGGCGACGATTTCCCATTTGCGGTCAAGCGCGGCCTGGACGACCTGCGGCCGTTCCAGCGCCATCTTGGCGTTTATTGTGCAACTGGAGGGCACGCCTTCCGCATCAAAGATGTCGAACATGCGCCAGACGCCAACGCGCTGGCCATATTCACGCCAGGTGTAGTTGGCATTGTCATAGACGTTGCCTGGCAGGTCGCCGCCAACAATGCTCGGGCCACCCGGATAGTATGGCTTTGGCGTATCGCGCACCGGATCCCAATATTCGAAATTGGTGGTGAGAATGATCGCCAGTCGTTTGCCGTTGGGCCATTTGAGAGGCTTGCGTTCGCTGATCGGAATGAAATCGTAATTCATGTCGTTGTTCCCGCAAGTGGTCTCAGTGATGCGACAGGAGCGAGCCCCAGCCCTGAACCTTGTCCTCGATGCCGTTCTCGCGCAGCGCGTACCAGTAGGTCGCTGTGTTGATGGCGATGACCGGTTTGTCGAGCCAGAATTCGGCGATGCCTGCAAGGCGAGCCATCGCGAGGTTGGTGCCGACCTGGACGATCGCCTCGACGCTATCGTCGTTGACCTCGTTGATGCTGTCGCGCAGTTCCTGCTCGCTGACATGAGCAATCTGCATCGGGCTCGGGCATTTGAGGCCCTTGAGATGAACCACTTCGTAGCCGCAATCGGTGAAGAACTTGATCACCTGCTGGTCGCCCACAGGCATGTATGGCGTGACGACGCCGATACGCTTGATGCTGCCGTATTTCGAAAGCGCTGCCTGGCAGGCATCCGATCCCATCGTCACCTTGACGCCGGCCCGTGCCTCGACACGCTTCTGCAACTCCACCGACCCGTCAAGGCCGTCCCAGAAGGTTTCCGCCGACATCCCCATCACCAGATGGTCGGGGCTGCAGGTCATCAGGGAATCGATGGAGTCCATGATCGTGCCGCGAATATTGTCAATCAGCGCGAGAAAATCCTCGTCGTTCCTAACCGGATCATCCGGGATGGTGATGCGCGAGAAATGATTGGTCACTCCGACCGGTCGCATCGAGTCGAACTCTGGCTGAACTGATGTGTTGGTAGAAGGTGCGATGACGCCGAACTTGCGCCGGTAACCGAGACTGTCGACCATTTCAAAGTGTCCTTTTCATTATAGTGTGACGTGCCCGGTTTGCGTCAGGCAACGTTCTCGAGATCACGAAGCGACTGGATCATCGAGGAGCGCATCAGGTAATCCTTGTGGGCCGCCGGATCGTCGGCGATACGGCGCAGCTCATCGTGGTAGGCGGCGCGGGCAGCGGGGTCGTTTTCCGCCATCATCTTCCTGTTGCGAAGAGATTGTTCCTGCACAGTCTCGATTGCCACCTTGCGTCGCTGACGGTTGTAGCGTTCGGTGACGTCAAGTGGCGCTTTGCCGTTCCAGACATCGACGAGCTTGTCACACAGGTTGACTGCGTCATGGATGCCGCCATTCATGCCCATTCCGCCGAGCGGATTGTTTAGATGGGCCGAATCCCCGGCCAGGAACACCCGTCCAGCCACGTAGGCAGCGGCGACACGCTGGTGCACGCGGTAGGCAGTGGAGTGCACAAGTTCGTAGGGGCCTGACTTGGGGCAAAGTGCCTGCAGTCGGCGTTCCATTGTCTCGGGATCCTTGATCTGCTCCTCAGTCTGGTTTGGATCTGTTGGCAGAAGAACGCGCCAGAGTGAGGGTGTGCGCAGCAGGACCGCCCATTCGCTCGGATCTGTCAGGTAGGCGATGGGCGCCAGATCCGGGATTGCCTCAACGAAGTCGAAGGTCGTTGACATCGACAGGAATATCTCGGGGATGGTGAGGCCATCGAAAGAAATTCCAAGTGTCTTCCGGACCACGCTGTGGGCACCATCGCAGGCAATCAGGTAAGATCCTGAAAGATCCTCACTGGTACCATCGGTGTGTTCAACGGTCAGCGTAACGCCGGCTTCATCCTGGCGCACATCTGTCGCTCGGGCGCCGTAAATCAGATCGATCTGGCTATCCGCCTCGATTACACTGCGCAGCTCTTCAGACAGCTTCCACTGCTCGCATTGCAGACGGTACGGATGGTTTGTTTCTCCTGCGAGCAAGCCAAGGTCGAAGGTTGCGATAACCCCCTCGGTCCGGTCACGGAACTGCCATTGAGGGCACACCAGGCCTCGTTCCACGAGCTTCTTGCTGACATCGAAGCGATCCAGCATGTCGAGGGTGGGTGGATGGAAGGTGGATGCGCGGAGATCACTCGGTAGTTCGCGACTTGTCTCTACAATTGTAACCGGAATACCGGCCTGTGACAGGCAGCATGCCGAGACGAGGCCTACGGGGCCTGCTCCAACGATCAATACGCGATCTTTTTTCGCCGTCATTGTGAATTTCTCTCCATCAATGTTCCGCTTGACAAGGCTCAAGGGCTAAATCATTGTGTACAACATGTCACGACATTTAAAGCAGAAAATTCAAAATGTCGTGATTATCTGGGAAATGCGTCAGGCCGGTCTTCAAGTGCCATCCTGTCGTTATGTTCAAGAATGACGAAACGCGCAGAAAGCGCGACGGCAATAAGAAAATGCGCCAAAAAGGCGTATAATGAGGGAATACACGCGTTGAAAACCAATGAATATTGGTCTGATCCAGCTTTTCTCATCATCTGAGTCCGGTGGGATTTGGGCGACAGGCGATCGATTGATGCGCCATTCGGGCAGCCGTTTTGTCTGATCGCTTTGGTCCTGTTTGTATACAAAAACGAGAGAGAAGCTCATGTTGTTGATACAGCAATTGCTGAATGGGGTTATGCTCGGCAGCGTCTACGTCACGGTTGCCGTGGCTTTCACGTTGACGATCGGCGTGCTCAATTTTCTGAATTTCACCATTCCTACCCTATTCATGCTGGCGGGAATGATAGGCTGGGCACTTGCCTACTGGGGCCTTCCGTTCGAACTGTCGGGACCATTGCCTTGGCCGCTGGCTTTGTTGTTTGGCATTCTTGCCTCGATCGTGGCGTCGCTGATCGTCGAGCGGTTCACCTTCCGATACCTCAAGACCAAGTATGGCGATTCAACGGAGCACGCCATTCCACTGGTCTCGTCGCTCGGTTTCCTGCTTGTTCTCGAAAACCTGGTCCGCATCGGTTACGGCACCGATGCACAGCGGTTTCCGGGGCCGAGCGCTGACCTCACAATGAATTTGGGCGGCATTTTCATCCGCATTCCGCAACTGGTAAGCCTTTTCCTTGTCATCCTCATTGTTGTCGGACTGACGTGGCTGTTGAAGCAGAGCCGGATCGGTCGCGGCCTGCGCGCCATCGCCGAAAATCCGGATGCGGCAAACATTCTGGGCGTCGACACGCGGCGTGTAGTGCCGATCGTCTTCATGCTCACAGGCCTGTTGTGCGGCCTGGCCGGCGCATTGTTTGCTGTCAACTATGGCGAGGTCTCGCCGCAGATGGGCGAGGATATTGGCACCAAGGCAATCGCCGGCATGGTCGTCGGTGGGCTCGGTTCGATCTGGGGTGCTGTACTCGGAGGCCTCATCGTCGGACTGATCGAGATGATGACGATCCACTTCTTTGGTGCGGACACGGTACAGGTTGCTGTATGGGGGCTTTTGTTGCTGACCCTGTTTGTTCGCCCGCAAGGCCTGTTTGGCCACAACTCCATCGGCAAGGGGAAGCTCTGAAGATGAGCGGTTATTGGGCAGGTATTCTCACGATCCTCGCGATCAACATCATTTTTGCCTACGGGATCTTTCTTCCTGTAGCGACAGGACAACTCAACCTCGGTGGTGCCGGGTTCCAGGCAATCGGTGCCTATGGCGCCGCGTTCATGTCCGCGTCATTCGGACTGCCGGTTCCGATCACAATCGGTGTCGGCATGGCGATCGCCGGAATAACCGGGTTTCTGATCGCGTTTCCGCTGTTGCGGACCCGCGGGGTCTATCTTGTTCTGGCGACGTTTGCCTTTGCAGAGGTTATCGGAGGGCTTATCCTGAATTCCGACACCTTCGGCGGTGCGATGGGTTTGTCGGTTCCGGCATTTATTGACTGGCATGTTGCAGTGGCAGCTGCTGCTGTCGTCACGGTGTTCGTTTTCTATATCATGTCGACACGTTTTGGTCTGACGATGCGTGCGGCCCATGACGATGAGGTCGTGACTGACCTGATGGGCGTCAATGTCCGCTATGTTCAGGTGGCCGCATTCGCCATTGGCGGCGCTCTCGCCGGCCTGGCAGGCGGACTTTATGCACATTCGTTCAACTATGTCGAAATCCAGAGCTTCAATGCGCTCGTTTCGATCTATGTGCTGCTTTACGTGCTGCTCGGTGGAACACAGACGGCATGGGGTCCTCTTGCCGGCGCCACATTCTTCACGCTGCTTCCCGAAGCTCTCAGGACAATCCTGCCTGCGCTGAAAAGTGCGCTCTATGGTCTGGCCGGTGTTGAAGGCGCCATTGATGCGCCAGACGACTCCTGGCGTTTTGTCATCCTTGGCGCCCTGACAATTGCCATGATGGTATTCCGGCCGGAAGGCCTGATTACGCGGACAATGATCGAGCGTCTGAGCTTCCGTCGATCAAGCAAAGGCAAGGGGGCGCTGGCATGACCGCTTTGATGTCACTCACCAATGTTTCAAAAAACTTCGGTGGTCTCGCAGTTATCAGCGATGTCAGTTTCGATGTGCCCGCTGGCGCTCGTATGGCATTGATCGGTCCGAACGGTGCCGGAAAGACAACCATCTTCAACTTGATCTCGGGTGTGTATGAGCCTTCCGAAGGTGAAATCCGGCTGGAAGGCCGGGAAATTTCGGCCACACCATCGCGTGAGCGAATTGGTCTTGGTATCGCACGGTCCTTCCAGAACATACGCCTGATGCCGCATCTGTCGGTGCTTGAGAATGTTATGCTCGGCCAGCAGTCCCGGGCCGGAAGCCTCAAGGACATGTTGTCGCCATTGTCCTTTCTGGGTAAATCCAAATGGCGCCAGGAAGCGGAAGACCTGCTCGATCAGATGGGGCTCGGCACGTTTCCGGGCGAAGTTGTGGCCACCTTGCCATACGGCATCCGCAAGAAGATCGAGGTCGTGCGCGCACTCGTTGCGAAGCCGAAGATCCTGATGCTCGATGAGCCGGCAGCCGGACTCAACAACACCGAGACTGCCAATCTCAAGGACTTCCTCATGAAGATCGCTGCGAGCGGGGTCACGCTGATAGTCGTCGAGCACGACATGAGCCTGGTCCGCAGCCTTTGCGATCATGCCGTCGTGCTGAATTTCGGTGAGAAGATTTACGACGGCCCCACCGCGGACGTTCAAAAAGACCCAGCCGTGCTCGAAGCCTATCTCGGCATGCGTCATGCCGGAAAGGCTGATTCAGCGAAGGAGGCGACCGATGTTGCTTGATGTCAAAGGGCTTGATGTCCGGTATGGCCGTACGCACGCGGTCAAGGCTGTTGATCTGAGCGTTGGCGAAGGCGAAATAGTCACCGTGCTGGGCGCAAATGGCGCCGGCAAGACATCGTTGTTACGAGCGTTGCAGGGTGCGGTTCGTCCGGCTTCCGGAACGATCACCTACGACGGAAAGGAACTTTCAGGTTCCAGCCCCGCATCGCGCGTTAGTGCCGGTATGATGCTGGTGCCGGAAGGCCGCCAGATTTTCGTATCCATGACGGTGCATGAGAACCTTCAGATGGGAGTGTATCTGCGCTCGGACCGCGACGTGTCGCGCGATCTGGATGCCGTTTACGACCGCTTTCCCAATCTGGCCGAACGTCGCGACATGAAGGCGAGTGTCCTCTCAGGCGGCGAGCAACAGATGCTTGCAATCGGTCGAGCGCTGGTCGGCCGCCCGCGGTTGATCATGCTTGATGAACCGTCGCTTGGATTGTCACCGCTTTTCGTGTCGCGCCTGTTTGATCTGATCGTGGAACTCAACAAAAGCGGCATCAGCATTCTGCTCGTTGAACAGAATACCACCATGGCACTGGACGTTGCCGCGCGAGGCTATGTCCTCGAGCTCGGCAAGGTTGTTATCGAAGACAGTGCGGAGGCTCTGTCCAAGAATGCCGCTCTTACCGAGGCGTATCTCGGCGGCGGACATGAAAATTCGGCGACCCTTTTCACGGGCACAGACGCGTGACGCCGGACGAAACCAAAACAACAACGGAACTATCAACCAAGGGAGACTATTCATGAACATCAAATCAATCCTGGCCGCGGGCGCGTTGTCGCTTCTGGCAAGCACCGCGTGGGCAGCGGATACCATCAAGATCGGCAATATTGTCGTTACCGCCGGCTTTCTCAAAAGCGCAGGCGAGCCGACGCTGACAGCTGTCGACATCGCAGTTGATGAAATCAATGCTGCAGGCGGCATCAACGGCAAGCAGGTGGAAGTCATCCGCTTTGATACGGGCTCGGATCCGAAGCAGGCATCTGTCGGTACCCGCAAGTTGGCGCAGGATGATGGTGTTCTGGCGATTGTCGGACCTTTTTCTTCCGGCGAATCCGCTGTTGCGTTTAATGATGCAGAGCGCCTCAAAGTCCTGATGATGCCGACATCGGCATCTGCCCCGGGCCTGACCGAAGGCCGCAAATATGGCTGGCGCCTCACCGAGGACGAATTCAAGCAGTTCGGCCGTCTACTCAAGTCGCTGAAGGCGAACGGTATCAAGTCCGACACCGCCGAGATCGTATATATCTCGGAAGAAGTCGTCTCGAACGCTGCAGGCACCAAGCTTTATCCGGCATTGCTGGAAGCGGCAGGCATCAAGCATGGCGAGCCGATTCCGGTTCAGTACAAGAGCTTCGACATGTCGGCTCAGGCTGCCCAGATCCTGGCTTCAAATCCTGATCTCGTCGCCATCGCTGCACTGCCGGATTCGGCCTCCAAGGTCATCGGCGAATTGCGCCGCCAGGGATACAAGGGCCGGATCATCGGCTCGCAGATCTTTGCCGATCCGAACGTCGTCGAATTGTTCGGCCCTGAAGGCAACGGCACCATGCTGGTCGCCGGTTTCTGGAAGGGCTTCAGCCCCGCTTCAGAAGCCTTCAACGAGAAGTTCATCGCCGAAACTGCCAAGCGCGGTATCAAGAAAGCCGGTGCCCACCATTCCGACGCGCAGGCCTACGATACCTTCTTTCTCCTGAAGCAGGTGATGGAAAAGGTTGGCACGACAGGCGATCCTGCGAAGCTCGAAGAAGAGCGCGAAGCGATTGTCGCCGGTATGGAAGGCGTGACTTTCTCCGGTATTCTGGGCGACAACATCTGCTTTAATGGTCATGATGCCGAGCTGCCGGGCTACATCATCGAGATTAAGGACGGCGAATGGACAAAGTTCGACTCGGCTCCTGCCGACAAGTGCGAGTAATTTAGACGGCCTGCGCAGCCTGATGCTGCGCAGGCCTTTCCTGCGGACGGCAAGGGCCTCTCACCGTTCGAACACGCTATCAAGAGGAACTTGAAATGTTGAAACGTTTGATAATCGCCGTTGCATTGGCAGGCGCAGTCTGCGGGTCGGCCGCAGCCCAGACAGTCGGCCTGGCAACGACCAAGGGCGGCGCGACCTCGCAGATTTCCATCGCTCTTGCGAAGACTATCTCGGAGCTTTCCGATCTCATGGTCAGGCCGCAGGTGATGGCCAATACGGCGCAGTATCTGCCACTGGTGGATTCGGGCCGCGTTGAATTCGGTATCGCCAACTTCCCGCAGACTTCCTATGCAATCTCGGGGACCGGCATGTCTGAAGGCCAGCCGCATCCCAACCTGCGCATGGTCGCATCCCTCATTCCGTTCAATGCCGGTTTGCTGGTCACTGCCGAATCCGGCATGAAGACCATGGCCGACCTAAAGGGCAAGCGCGTGCCGCGGTTTCCGGCCAATTCGCTCGGCGATTTCATTGTCCGTGCCTCGCTTGCCACAGCTGATCTTACCTATGATGACGTAACCAGCGTGCCGATCGCGAACTTTCCTGCCATGTTTCAGGCGATCAAGGACGGCACCACAGACGTGACCATCGCGACCGCTGGTTCTCAATCGGCACTCGACATTGAAGCTTCGACAGGCGGCGTACGTTTCCTCGACTACAAGGACGGCGACGAGACCATCCTATCGGAAAGCCTGCCTGGCACTTCGCTGAAAAAAGGAACCGAGTTGCCAGAATCGGCCGGTATCACGGCAGATACGGTCATCTTCTCCTATGATTACACGCTGTTTGCCAATGTCGACGTCCCCAACGAGACGGTCGTGAAGGTGGCCAAGGCGTTGTATGAAGGCAAGGCCAGCCTGCAGGAATCGGGACCGATCTGGAGTGAATTCGATCCTGCCAAGCTCGCCCGTGTGACGACGCTCGAGTATCATCCCGGCGCCGTCGAGTTCTACAAGAGCGTGGGCATCTGGACCGGCAACTGAGCCGCCCTGTCTCGATCCCGTGGCAGGTAAAGCTTGCCGCAATGATCTGAATAAAGAGCGCCGCTCACAAGGGTTTCAGTGAGCGGCGTCCCTGTGAACGCGACGCGGTGCGAATGGAGACAATAAATTGGCTGAAGCACAAATGACCAGGGCAATGAATATGGTCTCCTCGGCCTTTTCGTTGTTTGTGCCCGTCATGGCAGTCCTGTGGGTGATGGCTGTGCCACAGCGGCTCGGGCTCCTCATCTATCCCGAGCAGATTGTCGTTCTGATGTTGGGTGCCGCGCTGGCCGTGGTCTTTTGCAGGCCGAACACATCGGCTTCGCCGCTTGCGGTGCCAGTCAATGCCGCGCTTGCTGCAATCTCGGTTGCTCTGAGTTGCTATATCTTTGTCCGTTTCCCGGTTCTTTCCGAAGCGACGCATCTGTTTCCGACAGAAACGCTGTTGATCGGTATTGCTGTGACCCTGCTCACGCTCGAGGCATTGCGGCGGGTGGTTGGCTGGACGCTTATCTTCATCTTCGCAGTGCTTTTCCTTTATGCCGTCTTCGGCGATTGGGTGCCTGGCCCGTTGCAGGGACGGCCGATGGCTGCGGCTGACGTGCTGCGTTTCATCGGTGCGGATTCCTCTGCGGTCTGGGGGCAGGCGCTGCAGATCGCGGCCTTTGTCGTGGTGGTGTTCGTTCTGTTCGGCGGTCTGCTGATGGCGTGCGGCGGTGGCGACTTCTTTACCCAGCTTGCCATGCGCGTTGCAGGCAACGGCCCAGGCAATGCCGCAAAAGTGGCGGTCACCGCATCAGCGCTTTTCGGCACCGTATCGGGAAGTGCTGTTTCGAATGTGATGTCGACCGGAATCATGACCATTCCTTTGATGAAGCGGTCCGGGTTCAAGGCTGCTCAGGCTGGCGGTATCGAGGCTGTTGCTTCGACCGGCGGGCAGTTGATGCCGCCAGTCATGGGAGCTGCCGCCTTCCTGATGGCTGAGATCCTTCAGGTTCCCTACAAGACCGTCTTGCTGGCAGCGCTGCTACCCGCGATCCTCTATTACCTGTCTCTCTATGTTCAGATCGACTTCATTTCACGGCGCGACAACATTGCCTCGCTGAAGGACATTCAGCGCAATACGATGGTCACCATCGTCAAGGAAGGCTGGCTGGCCATCATCGCCTTTGGCGTGCTCCTGACCGGTATATTCCATTGGAATATGCGGGCTGAGGTGGCGGCAGTGTGGGCCATAGTGGCGCTGATCATTGGTGGTCTTGCCATCGGGATCAGCAGGGGGAGCAAGCAGGGCATGTCTCCGGGACAGATCCTGACGGCTGTCATCGATACGGGACGCAACACCTGCGATGTACTGCTGATCACCGCGGTCGCGGGAATGATCATCGGGCTGATCTCGACCACCGGCTTCGGATTTGCGCTGTCTCTGTATCTGCTCGATTTCGGCGGGCAAAGCATGTTCGGCCTGCTGCTGCTGACTGCGGCCATCAGCATTGTCCTGGGGCTTGGCCTGCCAACAACGGGTGTCTACCTGCTTCTGGCGTCGCTGGCAGCACCCTCACTGGTGCAGCTTGGCATCGAGCCGATCGCCGCGCATATGTTCGTGCTCTATTACGGCATCCTGTCGATGATAACGCCGCCGATCGCGCTCGCAAGCTTTGCCGCGGCAAGCCTGTCCGGGGCGACAAAGAGCGCCACCGAGCTGGAAGCCTTCCGCTTTGGCTGGATCGCCTACTTCCTGCCGTTCCTGTTCATCTACAAGCCGGGCCTCCTGCTCGTCGGTTCGTGGTTTCACATCGGCTATGTGTTTGCCAGTTCGCTGATGGCGCTGGTGCTGGTGACTGGTGGCCTTGTGGGGCACAGCCTCCGCCCGCTCAATCCGTTGCTTAGGGTCGTCTGGGCTGTGGTGGGTCTGCTGGTGATCATGCCGCTGGCTGAGTTCGGCGGCCATACGCTGGAATACGCAGTCAGCGCATTCGGTCTCGTGCTGCTGGTTGTCTCCTTTGCCTTCAGCCCAAAGGCAGATGGGCTCAAGGCATAGGGCAAGGCGGATCTGGCGTTACTCAGCCGTCCAGCCACCATCGACGAGAAGAGAAGATCCGGTCATCAGGCCGGATGCGTCGCCGGCGAGCAGGATCAGAGCGCCTGCCAGGTCTTCCACTGTTCCCAAGCGCCCAAGCTTGATCTTCGACAGTACCGAAGCCTTGAAGGCTTCGTTCTCGAGGAAAGGCGCGGTCATCGGCGTTTCGATGAATGTAGGGCAAATCGAATTCACCCGGATGCCATGCGGGGCGAGTTCGACGGCTATCGCCTTCGTCATCCCTTCGACCGCAAATTTGGTTGTGCAGTAAATTGTCCGGTTTGCGGCTCCGACATGGCCCATTTGCGAGGAGATGTTGATGATCGAGCCGGGAAGGCCGGCTTCTATAAGACGTCGTGCCACCGACTGGGCCACGAAGAACGCAGCCTTGACGTTGAGTTCATTGACCAGGTCAAAACTTTCCGGTTCGACTTCAACGAAGGGGCCCGGGCGGTTTGTGCCGGCGTTGTTGACCAGAATGTCGAACGGTGGTGCGGCCTCTATCTTCCGCCGGACGTCGTCGATGTCAGTGACGTCGAGGACCATGGCCTCGGCGTCCCCGCCTTCTTCGATGATCGCTTTTGCGGCGTCAACGATTTCTGCTTCATTGCGTGCCACGAGGGTGACATGCGCGCCGTAAGCAGCCAGTGCGCGGGCCGCATGAAGGCCTATTCCGCGTCCGGCTCCTGTTACCAGAGCCCGTTTTCCATCAAGTCTGAACAGTTCGGCGAGATCCTTCACCGGTTACTCCGCAGCCGTCGCATAGGGAACGTTCTTGCCACCGTAGCGGCGCACGCGGACGTTGGCCTGCTCGGCATGGCCGGCAAACCCTTCCAGCATGCAGAGCCGCGAGCAGTATTCGCCGATCATTGCTGAAGCTTCATCGGTCAAGACGCGCTGATAGGTTACGGTCTTGAGGAATTTCCCGACCCAGAGGCCGCCGGTGTAACGCGCGGTCTTTTTCGTTGGAAGCGTATGATTGGTGCCGATGACCTTGTCGCCAAAGGCAACATTGGTTCTGGCGCCCAGGAACAGCGCGCCATAATTGGTCATGTTGGCCAGAAAATAGTCCGGATCCCTGGTCATCACCTGAACATGTTCAGAGGCGATGTCATCGGCGACCTTGACCATTTCTGCGTCGTCTTCACAGACGATGACCGCGCCGTAATCGTTCCACGCCTGGCGGGCAATTTCTGCCGTTGGCAGGATGGAGAGAAGGCGCTCCACTTCGGCCATTGTTTCCCGAGCCAGCTTCTCCGAGGTTGTCAGCAGGATTGCAGGCGAGTTCGGTCCATGTTCGGCCTGGCCGAGAAGATCGGTAGCGCAGATCTCGCCATCCACGGTTTCGTCAGCGATGACCAGCGTTTCTGTTGGACCGGCGAATAGGTCGATGCCGACACGTCCGTAGAGCTGGCGCTTGGCTTCGGCCACGAAGGCGTTGCCGGGGCCCACCAGCATATCCACCGGCGCGACCTGCTCGGTCCCAAGCGCCATTGCGCCAATAGCCTGGATACCGCCGAGGCAGTAGATCTCGTCGGCACCGGCAAGATGCTGAGCGGCGACGATTGCCGCTGAAGGCTTGCCCTGGAACGGCGGCGCGCAGGTGATGATCCTCGGAACGCCGGCAACCTTGGCAGTCACGACGGACATATGGGCCGACGCCAGCAACGGGTACTTGCCGCCGGGGACATAGCAGCCGACCGAATTCATCGGAATGTTCTTGTGCCCAAGTACGACGCCCGGAAGCGTTTCGACTTCGATATCAAGCATTGCGTCGCGCTGGTGTTCGGCGAAATTGCGCACCTGTGTCTGTGCAAACTTGATGTCATCGATGTTTCGCTGGGACAGCTGACTCAGACAATCGTTGATCTCGCTATCGCTCAGGCGGTAGTCGTCGCGATCCAGGCCATCGAATTTGACCGACATCTCGCGTACAGCGGCATGGCCGCGAGCGGCGATGTCTGCCAACGCGCTTTCGACGGTCGCGCGGACCTTGCTGTCCTCATTCGCGATTGCCTCGGCCTGCTTGCCTTGCTTGAGGTATTTCATCATCAAGTCTCCGTTCAAAACCGGTACGCGGGCCGGATCGGCGCCACGTAAGTGGTGTAAGTATCAGGCGAGGGGGTCTGTGACGTCCCGCTTCATGCGCCGGAGCGCAAGAATGCGGCTGTCACGCCAGGCCTGGCGTTGTGCGATCATGTCGCCCGGGATCCGGCTTTCGAGCCTTGCATGAGCATCGGCAATCTGTTCCGGCGTCCAGTCGTAGTCGGTCCGGGCTGATTTGCCGAGATGGCGCATCATCGGACCGAGCCGGTCGACAAACCCCTGCAGCCCGTCCGGGGCGTTGAGGTGGGCGACTTCAAAGGGCCCCATAGAGGCCCAGCGGAGCGCCAGGCCGTCAGTCAGAACCGCATCGATATCCTCCGGCGTGCAATAGCCCTCACCAACGAGATGTAGCGCCTCGGCTACAAGCGTAAACTGAAGGCGGTTGAGAGTGAAACCGTCAATTTCCTTCTTGACCACGATCGGCCGCATGCCGGCCTCGGTCATGAATGCACGGGCGCGTTCCAGCACATCCGGGCTCGTCCACTTTGTGCCGCACAATTCTACCAACGGGATCAGTGAGGGCGGATTGACGGGGTGGACCACCAAGGCGCGGTCAGGATTGACGACATGGCCCAGAAAGTCCGAGCCGGGTATGGCAGAAGTGGAGGAGGCCAATACGGCATCCGGCTGCGCATGGGCGGCGATTTCCGCGAAGACTTGTCTCTTGGTGTCGGTATCTTCGCGTACGCTTTCCTGAACGTAATCCGCACCTACTACCGCTTCGGCGATCGAGGGTGACGGGATGATACGGTCGAGCACATTGTCGACCGGCTCGTCCAACATGCCATTTTCGTCAAAGAGCTCCAAGGTTCGCCTGGCCCCAGCCATCGCTCGGCCGGCAGCCTCACCCTCGAGCGAGTCGAAAAGCTTCACCTCATGGCCAGCGCGGGCGAAGACGACGGCCCATGCCCGTCCGACCGTCCCCGCGCCGATACATGCGACCTTGCTCATTCGGTCGTTACCTTTGGATCGCGTGCCCAGCGCCGTTCGAATTCCCAGACCTCGTCAAAGCCGATCAGAGAGTTGAATTCGCTGAAATTGAACAGGGGCACATCTGGCGAAAGCGACGTTCCCTCGTTCTTCAGAAGCTTGAGAACGGCTTCGGCTGCTGCTGCTGCTGCAAGGCCGGTGGCGGCGGGGAAAATCGCCATGTTGTAGCCCATTGCCTGCAGCTCTTCCTTGGAGCGGATTGGTGTGCGTCCGCCGTCGGCCATGTTGGCCATCATCGGTTTGGATATGCGGCTGCAGGCGTCGCGCATCTCGTCTTCGCTTTCCAGCGCTTCGAGGAAGACGACATCGGCTCCCGCCTCGCCATAGGCGATCCCACGTTTCATGGCACCTTCGAAACCGTCTGTCTGACGCGCATCGGTACGGGCGATTATCAGGGTTTCCGGATTGCGTCGTGCTTCCACCGCGACCTTGATCTTCTCGACCATGTCTATCATCGGCACCACGCGCTTGAACGGCGTGTGGCCGCATTTCTTCGGGAACTCCTGGTCCTCGATCTGAATGGCCACGACGCCCGCCTCTTCATACCCGCGGACGGTGTGATGCACGTTGAGAAGGCCGCCATAGCCGGTGTCGGCATCCGCAATGACGCCAGCATTGGACGTCCGGCAGAGTGTGGCGACGCGATCGACCATCTGGGTGTAGCTTGCGATGCCTGCATCCGGCAGGCCAAGCGCCGACGCCGTCATCCAGTAGCCAGAAGCATAGACGAAATCGAAACCGATCTTGTTGCTGACGGCGGCGGTGATCATGTCGTGGATGCCCGGCGCAAGAACAAACTGACCGGATTCGAGCGCGGCCTTGAGACTTGGTTTGCTCATTCTTGGTTCCTGTAGTGTGAAGTGACGAGCTTGGGACCCGCCAGGGGAGAAGTTGATAACTGAAACTTAGCTGGACCGTGTTCCGGAGAACAGACGTTCGAGCCGTCCATCATCGAGAAACAGCCAGGGCTGATCTTTGCGATGGCCGGCCTCGAATGCTGCAATCTCTGAGGCATCGTCGGCAAGAATGCTGCCTATTTCATCAAGGCCGAGCATCAACGTCCGTCGCCGATAGGGATCGATTTCGAACCCGATGCCTTCGCCATCGGGCAACACGACTGTCTGGGCTTCCAGATCGACGGTCAGGGGCTTGCCGCTTTCCGCGGCCAGCATTACGCGTTCATGAGCGTCGCCCTCAATGACCAGCGGCAAGGCGCCGTTCTTGAAGCAATTGGAATAGAAGATCTCGCCAAAACTTGGCGCAATGACGCACCGGATGCCAAAATCGGTGAGCGCCCAAACGGCCTGTTCGCGGCTTGAGCCGGAGCCGAAATTGGAGCCTGCAACCAGAATTTCCGCCTTGTCGAAGGGAGCTGTGTTGAGCACGAAGTCGGTCTTGCCACCACCCCTGGCATTGCGCCGTTCGTGGAACAAGTGCTTTCCTAGGCCGGCCTTGTCGAGCAGCAGCAGGAAGCGGGCCGGGAAAATGACATCTGTATCGACATCGGCTTCGCGCAGCGCAGCGGCCACGCTGGTGATTTTCGTGAATTTCTGCATCAGTTGGTAGATCCCAATTTGCGCACATCAATCAAGTGGCCGGCAATTGCCGCGGCTGCAGCCATGGCGGGGCTCATCAAATGGGTGCGGCCACCCTGGCCTTGGCGACCTTCGAAATTGCGGTTGGAAGTAGACGCGCAGCGCTCGCCGGGCTTGAGCCGGTCATCATTCATGGCCACGCACATGGAGCATCCGGACGCGCGCCATTCGAAACCCGCTTCTTTGAAGATGAGGTCGAGACCCTCGGCCTCCGCTTGCAGTCTTACACTGGCAGAGCCAGGCACGGCGATTGCTGTCACTGTTGGAGCTACCCGTCTGCCTTTGAGGACTGATGCGGCAATGCGCATATCCTCAAGCCGCCCATTGGTGCAGGAGCCGATGAAGACGTGATCAATCCTGATGTCTTCCAAAGGCATGCCAGCCTTCAGATCCATATAGGCAAGGCTGCGTTCGATCTTGCCGCGCCTGACTGGATCGGATTCGCTGGCCGGGTCCGGGACATGATCAGATACCGGGCTGGTTTCTCCGGGGTTGGTTCCCCAGGACACGTGCGGCGACAGGGTCGCAACGTCAAGCTCGACCTCGCGGTCGAACACTGCGTCAGGTTCGCTTGGCAAGCTCCGCCAATGGGCGATTGCAGCGTCCCAAGCGTTGCCCGTGGGTGCCAGTGGTCGACCCTTTAGGTAGGAGAATGTGGTTTCATCAGGTGCAACCATGCCGACCCGGCTGCCAGCCTCGATCGACATGTTGCACAAGGTCATGCGTGCTTCCATGGACAGTGTGGCGATTGCCGCACCTGCATATTCAATTGCATAGCCGACACCACCATTGGTGCCGATCTTGGCAATCAGCGCCAGAATGATGTCCTTGACGGCGACGCCCGACTGCAAGGCGCCATTGAGCGTGACGCGCATTGTCTTCTGCTTTTTTTGACGCAGTGTCTGGGTGGCGAATACGCATTCACATTCACTCGCACCGATGCCGAAGGCGATGGTGCCGAATGCACCGTGGGTCGAGGTGTGGCTGTCGCCGCAAACCAGAGTGGCGCCGGGTAGTGTGAAGCCCAGTTCCGGTCCGATAACGTGGACGATGCCATGCCGATCGTCGGTCATTTCGATATAGTCGATGCCGAAGTGCTTGCAGTTTTCGATAAGGCGCGCCACCTGCCGCGAGGCCAGACCTTCGGCCAATGGCAGATGCCTATCGCGAGTTGGCACAGCGTGATCAGCCACGGAAATGTGCGCAGATGGCCGCGCCAAAGGCCGGTTCTGCTCTATCAAGCCGGCAAAAGCCTGCGGGCTTGATACCTCCTGAACCAGGTGGCGGTCGATGTAGAGCAGCGACGTTCCATCGTCATATTCCTTGACGACGTGGCTCTGCCAGACTTTTTCGTAAAGCGTTTTTGCGTTCATTGGCGTTTTTCAGTCCCGAGGCATGGTGGCGATGATGCGGACGACCCGGATCGGCGGAGAAAAATGTCGGCACCCAGCGCATTTTCCTGTTGCGATTGGGGAGAAAGGCAATCTATGTTGAATTGAATACGCATGCAACATCCTTTTGGAGACCCATGCGAAATGGAGATGACAATGCGCATAGAGGAATTGACATGAGACTAGGCGTCGACGTTGGTGGCACGTTCACCGATCTTCTGCTGCATGATGAGAAAACGCAGCGCACCTTTGAGGCCAAAACGCCTTCAACGCCGGAAGATCAGTCGATCGGCGTCGCTGCCGGCGTCAAGCTGATCTGCGAGAAGGCTGGCATTTCGCCGTCGGACATCGAGTTGATCCTGCATGGAACAACTGTCGCGACCAACGCCGTGCTTGAAGGCAAGGGCGCACGCGTCGGTCTGCTGGTGACGGAAGGGTTCGAATACACGCTGCATCTGGCAAAGGCCTGGACGCCCGGGCCGCTGTTCGGCTGGATCAACATGGAAAAGCCTGATCCGCTGGCGTCGCTTGCCGATACGCGTGGCATTCCCGAGCGCATGAATGCGCGGGGCGAGATTGTGCGTGAGCTTGATATCGAGAAAGCCACTGCGCTGATTGATGATCTTTGCAGCTCGGGTATCGAAGCGCTGACGATCTCGCTTATGCACTCTTACGCCAATGCGGAACATGAGCGTGCGCTTGCCGATATCGTCGCGGCCCGCTATCCGGACATTCCGGTATCGCTTTCGTCCGACATTCTACCGGAGTTTCGCGAATACGACCGGGCCATCACTACCGTTATGAACGACTATGTTCGGCCAATCATGAAGCGCTACCTGTCGCGCATCGAAGATCGGCTCAAGCAGGAAGGTGTCAGTGCGCGTCTGCATATCGTTCGGTCTGACGGCGGTTTGATGAGCGCTGCTGCAGCATCCGAGCGGCCCGTTCATACAGTTCTTTCCGGCCCTGCCGGTGGCGTGACCAGCACGGTTATGCTGTCCCGGCGCTCCGGTTTCTCCAAGCTGCTGGCCTTTGATATGGGTGGTACGTCGACTGACGTGTCGGTGATTATCGATGGTGAGGCGACGATCTCGCGTTCCACCGAGGTCGGGATGTTCCCGGCCAAAGTTCCAACGCTTGATGTGCGCAGCGTGGGCGCAGGCGGTGGCTCCATCGCCGACGTGTCCGAGCTGACGGGTTCGCTTCGTGTCGGTCCCCGCAGTGCCGGAGCCAATCCGGGTCCTGTGTCCTACGGTCGGGGCGGTACTGAGCCGGCTGTAAGTGACGCCAATGTCGTGCTCGGCTATCTTCCGCCCGTACTTCTCGGCGGTGACATGTCGCTCGATGTTGAAGGCGCACGAAAGGCTGTTGCCGGTATCGGCGAAACACTCGGTCTGTCGCCGGAAGACGCCGCAAAGGGCATCATCGATATTGCCAACGAAGTCATGCTTGGCGCTTTGCGTGTTATAACGGTGCAGCGTGGCCTTGATCCGCGTGAATTCGGCATTGTCGCCTTCGGCGGCGCCGGACCGTTGCATGCTAACGCAATCGCGGAATTGCTCGGCTGTTATCCAGTGATGGTTCCACCCAATCCCGGCGTGCTGTCGGCGCTCGGCTTTCTCGAAGCCGATTTCAAGAACGAGTTCGTTCAGACCTATATACGCTCAACAGTCGGACTTGATCCGGCGACCGTGTGGACGCGGTTTGCTGAACTCGAAGACAAGGCTCAGGCTTGGCTCAAGGAGCAGGAGGTTGATGCTGAAGATGCATCGATCCAGTACACGCTCGATCTGCGCTATGAGCAGCAGGGCTTTGAAGTCTCTGTGGATGTGAGTGCCGATCTTGTTCGCCAGAAAGGCGGGCTGGATCCAATTCTTGCTGATTACCACGCACTGCATGAACGTCTCTACGGCGTGCGCTTCACAGTTCCGGTGGAACTGGTTGCGTTGCGGGTCGTTGCGCGCGGTGCAACGGAGCCCGTCAATGAAACTGCGCCGACGGGCGTTGGCAGCGATATTGCTGCTGCAATCATGGAGACCCGTCCGGCCTATTTCGATGGCGCCTGGCAAGACACGCCGCATTACGACCGGGGCAAGCTCGGCGTCGGTAGCCGGGTCGAAGGCCCGGCGATCATTCGGCAATATGACACCACCACCGTGCTGCTGCCGGCTCACTATGCCGAGATCGATGAGCACGGCAACGTCCTCATCTGGCCAATTTCGAAGGGAAAGTGATCAAGATGGCAACCAAAGTCGATCCCATCACTCTCGACATCATCGAGAACGCGCTCAAGAATGCCCGCTTCGAGATGGACGGCGTTGTCGTCCGCATCTCGCTCTCGCCGGTTATTCGCGAGCAGCACGACGAATTTCCGATGATCTGCAATGAACGCGGCCAGATGATTGTTGGCCAGTTCGGTTCCTATATTCCGTCTGTCGTCGAGAAATTCGGCGGAGATGTGAATGAAGGCGATATCTTCGTCTGGAATGACCCCTACGCTTCCAAGGGCTCTATCTCGCACAACAACGACTGGTGCGTGATGCTGCCGATCTTCCACGAGAAGGTGCTGGTCGGATTCTCCTCGATCTTCGGCCACATGGTCGATGTTGGTGGTTCCGTGCCGGGCTCTATGCCTGCCAATGCCCGCACGATCTGGGAAGAAGGCCTGCGCGTACCGCCGGTGAAGATCTACGACAAGGGCGTGCTCAATCAGGGCGTCCTTGATATCATGCTCAACAATTCACGTACGCCTGACATGAACCGGGCTGACTTGATGGCGTTGATTGCGGGCTGCCGCACGGCATCAACCCGGGTGCGCGAGATCTGTGACCGTTTCGGTCGCGAGACCTACATGACAGCGTGCGACATGCTTCTGGCGCGTACTCGCGAAGCTATGCGCCAGGTGATCCGGAAATACATTCCAGAAGAGCCGGTAAGCTTCACCGACTATGTCGATGATGATGGTCTGGGAAATGGTCCGTTCAAGATGACGCTGACCATCTCGCGACGTGGTGATATCGCCGTGTTCGACTGGACAGGAACTGATGACCAGGCGGAAGGGCCGATCAACTTTCACATTCACGAAGGCCTCTGCAAGCTGTTCTTCGGCGTCTACATGATCATGTCGTTCGACCCGTCGGTGCTGTTTAACGAAGGCTTCTACGATCTGTTCGAGATCGTGTTGCCAGAGGGAAGCCTGCTCAATCCGAGGTTCCCCGCGGCGCTGTCGAACCGCCTCAATACGCATACGCGCTTCTTTGACTGCCAGGCAGGCGCGCTCGGCAAGTTCGTGCCGCAACTGTCTATGGCTGCCGGTTACGGCACCAGCCCTCATTTCATCTTCTCGGGTACAGACAAGGACGACAAGTATTTCCAGCTGATGGAGTTGCTGTTCGGTGGTGTGCCGGGGCGCCCCAAGGGTGATGGTTTCGATGGACACGCATGGTGGCCGCTGTTTTCGGCAACGCCGATCGAGTACATCGAGAACTATTATCCAGTGCTGATTGAGCGCTACCTCCCGATTCAGGATTCTGGCGGACCTGGTCTTCACCGAGGCGGTGCGGGGATCGAAAAGGTCTACCGGGTGCTTGCGGCAGGTAATGTCTCAATCCACGATGACCGCGAGGTGGTTCCACCGTGGGGCATCAATGGTGGCTTGCATGGCGGCACATCCAGCAAATGGGTGATCAAGGCCGGGGAGGATACACCGACCCGAATTCCATCAAAGATCGATAATTTGAAGGTTGAGCCGGGCGATCGCGTTGTGTTCAAGACCGCGGGATCAGGCGGCTGGGGCGATCCACTCGACCGCGACAGTTCAGTTGTGGCTCGCGATGTTCGCTACGGGCTGGTCTCACGGGATCAGGCAGAAACATCCTACGGTGTCGTGCTGACAGCAGACAATCATGCTGACGAAGCCGCTACAGTGGCGCATCGTGCGGCGGCCAAGGAGAAGCGTGGCGAGCCGCCAGCTTTCGACTTCGGCTACACGCCTCCAAACGGGCAGGCATCCGGATAACAAAAAGGGGCTTTCGAGCCCCTTTTTTCATGTTCCACTGCCGCGGAGTCATAGGTAGATAGCGTATCAGAAAGGTTCAGACGACAGATTCGCTTTCGGCTTTGCTGGTATCCCAACGATGATCGGGCGGAACAGGAATGGTGTTGCGCCAGATCAACCGTCCGCTGATCGGACGGTCTATACCGCGCTCGATGCGATGTGTGGGGTCGTCGAGATGCAGGATGGACAACGTCGTTTCGATCATCTGGTTGATCGGCTGGCGTACTGTTGTTAGTTGATAAGGCGCGCGACGCCCCTCTGGAATATCGTCAAAGCCCGCGACCATCAGGTCTTCCGGGACCCGAAGACCAAGTCGGTAACGCAGCGCATCGATGGCGCCCATTGCCATGATGTCGTTGATGCCAAACAGCGCGTCAGGACGGGGACGGTCCTTGTCGCGGAAGATGCTCAAGGTGGCGTTGAATGCGCCTTCATAGGAAGACTGCCCTTCGACTTCCATGATGTCGGAGCGCTTGACGCCATTTTCCTGCAGTCGCTCGACAAATCCACGTACGCGGTCCTTGCTGGTCGAACCTTTGGGATCACCGGTTATCATGGCGAAACTCCGGGCGCCGGCAGCAAGGAAAGCTTCGGCGATCAGGCGTCCTCCTGCGGCGTTGTCACAGCGTACGCCCGAGGCGTCGCTGCCGGGTATGTAGCGGTTGAACAGGACGATCGGAATGCCTCGATCATGGCACATGCTTGTCATCCGGGTCGATAATTGCGCTGCGGTCAAAATCACGCCATCGACCTGATATTTCAGCAGATGCAAGATGGCTTCGTCGCTCTCGGCTCCGGGATCTACAGTGAATATCAGAACCTGACGGCCTTGCTCCTGCAGTTTCTGGCTGAAAGCGTGCAAAACATGGGTGTAAAAGGGGTTTGCCATGTGCCCCAGAATGAGGGCCACAATGTTGGTGCGTTTGGTTGTAAGGCTGCTGGCGATCGAATTCGGTACGTAATTGAGCTTGCTTGCAGCTTCGTAGACCTTCTGCCGTGTCTCCTCTGCAATACTGGATCCAGGCGTGAAAGCGCGGGAGACGGCAGACTGCGATACGCCTGCCAATGCAGCGACATCGAATGAGGTAGACCGGTTGCTGCTTCGTGTCATTGACGACTTCTTTCCATCTGCCTGTCTCGACTGCGTATTCAAAAAAGACGCACAATAATCGATAGCGTTCAGCGACACGGTATTCAATAGTTTTGGTGCGCGTTTGAAATTGTTCACGGGCTAATTGCAGCCCGGTCCGGGTGCAGGGATTTCAAGATTTCGCAGGATGGGCGATTGACTTGGTCAATCACTTGGGCGAACAATGCATGCGTATTCATCACGTGCTTTTCCTGCTGAGGGGCAGGGGCGGCACAAGACAGGACAGGGAGTTCAAGAATGACAAAGCGCGTCCTACTCGCATCGCTAACCGCCATTGCCGCAACTATGTGCATAACAGGGGCCACTTTCGCAGATGAAGCATCTGACGGGCTGGCCCGTGCTACAGCCAATATTGCCAAATACAAGTCCAAGCCCGAGTTCGTTGCCCCAGGCGATCCTTTTGACGCCAAGGCCTGTGCGGCTGGCAAGAAGATGCTTTCGATCCCCAACAGCAGCGGCAACCCGTTCCTGAAAGGCATTATCGACCGGATGAAGGTAGCCGGGGCTGAAGTTGGCCTTGAAGTACGTGAATGGGAAAACCAGGGCCAGCCGAGCCAGTGGGTTCAGGGCGTCGAACTCGCAACGCGCGAGAAGTACGACATCATCGATCTGATTTCCGGTATCGATCCGGGCACCATCGAACCGCAGCTGAAAGCCGCCAAAGAAGCTGGCGTCAAGGTTATGACGTCGCACTTCTATGATCCAAGCTTCGAGCAAAACCCGGTTGTCTCCAGCTCGCTGACAATCGGCTTCGGTGAAGTTGGAACGATCCTGGCGGACTGGTCGGCCGTTGCGACTGATGGGAAGGCCAATATCGCGATTGTTGTTTCCAATGAAGTGCCGCCAACGATTCCGCTGGTCGAGAACTTCAAGAAGCAACTGGCTGCCAACTGCCCTGACTGCAAGATCGTCCAGGAAATCAATGTCGGCGTGACCGAATGGGGCACAAAGATCCAGACTGCTGTTCAATCAGCGGTGCAGGCCAATCCGGAAATCAACGTGGTCATCCCGATCTATGATTCCATGTCGCAGTTCGTCATTCCGGCTCTACGGCTTGCCGGCAAGACAGGCGAAGTGAAGGTTGGTACCTTCAATGGTACGCCTTTCGTGCTTGACTACATCGCACAGGGTCTGGCTGACATGAACATCGGCGAGAGCCTCGACTGGATCGCCTATGCAACTGTCGATGGTCACTTGCGCGATGCTTGCGGCCTTGAGAGCCCAACCGCACTCAACGTCCCGTTCTACATCTTCGACAAGGACAATGTCGCCGAAGCAGGAACGCCTGCTCAGTTCGATACCGGTTACGGCGATGCCTACAAGGCTGGCTTCCGTAAGCTCTGGGGCGTCGAATAATGACGCAGCAGCCGGATCAGGCACTACAGGATCCGGCAACCGAGCCGGGAGCGCACACAGCGCTCCCGGTTCTCTCGGTCGCCAATCTCTCCAAATCGTTCGGCGGCGCGAAAGCGCTGCAGAATGTCTCCTTCGATGTCCTGCCCGGCGAAGTTCACGGGTTGCTGGGCAAGAACGGGTCAGGCAAGTCGACGCTGGTCAAGATCCTTGCCGGATTTCACGCCCCTGACGAAGGTGGAACACTTCAATTCAATGGTGAACGCGTTTCCCTGCCGCTCAAGGCTGGCGAGGGCCGTCGGCTCGGAATGGCTTTTGTTCATCAAAATCTCGGGCTGGTGCCATCGCTGACCGTGCTGGAAAACCTGCGGCTGGTAGAGCTCACGAAAGGTGGCAAGGCTTTCATCAATTGGCCAGCTGAAAGAGCGGCTGCGCATCAGGCCCTGACGCGTTTCGGGCTTGATATCGACCCCGATGAAAGAGTCGACCGTCTTACGCCAGTCCAACGTGCTCTTCTGGCCATCGTGCGGGCTTTTGAAGAGATCGAGGCAGCGCGCGCGATTACCGGCAAGCCCGGTCTTGTCCTGCTTGATGAGCCGACACCCTTTCTGCCCGCAAGTGGCGTTGCCCAGCTGTTCGAGCTGGTGCGGTCGATCACTGCTCTGGGATCCAGCGTCATCTTCATTTCACACGATATCGATGAGGTGATGGAAATTACCGACCGGATCACAGTTTTGCGCGACGGCAAACAATCGGGTGAATTGGCGCGAGCGGACGCGACGCACGAGAAGATTGTCGAGATGATCGTCGGCCAAAGCATTTCCCGCGGGCAGGTGCGGAAATCGGAAAAGACGAGCTTTCCGGTCTATGCGCGGTTTGAAGGCCTGTCCGACAAGATGCTTCAGCCATCGGATCTGCATGTCGGGAAAGGCGAGATCCTCGGACTGACCGGACTAATCGGTTCCGGATACGAAGAAGTTCCCTACCTGGCTTTCGGCGCACGCAGTGGCGCATCAGGCACGATCAAAATCGAAGACGGCGCGGCGTTTGCGCAATCGACATTGACCCCGGCGGATGCAATCGAGCGTGGTTTTGCGCTTTTGCCAGGTGACCGGCAGGCTGACAGCGGTGTCGACAGCCTTTCCATCGTCGACAACATGTTCCTGCCCGATATTGACCGGTTCTTCAGGGGCGGCTTCATGCGCAACGGCGCCATGGTGCGCGAGGCCAAAGAACTGGGCAAGGAATATGAAGTTCGTCCGAACGATCCGGCACTGAAGCTTTCCGCACTTTCGGGCGGAAATGCGCAGAAGGTTCTGATTGCGCGCTGGATGAACCGCTCGCCGCTGCTGTTGCTGCTTGATGAGCCGACACAGGGCGTTGATGTCGGAACCCGGCAGCAGATTTTCGCAGCACTGCGCAAGGCCGCTGCGGGCGGTATGTCGATCATCTGCGCAAGTTCCGAGGCCGAACAACTGGCCGAAATCTGCGACCGCGTACTGGTCTTCGCAAGAGGCCGTATCTGCGACGAAATCACCGGTGACCGGCTGACAAAGGAAGGCATTTCTGAAGCCTGCTATGTCTCTGCCGGACCCGCTTCCATGAACACCACGCCGCGAGTTGCCTGATGACCGACACTGTGAAAACCGCCGTACCAGCCAAATCCGCGACCAACTATGCGCGGCAGTTCGAGCGGGTTGCGTTGCTTATCGTCTGGGCGTTGACCATCGCTCTTTTCAGCTTCCTGATCCCGAACAACTTCCTCAATTGGGGAAATTTTTCGATCATGTTTGCCTCCTATGCGCCAGCGGCGCTTCTGGCTCTGGCAATCATCATACCTTTGACAGCTGGGGACTATGATCTCTCGGTCGGTGCGACCCTGACGCTGGCGGCGTCAACCATCGGTGTCCTCAATGTCTGGCAGCACATGCCGATCGGTCTTGTTCTGGTCATCGTGCTGCTGATGGGCGTGGCCGTCGGTCTGTTTCATGCCCTCTTCATCGTCTATTTCCGGGTGCCTTCCCTTGTGGTCACGCTCGGCTCGACCTCGCTGATGAGCGGGATTGTCCAGCTGATCACCAATTCCTCGACCATCGGCGGCATCGACAACAGCCTGATCATGGCAGCCGTCGGCTACCGGCTGTTCGGCATCCCCTACGCCTTCTATTACGCTTTGGCCGCCGCGCTGATCATGTGGTACATTTTCGACTTCATGCCGCTTGGGCGCAGATTGCTGTTTGTCGGACGGGGCAGGGAAGTTGCGCGGCTCAACGGGATTTCGGTCAACAAGGTCCGTGTCGGCGCGCTGGTCATGTCAGCCGTTCTGGCCTCGGCTGCAGGCATTCTTTATGCGGGCGTACTGGGTTCGGCTGATCCCTATTCCGGCCTGAACTATCTGTTGCCGGCGTTCGCTGCGGCGTTCCTGGGAGCGACGACGATCCAGCCCGGGCGTTTCAATCCCTGGGGAACAATTGTCGCGGTGTATTTTCTTGCAACAGGAATTACCGGGCTTTCCATGCTTGGCATTCCGCTCTGGGTCACCAACGTCTTCAACGGCGGTGCGCTGATCCTGGCCGTAACCATCTCCCAGATCACGCGCGGTCGCGAAGCATCCGATATCGGATGAGCCCATGGAAGGTGGACAATTGTCCCCTTCGTCGCGTAGGCATTTCGCAGTCGACTGATTTACCGGAGGGAAAGTCCCGATGTCTCCTTTTGTCTTCAACACCACGAAAAGCATCCAGTTCGGTGCAGGTTCGCTTGCCCGAATCGGTGAGCTTGCGTTGACCCTCATGGGGCGTCGGGTCTTTCTCGTGACCGACCCCGGAATGATGTCGACAAGGATCGTCGATCAGGCGCTGGATCACCTCAAGGCGGCCGGAATAGAGACGACGCTGTTTTCTGACGTGCAAGCAGATCCACCAGAGGCTGTGATCCTTGCTGCAGCTGAAACTGCTCGCTCGGCCGGAGCCGAAGTCGTGATCGGTCTTGGCGGCGGATCTTCGCTTGACGTGGCCAAGCTGGTGGCTTTGCTCGCCGTCGGCAAGGAAGAACTGAAAGCGGTTTATGGCGTCGGTAATGCCAAGGGCCCGCGGCTGCCGCTGATCCTGGTGCCCACAACTTCGGGGACGGGATCCGAGGTGACACCAATTTCGATCGTCACCACCGGAACATCGGAGAAGATGGGCGTGGTTTCGCCTGTGCTATTGCCGGATATCGCGCTTCTTGATCCGGAACTGACCTATGGCCTGCCAGCACATGTGACCGCAGCCACGGGCATTGATGCAATGGTGCATGCGATCGAGGCCTATGCGTCGGCCAGCGCCAACAACAATCCGCTTTCGCGCACGCTTGCCACTCAGGCGCTCGAATTGATGGGGCCGTCCCTGTTGCGGGCGGTGCAAAACGGAAGTGACGCGGATGCACGCGCAGACATGCTTCTGGGCTCGATGCTGGCTGGGCAGGCATTTGCCAACTCGCCGGTTGCGGCGGTTCATGCGCTTGCCTATCCGTTGGGCGGGCATTTCCACATTCCTCACGGACTTTCGAATGCCCTGGTGCTGCCGCATGTTTTGCGCTTCAACGCGGTGACGGCCCACCATGCCTATGTCGATCTTGCACCGCACCTGTTTCCGGATCTTGCCTCGCTTGAAGGACAGGAACGTGTCGCTGCCTTTTGTGACAGGCTTGCCGCGCTTTCAGCCGATTGCGGGCTGCCGCAGACGCTGCGCGACATGAAGATCACCGAGGACTGGCTGCCGAAGCTTGCCAAGGACGCGATGAACCAGACGCGTTTGCTGGTCAATAATCCTCGTCTGGTGAGCGAAGCAGATGCGTTGTCCATTTACCGCGCTGCCTTCTGAGACCGATACTTCAGCGCATCAGCTGTAAATACGCTGATCCATTGGCGTGTGCGCGATCAGATCTGTCAGACCTTTGAGCATGGCGGTCTCGGCGCGGTTGGGTTTGGCATGCGGGTTCCAGACCACATGCACGTCGATCGCAGGTGGCGCTTCATAGGGCGGCAGGCGCCAAAGCCTGCCCCGTTCCACATCTTCTCGCACCACATGCAACGGCAGGGGGCCGATGCCCAGACCTGCAATGATCATGCGCCGCACCTCTTCGAGATTGGGTGAAGTGCCAACGATCCGGGCATCGAGTTGCGCTTCGGCACGCATTTTCGCCACCGCCCGCAGCGCGTCATCCATCTGGTCGGTGACGAAACTCACCGACGAGTGGCCTGCCAGATCAGCAATGGTGATGCCTTCACGGCCATAGAGTGGATGGGTGGGGCCGCAAAAAAGTCCGAAATACTCCCGGAAAAGCCGCCGGTATTCCAGCTGCGGGCTGCGGTCCATCACAAGGCAAATGGCAAGCGAAGCACGGCGTGCCGCCACCGCTGTCAAGGCGCTGCGGCTGGCCATGGCCTCGATCGACAGGGTGGCGCGCGGGTGATCCCTGTGGAACTTGTTGAGGGTCTCGTCGAACAATGGACTGATGACGTGGCTCGCCATGACGATGCGGACATGTCCGCTGACTTCGTCTTCGACATCTCTGATCGCGGTGCCAAGACGAAGAATGGCGCCGTGGATATCTATCGCCTCGTCATAGAGCAGCCGCCCGGCGGCGGTGAGCTCAAACCGTCCTGGCTTGCGGTTGATGAGCCGTTTGCCGAGACGGTCTTCCAGCCGCTTGAGGGCGCTTGATACGGTTGGCTGTTTCAGACTCAGCCGTTCGGCTGCTTCGGTAACCGAGCGGGAATCGGCGAGAACCAGAAACGTGCGCAGCAGATTCCAGTCGAGATCCCGGGCCAGACGTTCAGGTGGAGTAAGGCTGTTCATTTCATTATTGATATCATCTATGCATAGAATATCAATTATCTATTTGATCAATGCAACCTGACCCAACATCATGATCCCAACAAAAAACGCCAGGGAGCGTTGGGAACATGAGCATCGAACAACGCGAGGCGCGGCAGCCGTGGATCCTGCTGACCCCGGCACTGACGGCGATCGGCCTGCTGCTAATCGTGCCGCTTGTGTTCATCATCGTCTATTCGTTCTGGCTCAAGAGTGCTGCGGGCGCCGATACGCCGGGCTTTTTTCTCGACAACTGGCAAGAAGCGCTGACCGACCCTTTCTATCGCGATATCCTGTTCAATACGCTGAAGATTGCAGCCGTCACCACCGTCGCCTGCGCGGTGCTGGGATATCCGGCGGCCTATTTCATCGCCCGCTCCAAAGGCAACAAGATGGTGCTTCTGGTGCTTCTGATGCTGCCGTTCTGGATCAGCTATATCATTCGTACGATGAGCTGGATCAACATCTTAGGTGTGTCCGGTGCGCTTAATTCGGCATTGATGTGGGTCGGGCTCATCAATGAGCCGATCCAGATGCTGTACAACGAGACCACCGTGATCCTTGGCCTCACGCATTTCCTGCTGCCGTTCATGGTACTCAATATTTTTGTGAGCCTAGACGGCATCGATACAAATCTGGAAGACGCGGCCTCATCGCTCGGCGCAACGCGCTGGCAGGGGTTCTTGCAGGTCACGCTGCCATTGTCGCTACCAGGCCTGGCCGCAGGTGGGCTGCTCTGTTTCGTTCTGGCTGCGGGCACCTATATCACGCCGGTGATCCTCGGCGGTCCGCGCGATGCGATGTTTGCCAACCTCGTCTACGAGGCGATCATCAGGCAGCTCAACTGGCCGCTCGGTTCGGCGCTTTCGCTGCTGCTCCTGATGGTGCTAGGCGTGCTGGTACTCATTTACAACCGCTATCTCGGCATGGCGCAACTGGCGAAGGGGCTTGGCTGATGGGCTGGCGTCTGATCCGCACCTACACAATCCTGGTCTACCTTTTCATGTTCCTGCCGATTGCGGTGGTGGTGCTCCTGTCGTTCAACGCCAATCAGTTCGGCAGCTTTCCGATGACCGGGTTGTCGACCCGCTGGTTCGAGGTGCTGTGGAACAACGATGCCATCATGCGGGCATTCCGGACCTCGATCGTGCTCGGCCTGTTGACCGCGGTGATCTCGACCGTACTTGGAGTTTTGGCCAGTCTGGCGCTGGTGCGGTATAAAATTCCGGGCCGGAACCTGATTACCACGCTGCTGATCGCGCCGATCCTGGTCCCCGAAGTGGTGTTGGCGGTGGCATTGCTTCTGTTTCTGAATTTCCTCAATTTTGGCAAGAGCTTCACGCTGCTTTTGCTGGGCCATGTCATTTTCACGCTGCCCTTCGTCATTCTGGTTGTGCAGGCGCGGCTGGTCAGCATCAAGCGGGATGTCGAGGAAGCGGCGCTCAGCCTCGGCGCATCGCCGATGCAGACCTTTTTTGCGATCACGCTGCCGCTCTTGATGCCGGCGGTGGCCGCGGGCGGACTGTTCGCCTTCACCATCAGTTTTGATGACATCACGGGAACTCTGTTCTGGAAGCCGGGCGGGATTGAAACCGTGCCGACGCAGATTTTCTCGATGCTGCGCAATTCGATCTCTCCCGAGATCAACGCTCTTGGCACGGTCATGATCGTGCTGACGGTCGGGCTGCCGCTGATTGGTGCGGCGATCGCCCGAAGCCTTGCAACAAGAAGCGGTGGGTAAACCGCCAACTGAACCTGAACCAGAGATGGAGAACAAAATGGACGACACAAAACGCTATGAACGACTGCGCGAGCGGTTTCAGAACGGCGATATCAGCCGCCGCAATTTTTTCGGCCTCCTCGGTGCAGCGGGCGCTGCCTATGGTCTTCAGATGCCCTTCGCCAAGCAGGCGTTTGCCGCTGGTGATGTGAGCCAGGTTCGCTTCGATGGGTGGGGTGGCGTTGTTTCGGAAGCTTTCCGCAAATATGCGTTCGATCCCTACACCGCAAAGACCGGCGTCAAGGTCGTTGACGGTACGTTCCCGGGTGGTGATGAATATCTTGCGCTGGTGCGTGCCAGCCAGCCGGGTGAATACAACATCGCTCACCTGTCCGGCGTGTTCGATTATGCCCGTTACGCGAGCTTCGATCTGACGAGCGAACTTAACGTCGCCAACATTCCGAACATGGACAACGTCATGCCGGCGTTGATGGACGCGTTCAAGACGATCACGCCAGACAGCCTCAGCGCAGCGCCTTATGACTATGGCACCACGGGGCTCGCCTATAACCGCAAATATATCTCCGACGAGGAGATGAAGGAAAAGGGCGCAAAGATCCTCATCGACGAGAAATACAAGGGCAAGATCGGCGGCTGGAGCGACTGGCGCACAAGGCTTTGGTATGCGGCACTGCAGACCGGCCAGGACCCCAACGACATCAAGGACATGGATGCAGCCTGGGATGCCGTGCGCAAGCACCGCGATCTGGCGCTGAAATACTGGGCTTCCGGCGCCGAGCTGATGAGCCTGCTGGCCGAGGAAGAAATCCATGTCACCGAAGGCTGGTCCGGTCGCATCTACGCACTTCAGGAGCAGGGTCACGACATCGGCTATTACGATCCGCCGAACGGTTTTGGCTGGCAGGAATGCCTTTTCGTACTCAGAGGCAGCCCGATGGCGGCATGCGAGGAACTGCTCAACTTCATGCTCGACAAGGACACCTCGATTGCGGTGGCCGAAGGCCAGAGCTACCCGCCTGCGCTCGACCCGACCAAGGTCGATCTCGGCGCCAAGATTCCGAAGCTGCCGGCCTTTGATGCGACCGGCACGCTAGCCGGTCTGACCTTTGCCAATCCGACCTACTGGAATGGCAACGAGGCTGACTGGTCCAAGGAATTCGGCCGCGTCCAGCGCGGATACTAAGTCTACATCCGGCCCCGTCACGAGGACGGGGCCGGCCTTTTCCGTAACCGGAGGCATGATGCTGTGAGCGCCGTATCCTTAAGCAATATCGTCAAGCGCTTTGGCGACTATACCGCCGTGCACCAGATGTCGCTGGATATCGCGGAGGGCAGTTTCGTCACTCTGCTCGGGCCCTCTGGCTGCGGCAAGACAACAACGTTGCGCATGATCGCGGGCCTGCTCGACCCCAGCCAGGGCGAAATCGCCATCAAGGGCAAACGGGTCAATGATGTACCTATTCACAAGCGCAACCTGGGTCTCGTTTTTCAGAATTACGCGTTGTTTCCGCACAAGACGGTTGCAGAGAATGTCGCCTTCGGCCTCAATTATCGCAATGTCTCAAAGGATGACGCCAAGCGCAAAGTGGCGGCGGCGCTGGAACTGGTGCAATTGCCCGATCTCGGAGGGCGCTATCCGAAGGAACTTTCCGGTGGCCAGCAGCAGCGCATAGCGCTGGCGCGCGCCATAGTGATTGAGCCTGACGTGCTGCTGCTTGACGAGCCGCTTTCGGCGCTAGATGCCAACCTCCGCGAGGACATGCGGGTTGAATTGAAGCGCATCCAGCAAAGCATCGGAGTGACCACCGTGTTTGTCACCCATGACCAGACCGAAGCGTTGGCGATGTCGGACCAGATCATCGTCATGTCGGAAGGTCGGGTTGAGCAGATCGGTGCGCCGGAAGAAGTCTACAATACGCCCGCGACCGAATTTGTCGCCAAGTTCCTCGGCGCCTCGAACCTGCTCTCTGCGCAGTGCAAGAGCGTTTCTGGTGGCGACATCGCGCTCGAACTGGCCGATTTTCCGCAAATTACAATCCCGAAGGATCGCGCTCCGAGAGTTTCCGGTGCTGGACCGGTGCGGCTGGTGATCCGTGCTGAGAAGCTGCACCTGAGAGCTCCAGGAACGCCCGCTGATGGTATGCTGGCGGTCGATGCAATCGTCGAAAATGTCGATTACCAAGGCCAGTCCGCGCGTTACTTCGTGCGTGTAGGCGATCATCAGATGCAGGCCATCAACATGATCGAGGACCACCCCTTTGCCACAGGCGCAAAGGTGGTGTTGCAGTTCCGCGCCAAGGACTGTGCTGCGCTTCCGGTGGGGAGCCTTTCGTGAAACCCGAGAGCCATCTGTTTTACCAGACCCGCGCCCGACGGCCGGTTCTGGCCGAAGCCCGCGGCGTCTATATGTGGGATGTCGACGGCAAACGCTATCTCGATGGCTCGTCCGGTGCCATGGTCTCAAATATAGGCCATTCAAATCCCCGGGTTCTGGATGCCATGCGCCGGCAGATGGAAAAGTCGACTTTCGGCTACAGGTTGCATTTTGAAACCGAAGCAAGCGAGCAGCTCGCCAGCAAGGTGGCCTCGCTCTCGCCTGCAGGCATGGAAAAGGTGTTCTTCGTTTCCGGTGGATCGGAGGCAGTCGAAAGCGCGATCAAGCTGGCGCGCCAATATGCGGTGACGGTCGGTCAGGGATCGCGCTGGAAGGTGATCTCGCGTGATCCGAGCTACCACGGCTCCACGCTGGGTGCATTGGCGCTGACCGGATACGCGCCGCTCTCCGATCCGTTTCTTCCGATGATGCGGGCGATGCCGAAGATCCCGGCGCCCCGCGCCTATCTCGATGGTCTGGCGATTGATGATCCGGCGACTGGCGCCCATTACGCGTCGATGCTGGAAGCGAAGATTATCGAAGAGGGGCCAGACAGCGTGCTGGCCTTCATCCAGGAGCCCATTGGCGGCGCGTCTACCGGGGCGCTTATTCCGCCGACCGGTTACATGCAGGCGGTGCGCGAGATTTGCGACCGATACGGCGTGCTACTGATCCATGACGAAGTCATGTCGGGGGGAGGCCGCACTGGCAAATTCATGGGCGCCGAGCATTTCGGCGTCGAGCCAGATATCATCGCGATCTCGAAGGGCTTTGGTGCCGGATACGCTCCGCTCGGCGCGATGATTGCTCAGGACCGGCTGATCGATCCGGTCCTCGATGCCGGCGGATTTCTGCATGGTCACACTTATGCCGGTAACCCGCAGGCCTGTGCCGCGGGTCTGGCCGTGCTCGAGGAAATCGAAGCCGGCGGATTGATGCAGAATGCTGCCCGTATCGGTGCGTTGCTCAAGGCGCGGCTTGAAAATCTGATGCAGCGGTTTTCCTTCATTGGCGATGTGCGCGGCGAAGGCCTGCTGCTGGCCTTTGAGCTGGTGGCAGACCGGCAGACGATGCAGCCGCTGCCCAAGGAGCTCAATGCCTACCTCGAACTGGTGGAACTTGCCTACGCGGAAGGCCTAATCATCTATTCGCGGCGCACGCGGGGCGGCATAGAGGGCGACCATTTTCTGGTTTGCCCGCCGATGATCATCACTGAAGGTCAAGTCGATGAAATCATCGACATGCTGACCACGGCGCTCGACAAGTTCGCCGCCAAGGCCGGACTTGCGGTCGAGACGGTCTGACCGGAGATCTGCATGTCGAAAATCATCATCTCCTGTGCCGTCACCGGCTCGATTCACACGCCTTCAATGTCGCCGTATCTGCCGGTGACCGCCGAGGCGATCGCAGAGCAGGCTATCGGCGCCGCAGAAGCAGGCGCTGCAATCCTGCATTTGCATGCCCGCGATCCGCAGAACGGGCAGCCATCGGCTGCCGTCGAGCACTTCATGGCCTTCCTGCCTGCCATCAAGGCAGCGACCGATGCCGTGGTCAATCTCACCACCGGTGGCAGCGCGGTGATGACAATGGAACAGCGTCTGGCCGGTCCTTTGGCAGCGGAACCGGAGATGTGTTCGCTCAACATGGGCACAATGAATTTCGCGCTCTATCCGATGCTCGGCAAACGCACCGAATGGCTGCATGCCTGGGAAGAACCGTTTCTGCGCGAGTCTGATGATCTGGTCTTCAAGAACACGCCAAGGGACATCGAAAGCGTGCTTCGGCTGATGGGGCAGGAGCGCGGGGCGCGGTTCGAATTCGAATGTTATGATTTGAGCCATCTGCAGATGCTGCGACATTTTGTGGATCGAGGACTTATCCGGGCTCCGATCTTCGTCCAGTTCGTCATGGGAGTACTGGGCGGAGTGGCTGCCGAGCCCGAGCATCTGGCATATCTGAAGCAAACCGCCGACAACCTGTTTGGTGACGACTACATGTTTTCGGTGCTTGCAGCCGGTCGCCAGCAAATGGCATTGGCAAAGCTCGGCGCAACTATGGGCGGCCACGTGCGGGTGGGGCTCGAAGACAATCTCTACATCGCGCGCGGTCAACTCGCCAAATCCAATGCCGAGCAGGTGGAGATGGTGCGCGAGATCGTCGAAGCCGTCGGTCGCGAGGTAGCAACGCCCGATGAGGCACGAGCGATGCTGGAGCTGAAAGGCAAGGACAGGGTGAGGTTTTGAGGATGGATGAGATCAAAATCAGGCAGGCAGTGCCAGCAGATGTTGCAAACCTGAATAGGGTGCTCAGTCAGCTGTCGTCCGACATGGGCGACGAGCATCGTGCCGGCGAAGCGGAAATTGCTCGCTTCTGCTTCGGTGCAAACCCGGTTTTCCATGCGCTTCTGGCGGAGGCCGCAGACGGAACCATTGTCGGCGCAGCGGCTTATTCGCCGTTCTTCTCGACCGTCAATGGATCGGTTGGCATCTATGTTTCCGATCTCTGGGTGGCTGAACAGATGCGAGGCAAGCGGCTTGGCCAAGGGCTTCTGGCCGCAGTTCGCAAGGCCGGGATCGTTGCCTGGGATGCGGGCTTCATCCGGCTTGGTGTCTACCAAGACAATCCAAAAGCGCTGGCCTTCTATGAGCGCATTGGCTTTGTCCCGGCCGCCGATACCCAATTCATGACGCTGGCCGGCAAGGCATACGAGTCACTGGGAGATGAGGCATGAAGGCGATTTTCCATGAGCGTCAATGGGCGCATGATCCGAAGCACTTCATGGCAAATGGCAGGCTCTCGGCCAATCCCGAGCAGCCGCAACGCATCGAGGAGTTGAGCCGCGGCGCCCGGGCGGCCGGGTGTGATTTCGTTGCGCCGACTGATCATGGGGTGGGCCCGATCGCGGAGATCCATTCGCCCGAATACCTGACCTTTCTTGAAACCATTCATGGCCGCTGGCTGCGCACCGAGGGGGCTTCCGAGGAGGTGGTCCCGAATATCCATCCCGACCGGCGCACCGCCAGCTATCCGAGTTCAGCTGCCGGACAGGCGGGCTTCCACCAGGCTGACACGTCCTGTCCGATTGCTGCTGGAACCTGGCAATCTGCCTATTGGTCAGCGCAGACGGCGTTGGGTGCCGTGGACACGGTGCTCGGAGGCGAGCCTCAGGCCTATGCCTTGTGCCGTCCGCCCGGTCACCACGCGTTCGGCGATCTGGCCGGCGGGTTCTGCTTTCTCAACAATTCAGCGATCGCGGCACAGGCACTGTTGCGAGCCGGCCGCCGTCCGGCAATTCTCGACGTCGACGTGCATCACGGCAACGGTACCCAGGGTATCTTCTACCAGCGTCGTGATGTCCTGACGGTCTCGATCCACGCCGATCCGGCACGGTTCTATCCGTTCTACTGGGGCCACGCCGCGGAGCGTGGGGAGGGCGAGGGAATGGGATACAATCTTAATCTGCCATTGCCTCGTGGCACGGGGGATACAGACTATCTTGACGCACTGGATTTGGCGCTGGCCCGGATACGGTCTTTTGGCGCCGATGTGCTGGTGCTGGCGCTTGGGCTTGACGCGCATGAGAACGATCCGTTCCATGGCTTCAAGGTGACGACGCCGGGTTTTGCGCAGATTGCTTCGGCGGTTGCGGGACTGGACCTGCCAACAGTCATCGTACAGGAAGGCGGCTATCTGTCCTCCAATCTGGGCGACAATCTGACGAGCTTTCTCAACGGGTATCAGGCAGGATGAGCACGAATTTCGACATTCTGGTGATCGGCGGCGGCATTGCCGGCATCAGCGCAGCGGCCCGCCTGGCGCCTGACGCGAACGTCACCGTGCTCGAAGCCGAGCCGGTTATCGGCCATCATTCGTCTGGCCGCTCGGCGGCGATCTTCATTCGCAACTACGGCAATGCCACCTTGAGGGCACTGAATGCGGCGTCGGCACCGTTCCTGGCATCGCCGGAAGGTGTTTCCGAAACCAGTCTGCTATCGCCCCGTGGCGAAATGTTGCTGGCGACAGATGAGGATCTGACCAAGTTCAATGCCTATCTCGATGGCAGCGAGGGTCTGGAACGATTGTCGCCGGCCCAGGCGTTTGAGCTTGTTCCGATTCTGCGGCAAGACGCCATCGCCGACGCTGCGATTGAATGGGACGCGCAGGACATTGATGTTGATCGCATGTTGCAGGGCTTTGCTCGCAAGCTGCGGAGCCTTGGCGGTAGCATAGTCACCGGTGCTCCGGTTCAGTCGATTACCCGCCGCGATGGGATCTGGACCGTGATCACGCCAGCGGGAGATTTCACAGCGCCGGTGCTGATAAATGCGGCTGGTGGTTGGGCGGATGCCGTAGCCCGGATGGCCGGTGTCCGTACTTCGGGTCTGGCGCCTTTGCGGCGTTCTGCTGTGCTGATCCCGGCGCCCGATGGCCATGACATCAACCGCTGGCCGCTGTTCGCCAATGCGGGCGATCAATGGTATGCCAAGCCGGAAGCAGGCAAGCTGATGATCTCGCCGGCGGATGAAGATCCGGTCGAGCCGCATGATGTCTGGGCCGACGACATGGTAATTGCCGAGGGGCTGCACCGCTACGAGCAGGCCGTGACCACTCCGGTCACGAGGGTCGAGCATACGTGGGCCGGCATGCGCACCTTTGCTCCGGATAGAACGCCCGTGGTTGGCTTCGCCTCGGACGTGGATGGTTTCTTCTGGCTGGCAGGGCAGGGCGGCTATGGTATGCAGACGGCGCCCGCTTTGTCGCAACTTGCTGCGGATTTGTGTCTTGGACGACTATCGCCGTTGGGCCAGACCGTAATAGAAGCGCTCAGCCCCGGTCGGGCGGTATTGAAATTACAACAAGGACAAAACACATGAGTGATATCAAACGCATCGAAACCGGCCCACGCATGAGCCAGGCTGTTGTCCATGGCGGTCTGGTCTACCTGGCCGGCCAGGTCGGCACTGCCGGTGCAAGCGTCACCGTGCAAACCCAGGACATCCTCGCCAACATTGATCGGCTGCTGGCGTCGGTTGGCTCTGACAAGAGCAAGATCCTGCAGACCACGATCTGGATGGCATCGATGGATGATTTTGCCGAAATGAACGCTGTCTGGGATGGCTGGGTTTCGCAGGGCAATGCACCGGCGCGCGCCACTGGCGAAGCCAGGCTGGCCACACCTGAGTACAAGGTAGAGATCATCTGCATCGCAGCGATCTGACCTCAAAGGCCGGTAGATGCCGAGGCATTGATTCCGGCTCCCGATCCCAGCCAAATGGCTATCGGGTGATTTGACATGCCAACGCCGCGCGTCACCATTGATGCGCGGCGTTTTGATGCGCGGTGTGCTGAGGACGTCTGGAAATGCTCGCGACCCAGGTGGAATCTGTGCCATAGTCCGGGTCTTCCCAAGAAAGCGATTCCATGCCGCAATCCCCAAATCTTGCCGACCCTATGCTTGCCACGAACGGTGCTGAAGATCCCCTTTCCATCCTGAAGCGGGTCTATGGTTATCCGGCTTTTCGGGGGCGGCAGGCAGAGGTGGTCGATCAGGTTGTATCGGGCGGTGATGCTGTGGTGCTGTTTCCCACCGGCGCCGGGAAATCGCTCTGTTTCCAGATCCCGGCGCTTTGCCGTGATGGTGTCGGTATCGTGGTTTCGCCGCTGATTGCGCTGATGCGTGACCAGGTCGAGGCGCTCAAGCAGCTGGGTGTTCGTGCGGCAGCGCTCAATTCCTCGCTGACGCGCGAGGAGTTCATGGATGTTCGCCGCGCGATTGCCAGCGGCGAACTTGATCTTCTCTATGTGACCCCTGAGCGGATTGTCACGCCCGCCTTCAAGGACATGATCGGCAATGCCCGGATTTCGCTTTTTGCGATTGATGAGGCGCATTGCGTGTCCCAATGGGGCCATGACTTCAGGCCGGAGTACCGCGAACTCGGAGATCTTGGCGAGGCCTATCCGGGCGTGCCGCGGATGGCGCTGACGGCGACCGCTGATCCCCATACCCGTGAAGACATTATCGACAAGCTGGCGCTCCGATCAGCCAAGGTTTTCACCACGTCGTTTGACCGTCCTAATATCGCCTACGAGATTGTCGAGCGCGACCAGCCGCGCCAGCAGCTTCTGCGATTCCTTGAACGCCACAAGGGCTCGAGCGGCATCGTCTATTGCCTGTCACGCGCCAAGGTAGAGGACACGGCGGAATGGTTGAACAAGCAGGGCGTCCGAGCCCGCGCCTATCACGCCGGGATGGCGCGTGAGGTTCGCGATGACAATCAGGACGCCTTCCTCAAGGAAGAGGGTCTCTGTCTGGTCGCAACCGTTGCCTTCGGCATGGGCATCGACAAACCGAACGTCCGCTACGTCGCCCATTTGGATCTGCCAGGCTCGGTCGAGGCCTACTATCAGGAAACCGGTCGCGCGGGGCGTGATGGTCTGCCATCCGATGTCTGGATGGCTTACGGCATGGCTGATGTCATTCAGCGCGGACGGATGATTGATGGTGGCGGGTCGAGTGAAGACATCAAGCGGGTGGAACGGTCCAAGCTCAATGCATTGCTTGGCATCTGCGAGACTTCGGGTTGTCGTCGGCAGGCGATCCTTTCCCATTTCGGCGAGGCGCATCAGGGCAATTGCGGCAATTGCGATACCTGCATCAAGCCGGTTGAAACCTGGGACGGAACCGATGCTGCGATCAAGGCGCTGGCGGCTATCTACCGCACCGGCGAGCGCTTCGGCACAGGGCACCTGATCGATGTTCTGACGGGCAACGAGAACGACAAGACCAGCCGTTTTGGTCATGTCGACATGCCGGTGTTCGGCGCAGGCAAAGATATTCCGGCAAAAACCTGGCAGTCGGTCTACCGGCAACTGCTGGCTAGCGGCCTGGTCAGTGTCGATCACGAAGCCTTTGGCGCGCTGAAGCTCGGGCCAGATGCTCGCGCCGTTTTCAAGCGTGAGCGCGAGGTGCGCTTTCGCAAGGACCGCCCGACCAAGGGAAAGGCGGCACGTGGCGCGTCGTCAAGTTCATCGACTGCAAAATCCGCGCTGGAAGAAGCTGACATGGAGCTCTTCGAGGCGCTTCGCGCGGCACGCATGGCGATCGCCAAGGAGCTGTCGGTGCCGCCCTATGTGGTTTTTCCGGACACGACGCTGGTGGCATTTGCAACCAACCGGCCAGAGGATCGCGAAGCGCTGCTCGGCATTTCCGGGGTAGGGCAGTCAAAGCTGGAGCGTTACGGGGATGCCTTCCTGAAGGTGATTCAGGCGCACCAGAGATAGGTGCTCCATCACGTTTTGTACGTGGAAAAGCTCTTGTCTTTGTTGTGCTTTGAAGCCGTAGATCAGTCTCTCGCGCTAAGAACCCAATCGTTCAGTCTTGCCGTGGGCTAGGGTCGCTTGGCGAACAATCTCGGATATCTGTAACAGCTGTCTGGAAAGCGGACTTGTCTTGCGCCAGATCATGCCAATGGTTCTTGATGGCTGTGGGCTTTTGAAGTGGGCAATGGAAACCGGCGCGGAACGGGTTTCCACCACGATTGCCATCTCCGGTATGAGCGTCACTCCCAGACCGGCGCCGACCATCTGCACCAATGTGGCCAGCGAACTCGCATCGAGCATTTCCCGCGGCCGCGACGATTGAATGTCGCAGAAGGACAAAGCCTGATCGCGAAAACAGTGGCCTTCCTCGAGCAGAAGAAGTTTCATCTCGCGCAGGTCTTCATGACCGGGCACAGGCTTGTCCTCGTCACCGACCGGGCGAACCAGAACGAAATTTTCTTCAAACAGCGACACCTCGGTCAATGAAGGTTCCGAAACCGGCAGGGCAACGATTGCTGCATCGAGACGACCGTCAGCCAGTTCGCGGACCAGAATGGGCGTGAGCGACTCGCGGATCTGGATATCAATGTTGCTATTGGCGAAGGTCAGCTTCGTGATGATATCGGGCAGCAGGTAGGGGGCTATGGTCGGGATCACGCCTATCCGGAGGCGTCCAACCAGATGATCCCGTGAAGCACGAGCCAGTTCGCCCAGTTCATCGACTGAACGCAGGATTCCGCGAGCGCGGATTGCAAACTCCTCTCCGAAGTTTGAAAGCCTGACCTGCCGGGCGCCACGCTCGAACAGCTCGGTTCCGAGTGTTTCCTCAAGCTCCTTGATCTGCACCGACAAGGCCGGCTGGGAGATAGAACAGGCATTCGCTGCACGACCGAAGTGGCCATGTTGCGCCAGCGCCTCGAAGTAGCGTAGCTGTTTGAGTGTCAGATTTCTCATAGTTTCAAATTATCAGAGTGATCAATAAAAACAACTTATCCCAATGACATGGCTTTGCTACACTGAATTGACACATGGAGGAGATATCGCTGATTCCTATTGCCTGTCCCAGTGGCAGGCAGGTTCCTGGACAAACGTCCATGGGCCGGACGCAGCGATGCGGTTTGAGCCATTTTCACACGGCTTACCGCCTTCCGGAAAAAATTTGGCAATAGCCATCTGGACCAAACGAAACAGGCAGGATCGGAGAAAACAATGAATGTCGTTCCAAAAGTGGGCAAATGCCCCGTGGCGCATGGCGCAACCAATATGAGCATTCGGCAGAACCGCGACTGGTGGCCGAACCAGCTGAATGTCAGCATGCTGCATCAGAATTCGCCCGCGGCCAGCCCGATGGATGCGGATTTTAACTACATTGAAGAGTTCAAGAAACTCGACCTGGCGGCGGTGAAGCAGGACCTCCATGCCCTGATGACGGACTCGAAAGAGTGGTGGCCAGCCGACTTCGGACATTACGGTCCATTTTTCATCCGTATGGCCTGGCACAGCGCCGGTACCTACCGCACAGCTGACGGTCGTGGCGGATCGACCTCGGGTGCGCAGCGGTTTGCGCCGCTCAACAGCTGGCCCGACAACGTCAATCTCGACAAGGCGCGCCGGCTGATCTGGCCGATCAAGCAGAAATACGGCAACAAGATTTCCTGGGCGGATCTGATGATTCTGACCGGCAACGTCGCGCTGGAATCGATGGGCTTCAAGACGTTCGGCTTTGCCGGTGGACGCCGCGATGTGTGGGAGCCGGAAGAAGATATCTATTGGGGTTCGGAAGAAACATGGCTCGACGACAAGACCCGCTACAGCGGCGAGCGTGATCTCGAAAATCCTCTGGCCGCAGTTCAGATGGGCCTCATTTATGTGAACCCTGAAGGTCCCGGTGGCCAGCCGGATCCGCTGGCGTCGGCGCGGGATATTCGCGACACCTTTGGCCGCATGGCGATGAACGACGAGGAAACCGTCGCGCTGATCGCCGGTGGTCATACATTCGGCAAGACCCACGGCGCCGGTGACGCCGGACTGGTCGGAGCTGATCCCGAGGCTGCAGGCATTGCAGAGCAGGGCCTGGGCTGGACCAGCAAACACGGAACCGGATTTGGCGCTGACGCGATCGGGAGTGGTCTGGAAGTGACCTGGACGCAGACGCCGACCGAGTGGAGCAACCATTTCTTCGACAACCTTTTCGGTTTTGACTGGGAGCTGACCAAGAGCCCAGCGGGCGCATGGCAGTGGCAGCCGAAGGATGGTGCCGGTGCTGGCACTGTTCCGTCTGCGCATGATGCTTCCAAGCGCATCGCGCCGTCGATGCTCACATCAGACCTGGCGCTCAGGTTCGACCCGATCTACGCACCGATTTCGAAGCGGTTCCATGAGAACCCTGCCGAATTTGCCGATGCGTTTGCCCGAGCCTGGTTCAAGCTCACGCACCGCGATATGGGTCCCAAGACCTGCTATTTCGGCCCGGAAGTGCCTGCAGAAGACCTGTTGTGGCAGGATCCGATCCCTGCGGTTGACCATCCGCTGGTCGATGCCAATGACATTGCTGACCTGAAGGCCAAGATTGCCGCATCTGGTCTGTCGGTTGCTCAGCTGGTATCCACGGCATGGTCTTCGGCTTCGAGCTTCCGCGGATCCGACAAGCGCGGCGGTGCAAACGGCGCTCGTGTCCGTCTTGAGCCGGCGAAGAACTGGGATTCCAACGAGCCTGCGAAGCTTGCCAAGGCACTGGGCGCTCTCGAAGAGGTCCAGATGGCCTTCAACGACGGCCGTTCAGACGGCAAGAAGATTTCGATGGCCGACCTGATCGTTCTGGCGGGATCCGTCGGTATCGAACAGGCTGCGAAGGCCGTGGGCCGGACAGTCGAGGTTCCGTTCGCTCCAGGACGCATGGATGCATCGCAGGACCAGACTGATGTTGAATCCTATGATGTTCTCGCGCCAGCAGCTGACGGGTTCCGGAATTACCTCAAGACCAGATACACGAGTGCGGCCGAGGAGCTGCTGATTGACAAGGCTCAGCTGCTGACGCTGACTGCACCTGAGATGACGGCTCTTCTTGGTGGCTTGCGTGTTCTTGGTGTCAATCATGGCGAATCCAAGCACGGCGTTCTGACTGAAAACCCTGGTACGCTGACCAACGATTTCTTCGTCAACCTGATGAGTATGGACACCAAATGGACGGCTGTCGATGAGGACGAAGAAGAGTTCGAAGGTCGTGATCGTGCGACCGGCGAATTGAAATGGACAGCCACGCGCGTTGATCTGGTGTTCGGTTCGAACTCCCAGTTGCGCGCCATCGCCGAGGTTTATGCCCAGAGCGATGCCAAGGACAAGTTTGTCCGGGATTTCGTGGCAGCCTGGACCAAGGTGATGAATGCAGACCGCTTCGATCTCGCGGTAGCCTAATCAAGAAAGCTGGGCGCGAACAGGATTCTGTTCGCGCCCGGTTTGCGTCTGAGGCCAAACGCTGGGTCTGTTTTTTGATCGTCTAGCTATGTCGCAGTGTCGGCGCTGTCAGCCGCGACCGCTTCATGCATGTTGCGCAGCAGGTCAGGGTCCGCCGACTGGATACGGCTCCAGTTTGGGATGAAGGGCGTTTCCATCGGATTTTCGAGGAAGATATGGCCGGCGGCGACAATATTGGCTGCGAACAACTCCACAGCTTCCTCTTCCTGGTGCCGGTCGGTGTAGAGACCGTTCATCAGAGCATCATTGTGATACATCTCGATCAGATCGAGCGCGGTGCGATAGTAGGTTGCCTTGATGGTCCGGAAGGTTTCCTGATTGAAGACTACGCCGTCCGTTGCCAGTTTGCGGAACAGGGCCTTGGAAATGTCGACCGACATACGCGACAGCCCTTGCGTCGCGTCGGCCTTGGACAGTTCCTGGTGCTTGTGGTCGTAAGCATCCGAAATATCCACCTGGCACACGGATCGGTTCGACAGGTTGCGCCAGACCTCTGACAGAACGCCAATCTCCAATCCCCAGTCCGATGGAATGCGCATGTCGGGCAGCATGCTGGCCCGCATCGCGAATTCGCCGGCGAGCGGATAGCGGAACCCCTTGAGGTATTCGATGTAGTCGAGGTGGCCGCAGACCTTCTGGATCGACAGAAGCAGCGGTGAAACCAGAAGCCTTGATACCCGTCCATTCAGTTTTCCATCTGCGATACGTGGATAGTAGCCCTTGCAGAACTGATAGGGAAAAGCCGGATTGGCGACCGGGTAGACCAGACGTGCCAGCATCTCGCGGGAATAGGTGGTGATGTCGCAATCATGCAGGGCCACAACATCCGCGTTCTGTGAGGCCAAGGCGTAGCCGATGCAGTACCAGACATTGCGCCCCTTGCCGGGCTCATTTGGCGCAAGACCCGCATCTTCCAGCTTCTGGTGGATCGCCTTGAGCCGTGGACCGTCATTCCAGAGGATTGAGTGCTTCTGCGGCAGGCGTGAAAAATACTGCCGGGCAAACCGATAATCTTCCGCATTGGCCTGATCAAGTCCGATGATGATGTGGTTGATGTAGCTGGCGCCACTCAATTCATCGAGAATGTTGGACAGGGCATCCCGGCCAAGCTCCGACATCAGTGACGGCAGGATAAGGGTAATTTTTCGAGTGGCGGAAAACTGGCGCAACTGGCCTTCCATCATCTCCAGCGGCATGCGGGTGAGGTTGTGGAGAGTTGCCACGCTGCCATTCTGGTGAAAGTCGGCCATTGGGGATCCTATTTCTTCGCTGCTGTGTTGAGCAGCGACATGATGATTTCATTCCATCCCTTGGGGCCGAAAGATTTTGCCCGGATGATCTGACCTGTGGCTTCACCGGGACATCGCGGCAGGCCGCGATGGGCGGGATTGGGAATGATGACGCCAAGGTCAGCCTGTTCAATCATTGCCAGATCATTGCTAGCGTCACCGAGCGCCACGATGAACGGATTCTCGCCGCCTTTGGCATATCGGCTGGCGATCTCCAGCATGCGCTCGGCCTTGTTGCCGCCGAATGACAGTGTCATGAACCGGCCACCCTGCTGCGCTGTCAGCCCGCTTTCGCTGAGCGCCACGACAAAGTCGCCTTTGTCCTCTTCGTTTCCAAGCCACAGGCCGGGTTCGGAAAACCGACGTGTCTTTGCATTCTCGGCATCAAAGAGCGAGAGCCCGGTTCGCTCGGAGAGCTCTTCTGGGGTCCAGTCGCCAAACGCCTGATACTTACAGCGCAATCTTGGTGGCAGCTCATCCAGCGCCTGACGGATCAACTGGTACTTGTCTTCACTGTCTCCGGTACCGTCCAGACCTTCGAGAATGCCTGATCCGTTTTCGACGATCGCTTCGCAATGGGCGAAGCCCAGTTCTGCACGCAAGGGTATGATCTCTGCAGCTGTCTTGCTTGATGCCAGGATCAGGGGAATGTTCAGCTGGTGCAATTGGTCGAGCGCTGTGTTGGCCGCAGCATGAGAATAGGTCTGGTGATCCAGTAGCGTGCCATCGAGATCACTGAAGACGATCATGTTCTCGATATTGGGTGCGCTCACCATTCAGTTGGTGATCCATCTGCATTGATAGGGCGCGAATTCAAGCTCGCCGCCATACTCGCTGATATCATCTCCGGAAATCAGGTCGCTCCAGGTCTCTCCGCCGATCAGGTTGAGCGACATGACGGGAATCGAGGCCGGCTGGTTGGTGACGTTGTGGATTGCAAAGATGCTCTGCGCGCGGTCGATGCTCTGCCTCCAGAAACCGAAGAACTGCTCGCCCAGTTGAAGCGTGAATTGAGTGGCATTGGGATGAAAGGCGGCTTGCTGGGTCCGTTTCTTGAGGATTGCGGTCAGCGCGGTGAAGACCCGTGCATGGGTGGTCTCGGGATTATCAAGCTGTTCAAGCAAATCGGGATAGTGCCAGCGATGCCGGTTGATCGCCCTGTTGTGTCCAGTCTTCTCAACGCCGTCGTAATCGTTTCCGGTTGCCAGCAACGAGTGGATGTAAAACCCGGGAATTCCTTCGAGACCCATTGCAATGATCTGGCTGCAGAGGAAACGTTCGACGTTCCATTCATCCTCACCGTCGATTGTTCCCTTCAAGGCATCAAACAGCGCGATGTTGATCTCATAGGGCCGCGTGCCGCCATCAGGCATCTTCCGCATGGAGAGCAGTCCGCCAAATTTGACCGCGGTCTCTATCACGCGCTGAATGTCTTCTTCGCTCAACAGGCCTTCGGCCGGCCGCATGCCGATGCCGTCATGGGAGGCGGTGAAATTGAAATAGGTGCATCCGAGCTGCGCCGGCGGCATCGACATCTGCCAGGCATTGAGGTGTTTGGATGTGCCGTGAAGCAGGGCATGGAGCAGCAATGGTGGCAGCGAGAAGTTGTAGACCAGATGGGCTTCGTTCCGATTGCCGAAGTAGCTCAGGTTCTCCGTGTTGGGCACGTTGGTTTCAGTCAGCAGGACGAGTGGTTCTGTGGTGTAGTCTGCGAGCAACCGGATCAGGCGCACGACCTCGTGGGTCTGGCGCAGGTGGATTGAGGGTGAGCCGACCTCTTTCCAAAGAAACGCGATCGCGTCGAGCCGCAAGGTTCTCACACCCTTGGAAATGTGAAAACGCAAGATCCGCAGGAATTCGAACAACACCTCCGGGTTGGAGAAGTCGAAATCCACCTGGTCATGGCTGAAGGTGCACCAGACATGTCTGATCCCGTTGGCGGTCTCGACTTCCCTGAGCAGCGGGTGAGCCCGGGGCCTGACCACCATCGTGAGATCATCGTCTGGAGAGGCTTCGAAAAAGAACTTGTCGTAAGGCTCGTGCCCGAGAAGATACTCGTTGAAGAATGTGCTTTGGCTGGAACAGTGATTGATCACCAGATCCGACATCAGACGGAAATCCTCGGCAATGCGGCCGATATCCTCCCAGGCGCCAAGTCCACTGTCGACCGCATAATAATCGGTGATGGCGAAACCGTCATCCGATGTGTAGGGGAAATAGGGCAGGATATGCACGCCGGTCGCGGTGGTCTTCAAACGGCTTTCCAGAAAATCGAACAGCAGATCAAGCGGCTTGTGCTCGCCATTTATGAATGTGTTGCCGTAGGTGATGATGTAGCTGTCTTTTTCGGACCACAGTGTATTGGCGGCCGCCCGGCCGCGCCGTTTTGGTCGTTCGTCCTGTGGCCAGAAAGCGGCAATGGTCTGGTCCAGCAATGCTGATTGGTCATGATCAGGGTAGATTGATTGCATGAGCATTCGCAGCCCGTCGCGCAACCTTCGCGGAATTGGTTTAGGGAGCGTTGCCGGTTTTTCCGACGCATCTGCATAAAAAACTTCCATGTCCAAATTTTATGCATTTATTTGGATTGCTGGCAAGCCGGTTGGGATGGATTTCATGTTGGCGACAGAAAAGTTCCGCAGATGGGTGCGAGGCCTTGGTCATTGGCGCTGGCATAGATTGTCATTGTCAGTGGAAAATGCTCACTTAATCGGGATGAACTGACACTGCGCCGAACAAGATTGACCCCGGAGCATGTCACAACCATGACCGGTAATTCATGCAATTGAGTAGAAATTGGGTGCTCGGGATCGTTGCGCTGATTGCGATCTTTCTGTCTTTGCTCAGCCTGGAGCATGGCCGGTCGGGGCTGGAAATAACGGGACTGAATGTCGGCACGACGCCAGTCACACTCTACCAAAAGCCGGATGACAAAGGTCCGGTTGTGGTTGTTGCCCATGGCTTTGCCGGCTCCAGACAACTCATGCAGGCCTATTCGCTGACGCTTGCGCAGTCGGGCTACACGGTGCTGGCCTTTGACTCTGAGGGCCACGGTCGTAATCCCGTTCCGATGTCCGGCGATGTAACCTCGGTCGATGGCACGACAGCGCTTCTGGTCGCGCAGACGCGTTGGGTGATCGCCTTTGGACGCGAGTTGCCAGGCGCCGAAAAAGGGTTGGCGCTACTGGGCCACTCGATGGCGACAGATATTCTGGTTCGGGCCGCGATCGCAGAAGGCGAGCAAGGCACGCCTGTCGATGCGGTTGTCGCGATATCAATGTTTTCCCAGGCCGTAACGGCTGAGCAGCCGTCCCGGCTTCTGGCAATCAGTGGGCAATGGGAGGGAAGGCTGCGTGAGGAAGCGCTTGCCAATCTCAGACTGGTTCAACCGGATGCAGAGGAAGGCGAGACTGCTGAGGTGGGAGATGTTTCGCGCCGGGCCGTGGTTGCCCCGCATGTCGAGCATGTCGGCGTGCTGTTCAGCCCAACAGCTTTGCGGGAGTCCAGGGACTGGCTCGACAAGGCATTTGGCAGAGAGAGTACGGGTGACGTGGTTAAGCCGGGCTGGTGGATCCTGCTGCTGATGACCGGGATCGTGCTGCTGTGGCGGCCGCTTGTCAGCCTGTTGCCCCGATCCGCGAATGAAACTGTTGCGGTATCCGCTCGGCGGTTCTGGGTGTCGATCCTGCTGCCGGGAGTGCTGGTGCCGCTGGTAGCAACGCCGCTCTATGTGCCGTTCCTGCCGGTGCTGGTCGCGGATTATCTGATGATCCACCTGGCTCTATATGGAGTGCTGCAATTGCTCATCTTGCGAGGTGGGATGACACTACGTGGCTCGGGCCTGTCGATTGTGGCGGTTCTTGTCCTGATAGTTTGGGGCGTGGTCGTCTTCGGCTTCGCCATGGACCGTTATGTCGCGAGCTTCATGCCAAATGCTGAGCGGATGCTGCTGATCGCCGTTCTTGCTGTCGGGACGGTGCCCTTCATGGTGGCGGATAGCTATGCGACAGGCAGTGGAAGAGGGGCGGTCTGGCGACGCATTGCTGCGCGTCTTGCAGTTCTGGTCTCGCTGGGGATGGCAGCGGCGCTTGATCCGGAACAGTTGATGTTTCTCTTCATCATTCTGCCGGTGCTTGTGCTCTTCTACTTTGTCCACGGTCTGATGGGTCGATGGGTGGCGCAACAAAGCGGAGCCCTGTCAGCGGGGGTGGGCCTTGGACTATGCCTTGCCTGGGCGCTTGGTGTGAGCTTTCCCCTGTTCAGCGCCGGCTGATTTCAAAATTCAGCAATAGCCTTCAACGCCGATTGCCTGTTCGCGTGAATAACGTTCGCCATGGGCAAAGCCTGGGGGAAGAATGCGCTCGATCTCGGCGAGCTGCGTTGGATCAAGTTTCAGCGATGCGCCATTGGCGCAGTCTGCCAGATGTGTCGCTGAGCGTGTTCCCGGAATGGGGATAACATGGTCCCCGCGGCTCAAGAGCCAGGCGATTGCAAGGGCAGGCGGCGTTGTGCCGATGTCGCGGGCATAGTCCTTGAAAGGAGCAACCGCGTTGATGTTGCGGCTCAGATCGGGTTCGAGGAACCTCGGATTGGCCTTGCGGAAATCGGCCTTTCCGAAGTTTGCCGGATCTGGCGTCTGAGCTGCAAATATGCCGCGCCCGACCGGGCAGAAGGCGACAAAGGCAACGCCAAGGTCGTTGCAGGCTTGAACCATTCCCAAGTCGGGCTGCCTGGTCCAGAGCGAATACTCGCTTTGGACTGCCATCACCGGAGCGACCGTATGCGCCAGCCTGAGTGAGGCCGGTGCAATTTCAGAAAAGCCGAACCCGCCGATCTTGCCTTCCTGCACGAACCGCTGAAGCGTCCCGGCAACGTCCTCGATCGCGCGGTCAGCCTCGCGGCGATGGACATAGAACAGATCGACATGATCGACGCCGAGCCTTTGAAGTGAGTTTTCCAATTCTGTTCTGAGATGCTCAGGCGAATTGTCGAAACTGCGTTCACCGGTAGACGGGTCTCGGCAGATGCCTGCCTTGGTCGCAATCCGGAAATAGCCTGGGTGCCTCTTGAGGTAGTTCCCGATCACTGTCTCCGAGACGCCCATGCCGTAGACGTTTGCAGTGTCGATCAGATTTATGCCGAGATCCTTTGCAGCCGCCAGTGTTTCATGGCTCTCCTGCTCGGTGGTTGGCCCATATGGCCCTGCAAAATTCCAGCATCCGAGCCCTATGGCGGAAACCATTGGGCCGGATCTTCCCAATTGACGTTGTTCCATTCGGTACTTCTATAAGCAAACAGCGTTTCGGACAATTCGTCCCGGCATCATAATCCTCCAGAAAGGGCTTGGCGGGCGGCTTCCGATGCAAATCAAAAGGACCGGCCCCAAGGGGAGCCGGTCCTGAATTTTTCTTCACTGCATCAGTGATTTTCAAGCTTAGCCGCACACTTCCTTCACGGCATCAGCAGCAGCCGAAACGACCGTGTCGGCTTCTTCGCGTGTGAGGCACAATGGTGGAGCAAAGCCGAGGATGTCGCCCTGCGGCATGGCACGGGCAATGACGCCGTGCTTGAGCAGAGCCGCAGCAATGGACGGTCCGATCTTCTTTGCCGGATCGAAGAAGATGCGATTGTCCTTGTCGTCAACGAGTTCGACGGCGCAGAGCATGCCTTCGCCCCGGATGTCGCCGACATTCTTGTGACTGCCAAGCGCTTCGGTCATGGCCTTCTTGAAATAGGCACCCGTGTCACCGGCATTGGCGACGAGGCCCAGGCTGTCAATAAGCTTGAGGTTGGCGACGCCAGCTGCTGCGCCGATCGGGTGGGCGGAGTAGGTCCAGCCATGGCCGATGGCGCCGTACTCGTCGGTTCCCTGTTCCAGCACTTTCCAGACCTTCTTGGAAATGATGGACCCCGAAAGCGGCGCATAGGCGGAGGTCAGGCCCTTGGCGATGGTGATGATGTCAGGTTCGATGCCGTAATGAGTGGATCCCATCATCGTGCCCAGACGTCCGAAGCCGGTCACAACTTCATCGGCCACGAGCAGAATGTCGTGCTTTTTCAGGACAGCCTGAATTGCAGCCCAATAGCCCGCCGGTGGGGGTACTAGGCCGCCGGTGCCGAGCACCGGTTCGCCGATGAAGGCGGCAATGGTGTGAGCGCCTTCACGCTCGATCATGGCTTCAAGTTCATTTGCGCAATGGGCGACGAAATCGGCTTCCGACATGGACAGGTCAGCGCGGCGATAATAATAGGGCGCCTCGGTGTGCATCACCTGAGAGAGCGGCAGGTCGAATTTCTTGTGAAACAGCTCGAGGCCGGTCAGCGAGCCGGTCATCAGGCCCGAGCCGTGATAGCCGCGCCAGCGCGAGATGATCTTCTTCTTCTCGGGGCGACCCAGAATGTTGTTGTAGTACCAGATCAGCTTGACGTTGGTCTCGTTAGCGTCAGACCCGGACAGGCCGAAATAGACCCGGCTCATATTGTCGGGTGCGCGGTCGATGACCATCTTGGCGAGCGTTACAGAGGCTTCCGTGCCGTGGCCGACATAAGAATGATAATAGGCCAGTTCCTTGGCCTGGGCGGCGATGGCTTCTGCAACTTCCTGGCGGCCATAGCCGATGTTGACGCAGTAGAGCCCGGCGAAGGCATCGAGCATGCGATTGCCGTCACGGTCGGTGATGTAGACCCCTTCACCGCCGGTGATGATGCGGTTCTTCAATTCGCCGCGGGCGAATTGGGCAAGGTGGGTGGAGGGATGGAAAAAGTGATCGTGATCCCATTGATCAAGCTGATCGTTGCGCAACATTGTCATTTCCTTCTTGATTGCGTCATGCCCAGTCGCGGCAGACATATTTGACTTCTGTGAAAGCTTCCATGCCAAGGCGTGAGCCCTCGCGTTCCAGGCCTGATTGCTTCATGCCGCCAAAGGGGATCGGAGCGCCGGTCACCTTGGTGCGATTGACAGCAACCATGCCGAACTGGAGGGCGCGGCTGGCGCGGTAAATCCGGCGCGGATCCTGGGTGTGAAGATAGGCTACCAGACCATACTCGGTATCATTGGCTCGTTGTAGAGCTTCGTCTTCGGTGTCGAAAGCGGCAATGGCTGCGACTGGTCCGAAGGTTTCCTCATGCATGATCAAGGCGTCAGCTGGAACATCAACCAGCACGGTTGGTTCGTAGAACAATACGCCGGCCTTGTGACGGTTGCCACCGGTGAGAAGGCGTGCGCCCTTGGCAACTGCATCGGCGACATGCTCTTCCTGCTTGGCGACCGCTTTCTCGTTCATCAGCGGACCAAGATCTGGATCGTCCATGCCGACGCCAACAGACAGTCGCGATGCGGCTTCGGAGAACTTCGCGCAGAATGCATCGTAGACCGTGCGCTCGACGAAGAAGCGGTTGGCGCCCAGGCAGTCCTGCCCGGATGTTGCGAATTTCGCCTTGATAGCCTCATCGACAGCCTGTTCCAGATCGGCATCTGCGAAGAGGATGAAGGGTGCGTGACCACCGAGCTCAAGCACCAGCCGCTTCACGGTGTCGGCGCTCTGCCTGTAGAGAAGCTTGCCGATCTCGGTAGAGCCGGTGAACGAAACAGCGCGTACGCGCTTGTCCTTCATCAACGGCTCCACAATCACCGGCGCGACGCCGGTGATGACATTGAATGCACCTGCCGGGAACCCGGCGCGTTCGGCAAGCTCTGCCAGCGCCAGCGCCGAAAAAGGTGTTTCAGCCGAGGGATGAGCGACAACTGTGCATCCTGCGGCCAGTGCTGCACTCGCCTTGCGGGTCAGCATGGCGGATGGGAAATTCCACGGCGTGATCAGGGCTGCGACGCCGACAGGCTCGCGCCAGATCTCGACCTCGGCGTCAGGCAGGTGCGACGTCACGCTTTCAATGTTCGGTCGCTTGGCCTCCTCGGCGAAGAATTCGACAAAGGACGCCGCGTACTCGATCTCGCCACGCGCTTCCGAGATCGGCTTGCCCTGCTCCAGCGTCATGATCCGCGCCAGATCTTCCTTGTGTTCGAGCATCAGCTCAAACCAGCGCCTTAGGATCGTCGAGCGTTGTTGCGGCAGCGTGGAGGACCATGGGCCAAAGGCATGCTGTGCTGCGTCGATTGCACCTGCGCTGTCTGAAGCCGAAAGGCTTGCAACATCACCAAGGTGACTTCCATCAGCTGGATTGGAGACCGGAAGCATCCTGGCTGCAGCGCCAGCTGTCCAGCGGCCTCCAATATAAGAGAACCCGCGAAACAGGGCCGGGTCTGAAAGAGCCAGTGACGTGGTGATGAATTTGGATCTGTCGGTGGACACCGCTGTGCTTTTGGGTTGGTTTGCCATGCCCGAAAGTAACCGTTTGGCGGCAGATGAATTCTCTTATGCGTCCGCGTCTGCCAGAGGTTTCTTCTGTTTTTTGCGTATCACGGAGGCTAATCCATCTCCGGTCCCGGCGTTGTCAGGATGTCGAATGGCGGGATCGTCGAGTGCTTGACCGGTTTGGTGACGATGTAGCTGAAATAGCGTGAAAGCCCGGCGCGGCGGGCCAGAAGATCATCGATCAGCCGCTGATAGCTGTCGATATCGCGGGTAATCACATGCAGCAGATAGTCAAAACCGCCGCCCAGCGCCCAGCAAGACATGATTTCATCATATCCGGAGATGGCTTGCTCGAAGGTCTGGAACGTGGCCGAGCGATGGTTCTCAAGCTCGATCATCACAAAGACCGAGACCTGAGGACCAACATGCCGCAGTTCGATTTCGGCATGATAGCCGGAAATGATCCCGGCCTTTTCCAGTCGGCTCAAACGTTCCCAGCAAGGCGTCGGGCTTAGATTGACCCGTTTGGCCAGCTCTGATTTCGAAATTCGGCCTTCCCGCGAGAGGGTTGCAAGAATCTTTATATCGCGGTCATCGAGTTTGATTGAGGCCATGAGTGTGACTTTTGAGCCAGCATTGAGGGGTTGTCAATTAATGTGATTGAGGCCATCAATAAATCATGACAATTTGGCCTCCGAAATCCGAAGATCTTCGCCGACCTGCCTATAAATCACTTGCCGATGCCCTGGTTCGTGCTGTTGACGCAGGCGAACTGCGCAACGGTGAACGGCTACCGACCCATCGCAATCTAGCTTACGAACTCGGCTTGAGCGTGCAGACAGTTAGCAGAGCCTACGACGAACTTATACGCCGTGGTGTAATCGCGGGCGAAGTTGGTCGCGGCACATTTGTCCGTACTGGCCGCAGTGACACGAAAACGCCCTTCGTGCCGGACAGCCAGAACGAGAAGTTCATTGATTTCTCGATTCTCATGCCTGTCTTCGAGACAATGCACATCACGGAAATGCAGCGTGCCTTGGGGCGGCTTGCAACCGATTTGCCAAGCTCGACAGTTTCGGCTTTTCGGCCTTCCACTGCGCTCAAGAAGTATACGCCCGCCGCTTCCAAATGGCTTGCACGATGCGGTTTGGGCCCTTCCACTCAGGGTTTGCTGCTGACAAATGGCAATACCTCGGCGATGACCATTGCGCTCATGACGGTGGCCAGTTCCGGCGACCTGATCGTTACCGAGGAGCTTGGACACCACACGCTGAAGGCGCTTTCGAGGTATCTGGGATTGCGGATTCAGGGGCTTGAGACTGACCAGGAAGGAATTGTCCCCGCTGCCTTTGCAGCGATTTGCGTAAAATCACAGGTCAAGGGCATTTATTTGATGCCGAGCGGTTTGAATCCGCGTGCGGCCATGATGTCTGCCAAAAGGCGGGCAGATTTGGTCGAGGTGGCGCGGCGCCATGATGTGATGATCATAGAAAACGACGCGTGGGGGCCGCTGCAAACTGGCAGGCCAGACCCGATAGCTGCGATAGCGCCGGAGCGGACCTTCTATTTTACCAGCCTGACGAAGTGCATCATGCCCGGTCTCCGCTTGGGGTTTCTCTCCATGCCCGAGGCGTTTGAATCCGCTGCCTCCAACCGTCACCTGGTGACGAACTGGATGGCCACTCCCCTTATGGCGGAAATCGGCTGCCGCTGGATTGAGGATGGAACCGCAGAGCAGTTGTTGAACTGGCAGATGAAAGCACTTGGCAAGCGCAATGCTCTGGCCGCTGATATTCTGGCGGATATTCCTTTCCTGTCCAGCGAGAACGGCATGCACATCTGGCTTCCCGCACCTGGGACCTGGACTGAAGAGGCTTTCGTGGCCTATGCCCGGCTCAACGGCGTTGCCATCGCGCCCGGTTCCGCGTTCGCGATGTCGGAGACCGCTCGCAACCAGGGCGTCCGCATCTGCCTTGGTGCTGAAACCGTCCAGACGCTCGAGCGTGGGCTGACAATCATTTCACGGCTTGCCCGCAGCAATCCGGAACCGGCACTGCTGACACTCTAGGCGTTAGCGCAAGCCCACCTCGTTCCACCGAAGCCAGGACCGTGCCACTTGCGCAGAGCCGCATTGTGCTGTTTGTCTAAATTGTCATGATATAATAACAGCATTGACTATTTATTGTCCTTGTTTAACCTTTAGGCAATCATAACAATTATTGGGGACGCCGAATTCACATCAAGACTGGTTGCTCGCGTCCGAGGCCGGGTACCCGTGATGTGCAGGGGATCTTTTTAGAAGCTCCTCATCATTTTCACTCGGCTTGATCGCCGGATACCAAAGTGAACAGACAATCAAAAAGAGAGGAACCAAGCATGAAATCCACAATCCGTACTTTTCTTGGTGGCGTAGCTGCAGCTGCTGTTCTCGCCGCAGGCACGATGACCGCGCAGGCTGACAGCTGGAAATATGCATTCGAGGAATCGCTGACCGAGGTTCAGGGCGTCTACGCCACCAAATTCAAGGAAGCGATCGAAGCCAATTCTGACCATACGATCCAGCTGTTCCCCTACGGAACGCTCGGCGAATCTGCCGATATCATGGAGCAGGCTCAAGCCGGCATCCTGCAGTTCGTTGACCAGTCGCCCGGCTTTACCGGCGCCTTGATCCCGGAAGCACAGGTCTTCTTCGTGCCCTATCTGCTGCCGACCGACCAAGCGCATTTGGCGCGCTTTTTCAAGGAGAGCAAGGCCATCAACGAGGACTTCCAGGGCCTCTATGCAAAGCAGGGCCTTGAGCTTCTGACCATGTTCCCCGAAGGCGAAGTGGCAATGACCACCAAGGAGCCGGTCAAGACCTGCGCCGACCTCAACGAGGTCAAGTTCCGCGTCATGACCAACCCGCTGCTGGTTGAATCCTACAAGGCCTTCGGCGCCACTCCGACCCCGCTTCCATGGGGCGAAGTCTATGGCGGCCTGCAGACCAACATCATTCAGGGTCAGGAAAATCCGACATTCTTCCTGTACTCGACAGGTCTGTACGAGGTGACGGATTACATCACCTATACCGGGCACAACAATTTCACCACGGCGGTGATGGCCAACAAGGACTTCTTTGATGGCCTGAGCGATGCCGACAAGAAAGTCATCGAGGACGCATCTGCGTCGGCCTTTGACTACATTGTCGAGTACCAGAAGGGCCTGGCAGACAGTGAACTCAAGAAGATCATGGAAGCCAAGCCCGAAATGACCGTGACGGTGCTCTCCGAAGAAGAACGCTCCTGCTTCAAGGAGGCTGCGGTTGGCGTGGAAGCCAAGTTCATCGAGATGACCGGTGACAGCGGCAAGGCCATTCTCGACCAGATGAAGGCTGATCTGGAAGCCACCAAGAACTGATCCCTGTCTGGTGACAGGCTCTGAGACTTCCGAAGGCCCTCTAGCGATGGCCTTCGGTTTGGCCAGCCAGCAAGCCGGGAGGCTATCTTGGACGACTTAAAGGAAAAAAATCCGCACGAATCCTCGCTGCCCGGTTTGTTGGGTACCATCGATTCAACAATCAGTCGGGTGGAGTCAGTGCTGCTGGCAGCGGGCGTTCTGCTGATGGCGTTCAACACCATTGCCAACGTCATCGGCCGCTTCGTTTTTCAATACAGCCTGTTCTTTTCCGAAGAACTCAACCGCATCCTGATTATCCTGATCACGTTTGCGGGCATCAGTTATGCTGCCCGGCAGGGCCGGCATATCCGCATGTCGGCGATTTATGACGCATTGCCGCCACCGGCGCGCAAAGGCTTCATGGTGTTGATCGCGGCTGTCACCGCGCTGACGATGTTTGCGCTTTGCTATTTCTCGATTGGTTACATCACCAAGGTGGCGGTCTCTGGCCGTGTGCTGCCGTCGCTGCAGCTGCCAGTTTACTGGATCTTCCTTTGGGTCCCGATCGGCTTCTTCATGACCGGCCTCCAGTACGCGCTGACTGCGGTCAAGAACCTGACCGGAGAAGACATCTACCTCTCGACCCGCGTGCTTGAGGGTTATGACCAAGACGAACTCGAGATTTGAGGGAAGACGATCCATGGCACTGACCATTTTCCTGATCATGATCGTTTTGCTGCTGCTCGGCTTCCCGATGATGATTCCGCTGCTTGTCGCCACGTTTGTCGGCTTTGTTTTCATGTTTGGCGATATCGGCAAGATGGACTTCATGGTCCAGCAGATGATGGCCGGGATAAGGCCTGCATCGCTGATCGCCGTGCCAATGTTCATTCTCGCAGCCGACATCATGACGAGGGGCCAGTCCGCCAATCGGCTGATCGACATGGTGATGAAATTCGTCGGTCACATCAAAGGCGGCCTTGCAGTCAGCACGGCTGCGGCATGTACGCTGTTTGGCGCGGTCTCCGGTTCGACCCAGGCAACAGTTGTCGCCGTCGGCTCGCCATTGCGCCCGCGCATGCTCAAGGCGGGCTACAAGGATTCCTTCGTCTTGGCGCTGATCATCAATGCGTCTGATATCGCCTTTCTGATTCCGCCTTCGATCGGGATGATCATCTATGGCGTTATTTCAAGCACTTCGATTTCCGAGCTTTTCATCGCCGGTATCGGGCCGGGGCTTTTGCTGCTGGTTCTTTTCTCGGCCTACAGCATGGCCTATGCGATCATCAACAAGGTGCCCACCGAGCCGAAAGCCAGTTGGGCCGAACGGGGTGAGGCCGTCAAGAAGGCGCTTTGGCCGCTCGGCTTTCCGGTCATCATCGTGGGCGGCATTTATGGCGGTATTTTCAGCCCGACCGAAGCCGCAGCCGCCTGTGTGCTTTATGCGATGATCCTGGAGTTCGTTGTCTTCAGGTCCCTGAGCGTCCCTGACATCTACCGGATTGCCAAGTCGACGGGCCTGATCACTGCCGTGGTGTTCATTCTGGTTGCGGCCGGTGCCGCGTTTTCCTGGGTGATCTCGTTTGCACAGGTCCCGCAAGCTATCCTCGCGGCCGTCGGCATTGCCGACATGGGCCCCAAGGGGGTGCTGGCGGTAATCTCGATCGCGTTCTTCATCGGCTGCATGTTTGTCGATCCGATCGTGGTCATCCTGATCCTGGTTCCGATCTTCGCGCCGGTGGTCGATGCCGTTGGTCTTGATCCGGTGCTGGTCGGTACAATCATCACGCTTCAGGTGGCGATAGGATCGGCGACGCCGCCGTTTGGATGCGACATCTTTACTGCAATCGCCATTTTCAAGAGGCCCTATATCGAGGTCATTCGTGGCATTTTCCCGTTCACGGTGATCCTGCTTTGCGTCTCTGTTGCCCTTATTTATTTCCCGCAAATCGCGTTGTTTCTGCGCGATCTCGCATTCAGGTAAGGGGGTTGATCAATGTTTGAACGAATCTTGATCGCGGTCGACGGATCGGAGGGATCCAAGAAGGCTCTTCGGCTGGCATCAAAGCTGCAGCAAACCTGTGGTGGCAACCTGATGGTTCTGACCGTGTTTCGACATCATTCGCTGCTGGAGGCGTCGATGTCGATGGTTCGACCGGATGAGCCGGAAAGCCTGGATGATTCCATGCGCAACTACGCCAAGGAAGTTGCCGAGGATGCCAAGGCCATCGCCGCAGAAGCGGGTGCCGGGAATGTGCGCGCATTTGTCAAAGCCGGGCAACCGGCACGGACGATCGTCAAATTTGCCGAAGAGCATGAGGCTGATCTGATCATCGTCGGCAGCCGGGGGCTTGGCGATATGCAGGGCTTTCTTCTTGGCAGCGTTTCACACAAGGTCACCAGCTTGGCGTCCATACCGGTTATGGTGGTCTGACGGGTTTCCAATAGGGCTGTGGATTGTGCCCCAAGGCGAGCGAGGAAATGAACGTATGAATGCCACCAGTGTTATGCGCTCGGATGAGATCGTCCGGTTCAACGATGCCAGCGCGACCGCACGCTTCGGTCTCATTGTGCTTGCCACTGATATGACAAGCGAGCGTGACCTCTATCGTCAACTACCACGGGACAATGTTGCCATCCATGTCACCCGGATAGGTTTCGAGAACCCGACGACGCCCGAGAACCTTCAAAAGATGGCGCCCCGGCTGACTGAAGCGGCGATGTTGCTGCAACCGCTGCAGCCCCTCAAGGCGATCTGTTACAGCTGCACAGCCGCGTCTGTTGCAATCGGCGATGATGCTGTCAGAACGTCGATCCACGCAGGAGTCGGAGGCGTGCCAGTGGTGACGCCATCAGGCGCCGCCCGGTTGGCCTTCGCTGCCCTCGGGCTCCGGCGCATCTCAATTCTGACGCCCTACACAGTTCCGACGACCGAACCGATGGCTGCCTATTTCACCAAGCACGGGATGGAGCTGTGCCACGTTGAATGTCTGGGCCTTGAGGATGACCGGGACATGGCAAGGGTGAGTGATGAGACTATCATCAAGGCCGCAATCGCAATTGACAGGTCCGACGCGGAAGCTCTTTTTCTGTCCTGCACCGGGTTGCCGGCAATCAACGTAATAACCGAAATCGAGCGACGCATCGGCAAGCCGGTGATCAGCTCCAACCAGGCGAGTGCCTGGGCGATGTCCCGGCTTGGCGGTCTTCACGATCACCGTCCTGCAGAATTCGGCAAGCTGTTTGAGTGTGCTCTGCCCGACCTTGCATTCGGCGAGGCTGCATGAGTATCTCCCAGCCCTTTGTTGATATCGGCGAAATCGAGCGTGCATGTGAAGCGATTGCGCAAACTGTGCGAACCACGCAAGTCAATGTGTCGCCATCACTGAGTGACCTTTCAGGCGTTCCGGTTTATCTGAAACTGGAGCACACGCAGTTGACCGGCAGTTTCAAACTGCGCGGTGCGACCAACGCCGTTGCTTCTCTCACGGATGAGGAAAAGCAGCTCGGAGTGGTTGGCGTCTCAACCGGGAATCACGGGCGCGGGCTGGCCTATGCGGCCAAGGCGGCTGGTGTCAGGTGCATCATTTGCATGTCGCGGCTGGTTCCTCAGGCGAAGATTGATGGGATCATGGCGCAAGGCGCCGAGGTCCGCATCATCGGAAACTCCCAGGACGAGGCACAGGTGGAAGTCGACCGGCTGGTCAACGAGGAGGGGATGACCATGATTCCGCCTTTCGACCATCGCCGGATTATCGCTGGGCAAGGCACTCTTGGTCTCGAACTTCTTGATCAGGTGCCGGATATGGCCACAGTCCTGATTCCTTTGTCCGGTGGTGGGCTGATCTCCGGGGTTGCCGCAGCACTCAAGGCCAGGCAGCCTCAAGTCCGTATCGTCGGGATTTCGATGGAGCGAGGTGCGGCGATGCAAGCATGCCTGAAGGCAGGCAAGCCAGTTCTGGTCGAGGAACTTGCCACGCTTGCCGATTCCCTTGGCGGCGGCATCGGCCTGGACAATCAGCTGACCTTCGCCATGACGCGCGACCTGGTCGACGATGTCATTCTTGTCAGCGAGGCGGAAATCGCTCGCGCCATCAGGCACATCTATTGGCAGGAACGACAGATTGTCGAGGGATCGGGCGCCGTTGGCGTGGCGGCTCTGCTTTCGCGCAGGATAGAGAGCGTCGGCCCGGTGGCTGCCATCCTGAGTGGCGGCAATATCGATATGAAACAGCATCATCGCATCATTTCAGGCGAAGATGTCGATGTGACCCAAGAGGCAGCGTGACATGACCGATATCAAGATCCTGACCGAGGCAGATTTGCGTGGCCTGGTGAAGCTGGATCTTGATGCTATCGACTGTGTCGAGCAGGCCTTTGCGGCATTGGCGAGCGGCGACGTGGTGATGCCGCCCATCCTCTCTATGGCGATTGCTCCGTTCAATGGCGAGGTCGATGTCAAAACCGCGTTTGTCCCCGGTATCGACAGCTTCGCCATCAAGATCTCGCCGGGCTTCTTCGACAATCCTAAAATCGGTCTGCCAAGCACATCGGGTTTGATGGTGTTGTTTTCGGCCAGAACCGGCATGCTTGAAGCGCTGCTGCTGGACAATGGGTATCTGACGGATGTCCGCACCGCTGCGGCCGGTGCGGTTGCCGCGCGTTACCTGTCGCGCGCCGATGCAACGACTGCCTGTATTCTGGGGGCCGGGTGTCAGGGGCAGATGCAGCTCAAGGCGCTCTGTCTGGTTCGTCCTATCGAGAAAGCGACCATCTGGGCGCGCGACCCGGAGAAGGCTGCCACGACGGCCGTTCAGCTCACCGCAGATCTTGGAATTGAAGTGACTGCGGCAGCAGATGTAGCAACAGCCGTATCTTCTGCGGATGTAATCGTGACCACGACGCCTGCTGCCCACCCCATTTTGAAGGCCGAGTGGTTGCGGCCGGGTCAGCACATTACCGCCATGGGCTCGGATCAGGATCACAAGAACGAGCTCGATCCGGCCTGCTTTTCCAAGGCTGACCTTTACGTGCCCGACCGGCTGTCGCAAACGCGCATGCTGGGTGAGCTACGAAGTGCCATTGCTGCAGGCGTCGTGGAAGCCGGTGCGGATTTCGCCGAACTCGGCATGATCGTTGCCGGCAAGGCCAGCGGACGACCGTCCGACGATGCGATCACGATTGCCGACCTGACCGGTACCGGCATTCAGGATACCGCTATCGCGACGTTTGCCAGCAAGCGCGCGCTTGCGGTGAATGCCGGCACAGACTTTTCAAACTGAGTACCCACCAAGAAAGGAAAACTCCCCGATGTCCGCGCCAGTTCTCAATTTCAGCCGGGACGAATATGCGCATCGCCTCGCCAAGACACGCACCGCAATGGATGCCGCAGGCGTCGACGTCATTGTGGTATCCGACCCTTCCAACATGGCCTGGCTGACCGGCTATGACGGCTGGTCCTTCTATGTGCATCAATGCGTGGTGGTGGGCCCTGACGGTGATCCGGTCTGGTTCGGGCGCGGCCAGGATGCCAATGGCGCGCGGCGAACTTCATATCTCTCCGACAGCACGATCATTGGCTATGCCGACAATTATGTTCAATCGACTGAACGTCATCCAATGGATTACCTCTCGGCAAAGATTGATGAGCGCGGATGGGGCAACAAGCGTATCGGCGTCGAGATGGACAATTACTGGTTCTCGGCGGCGGCCTTCGCATCCCTGCAGAAGCATCTGCCAAATGCCAGGTTCTCGGATGTCACGGCGCTGGTGAACTGGCAGCGCGCGGTCAAGTCGAGCCAGGAGCTTGATTACATGCGCAATGCGGCCCGGCTGGTTGAGCGGATGCACCAGACGATCTTCGACAAATGCGAGGTCGGCTATCGCAAGTGTGATCTTGTGGCCGACATCTACGAAGCAGGTCTGCGCTATGATGAGGGGCTCGGTTTTGGCGGCGACTATCCGGCGATTGTGCCGTTGTTGCCCTCGGGCGCGGACGCATCCGCACCCCACCTGACCTGGGATGACCAGCCGATGAAAAGCGGCGAGGGCACCTTCTTCGAGATTGCCGGCGCCTACAAGCGCTACCATTGCCCGTTGTCGCGAACCGTTTTCCTTGGTAAGCCGACACAGACCTTCATCGATGCCGAGAAGGCCGTGCTCGAAGGTATGGACGCTGGACTGGAAGCCGCCAAGGCGGGAAACCTCTGCGAAGATGTCGCAAACGCGTTTTTCAAAGTGCTGAGCAAATACGGGATCATCAAGGACAACCGAACCGGTTACGCAATCGGTCTGTCCTATCCGCCGGACTGGGGCGAGCGCACCATGTCGCTCAGACCGGGCGACAGAACCGTGCTTGAAGAGAACATGACATTTCACTTCATGACCGGACTCTGGATGGACGACTGGGGATTTGAAATCACGGAGAGCATTGCCATTGGCGCAACCGGGCCCGAGTGCCTGGCCAATGTCCCGCGCCAGATGTTTGTGAAGGATTGACCCGAAATGCCTGCCAATCCGATTGTTCCGACAATCCCGCTTAACGAAGACGGCGTGCATCACGGGTTTCTCCGTCTGCCCTACAGCCGTGATGATTCCGCCTGGGGATCGGTGATGATCCCCATCACCGTTATCAAGAACGGCATCGGGCCGTGTGCGCTTCTGACCGGCGCCAACCATGGTGATGAATATGAAGGCCCGGTCGCGCTGATGGATCTCGCGGTATCGTTGAAGCCCGAAGAGATCGAGGGCCGTGTGATTATCGTGCCGGCCATGAACTATCCGGCATTCCGGGCGGGAACCCGCACATCGCCGATCGATCGGGGCAACATGAACCGGTCGTTCCCAGGTTCGCCAAGCGGTACGGTGACTGAAAAGATTGCGGACTATATCCAGTCCGTTCTCTTGCCGGAGGCGAGTATCGTGCTCGACTTCCATTCAGGCGGCAAGACGCTGGACTTCATTCCTTTCGCGTCTGCCCATGTTCTGGAAAACAAGGAACAGCAGGCGGCCTGTGTGGCCGCGGTGGAAGCATTCAATGCGCCCTACTCGATGATCATGCTCGAGATCGACAATGTCGGGATGTATGACACGAGCGTCGAGGATCAGGGCAAGATCTTCGTCACCACCGAACTTGGTGGTGGCGGAACCTCAACGGCACGCTCAAATGGCATTGCCAAGAAGGGCGTTCGAAACGTGCTCAAACATGCAGGCATCATGAAAGGCGAGCTGGAGACAGCACCCTCCTTGATGCTCGACATGCCTGATGGTGATTGCTTCGTATTCTCCCAGGATGACGGCATGATCGAACCGGTCAAGGATCTGGGTGACGAGGTGAGCGAAGGCGAGATTGTTGCCCGCGTCTGGCCAACTGACCGCACCGGCAGAATGCCTGTCGAGTACCGGGCCCGGCGCTCCGGGATCGTGGCGTCGCGGCATTTCCCTGGGCTCGTCAAGGCCGGCGACTGCATGGTTGTCGTGGCGGTGAAAGTCGAGGCCTAACCCGGGTCAGGCCTTCTGGCGAGCTACAGGTTGAAAGCAAAACGCCCCGTCGGTTCACCGGCCGGGGCGTTTTGATATCGTGGTCGAGATGCCCTGTTTCAGCGGCGTCCCGTGTCAATCAATGCGGGCAGCGATGCTCTTGACCTTGCAATAGCTCTTCAGGCCTTCGAGACCTTTTTCACGACCAAAGCCCGATTGCTTGTTGCCGCCGAAGGGAACTTCGATGCCGCCCGCGAAATATTCGTTGATGTAGACCTGACCGGCATCGATATCGCGTGCCAGCTGATGCGCTTTGGAGAAGTCGCTGGTGAAGACACCGGCAACGAGGCCGAAGCGGGTGCAGTTGGCGAGATGCAGTGCATGTTCGGCATCATCAGCTTTCTGGACCGTAAGGACCGGGCCAAAAATCTCTTCCTGGACCAGTTCATCGTCCTCCGGCCGGTTGGCGACGATCGTTGGTTCTATGAAGTAGCCCTTGCCTGATTCCGTATTTGGCGATGACCGTCCGCCGCTGATGAATTCAGCCCCGCGGTCGCGCGCGCGATCAAGAAATCCGAGGATCTTGTCGCGCTGTAGCGCCGAGTTAACCGGCCCCATGTCCGGCGAGCGCAAGCCATGGCCCAGCGAAATCGCTTTTGCCTTCTTGCCCAGCGCCTCGACAAAGCGGTCGTGAATGGCGCTTTCGATCACCAGGCGTGAACCGGCTGAGCAGATTTGTCCGGCATGCTCGAAAATGGCGCCTGCCACATTTGCAATGGTGCTGTCGAAATTGCAGTCGTTGAGCACGACGACCGGTGATTTGCCGCCAAGTTCCATGACCGAGCGGGTGACGTTGTCGGCGCAGGCGCGCAGCACGCGTCCGCCGGTGGCTACAGAGCCGGTGAAAGTGACATGGTCGATCCCGGGGTGAGCAACCAGCGGTGCTCCGGCTTCAGCGCCAGTGCCGGTCACCACATTGCAGACGCCTGCAGGCAGCCCGGCCTCGGTGAGCAATTCCGCCAGAAGCAGAGCCGTGAACGGGGTCTGTTCGGCGGGCTTCGCCACCACCGTGCATCCGGCAGCAAGCGCCGGCGCCATGCCGCGGGCGGCAGTGGAGATCGGGAAGTTCCAAGGGATGATATGAGCGGTCACGCCCACTGGCTCGAACTGGCTGAAACCAACATAATTTGAGGGCAGCGGAAAGGTGCTTCCCTCAAGCTTGTCGCAGGCGCCGGCGTAGTATTCGAAAGTGCGGGCTGCGCCGGACACATCACCACGGGCTTCGCCAATCGGTTTGCCGCTGTCGAGACATTCTGCAATGGCAAGCCGCTCGCTGTTGCGGCGGATCAGCTCTGCCGTGCGGGCGAGGACACGGCCGCGTTCGGCCGGCGGTGTCTTGCGCCAGACGGCCAACGCCTTGCGCGAACTTGATACCGCGTCTGCGATGTCATCTGCATCGCCGCGGGCGAAATTGGCGAAAGCTTCGCCCCGTCCAGGATCCTCGCTGTGCATGGTGCGCCCGGAGCGTGCGGCCTTGAATTCGCCGTCGATGAAATGACCTTGAGGAAGCCCAAGATCCTTCGCGTCTGTGAGGTATTTCAAAAGGCTATCGGGTTGAGTGAGCATGGATCAGGCTCCCACGGAACTGATCTGGTACTTTGACTGCTCGAGCCAGGTCGGGCTGATCTCCACGCCCCAGCCGGGTGCATTGGTCACGGTCGCCTTGCCATCAACAATGGCGTAAGGCGATTCAACGAACAGTTCATCCTGCCACGGATAGTAATCCTCGCCCTCGATCGAGAATTCCAGATACTTGCCGGCATTCGGGATAGCGCGCAGCATGTGCATTGTGAACAGCGTGACCATTGACCAGTTGGCGCAATGAGGCGTGCAGGGCAGGCCTGACTTGTGCGCCATGTCGGCGACCCGCAGTGTGCGTGTCAAACCACCGAGATAGCAGATGTCGGGCTGGACGATGTCGACAGCTTTCATGTCGATCATCCAGCGCCAGTTCGGCAGTTCGCAATCCTGTTCGCCACCGGTCACATCAATGGAGACGGCTTCAGTGACCTGTTTGGTCTGCGCGTATTCCCAGTAGGGGCAGGGCTCTTCGAAATGGCTTATGCCATTGTCGAGCAGCAACTTGCCGATTTCGATGGCCTGATCCGGCGAATAGCAGGAATTTGCGTCTACCAGCAAAGCGACACTGTCACCCATGGCCTTGCGCATGGTGGGCACGATTTCTTCGGTCCTGCCGGGCCATTCATCCTTGCCGCGGCCGCACTCGGCGCCGATCCGGAACTTGAAGGCGTCAAAACCGAACTGGTCACGCAATCCGCTCAACCGCGCCGCCTCATCCTTGGGCGTGATGTCGCGCTTCATGGATGAGCCATAAGCGCGGATGGTGCCTGGCGTGCCGCCGATCAACTCGCAGACCGGTTTGCCTTCGAGGCGCCCGCGCAGATCCCAAAGCGCGGTATCAAGGCCGCCCAGTGCGCGCTTGAGGTAGGAACCGGGAAACTTGTGCTCTTTTTCAGGGATCAGATCGATAAGATAATCGATGTCGAGCGCTGATTGGCCGAGCGCATAGGGCGCCACCTGACGGTGCACGATCTGTGCCGTGATATCGGCGTAGTAGGGCGCGACCTGGCCCCAGCCGATGTCGCCGGTGTCTGTCGTGACCTTGACGAAGCAGACGAACTCGTTGGTGAACGTTTCAATGTGAGAGATTTTCATGTGTTGCAAACCTGTGCCGACGTTTTGGGAAACCGTAGCGGGACAATTGGACTTACGATAAGGTCCAATCTCGCAAAGCTTCCAGACCAATTTTATCCGCGATGAGATTCCAACCATGAAAACCAAGGCCGGAGCAATCCTCTCCTCAATCAGGATCGACAGAAGTCTCGACCGAAAAATCAGTGTGCAACTCTATATGGGTCTGCGGGATATCATTCTTTCGGGCGGGTTGAATGGTGGTGAAAGATTGCCGGCAACGCGGACCCTGGCTGGTGAATTGGGTGTTTCACGAACAACCGCACTAGATGCCGTCAGCCGGCTGATCTCTGAGGGATTGCTGGAATCTCATATTGGCGCGGGCACTTTCGTGAGCCATACGATGACCGGGCGGGCACCAGTGAAACCAAAGGCCGCAACGGGGGATGTGGAACGGGAGCCGCGTCTGTCACCGTCAATAATCCGGGCGCGCGAATTGTTTGCAGAGCGCCGACGGTTGCCGCACAAATCGCAAGCCTTTGTTACCGCGCTGCCTGCACTGCATTCGTTCCCCATGGCGCAATGGTCGCGGCTGTCGGCGCGTCATCTCAGATCAGACCGGGATGCAGTCATGGGGTATGGCAATCCATATGGCTTACCCCGTCTGCGCGCGGCCATCGCAACCCATCTCAACGCCAGCCGGGGCATCCAATGCGATCCGGAGCAGGTCTTTGTCGTTGGTGGGGCGCAGCAGGCTTTCTCTTTGATTGGCGACCTGTTGCTGGACCGGGGCGAGAAGGTCTGGTTCGAAAACCCCGGAGCCATCGGAGCGCGAAACGCGTTCATTTCACGAGGCGCCGAGCTGGTTCCTGTAAAGGTGGACGATGAAGGCATCGTCGTCGAAGATGGGCTGGCAAAAGCTCCCGATTTCAGGCTCGCCTTTGTCACCCCCTCGCACCAACAGCCTCTGAGCAAAGTTTTGAGCTTGTCGCGCCGACTGGCACTTCTTGATGCTGCCGACCGCGCAGACGCCTTTATCGTGGAGGATGATTATGATGGCGACTTCTATTTTGGCGATCAGCCGCTTCCAACGCTGAAGAGCATCGATACACATGGCCGTGTGATCTATGTCGGCACATTTTCCAAGACACTGTTTCCCTCGCTTCGGCTCGGCTTTCTGGTTGCGCCCGCCAGCATGGTAGATGTGATGTCGACCATCTTCTCCGCAGCCCTGAGCGGAGTTCCAACCTGGCCGCAAGCCATTGTTGCCGATTTCATCGATGAGGGGCATTTTGCGACCCATATCAGAACCATGCGGCAGCACTACAAGAAACGCCACGAGTTTCTGCATCAACATGCCCTTCAGCTGGAACCGTATATGCATATTCAGCGCGCTTCTGCAGGCTTTCACACGGTGGGATATTTCAGGGAGCCGGGACGCGATGAGGATGGTTTCGTCAGGGCGGCGAACGCGGCAGGGCTCACGCTGTCAGGCCTTGGCCGCTATTGCCTGGCTCCGATCGATTGCAAGGGGGTGGTGATCGGTTACGGTGCTGCCAGCGAAAGCGAGATCAAGCAAGGTATGGATGTGTTGGCTGACTTGTTTGTCTGATGCTGCTGTTCTGCGTTGAACTGCTTAAGGGGCGTTGGAGCAATTTGATCCAATCCAATAAGCGGTGGAGGAGAGCCTGACCCTGGAAATTGGTATGGAAAAATATCTATAATGGATATGCGGTGCAGTCCAATGAGGGGCTACGCTTTATGGCATCTGCGCGGGTTATAAGAAATAAAGCGCTGATATCCAGAGGGTTCAAAGGGAGTTCAACATGATCATGAAACTAGCAATTGCCGGGCTTTTGGCCACAACAGTCATGGCAGCCGTACCGGCGCAGGCCGAGACCTTGCGCCTTTTGACATGGGGCTCCTACGCTCCTGAAGAGTTGGTGAAGAAGTTCGAAGCGAAGTATCCCGACATCACTGTCGAGGTAACTTTCTCCAATAACGAGGAAATGGTTGCCAAGCTGCGCGCAACCGGCGGCGCCGGCTTCGATCTGGCCCAGCCAAGCCATGACCGCATTTTTGCCGTGCAGCAGGAATACAATATTTATAAGCCGATGGATCTGTCCAAGATCGATACGTCTGTCATGGAGCCCAAGCTGCTCGATGGCGTGAAGGCCAACACGACTATTGACGGCGAAGTCTATGCAGTGCCGCATCAGTGGGGCACTTCCGGCCTGATGGCAAACAAGACCATGGCGCCCGACTTGGCGGCTTGGGGCGACCTCTGCGATCCGCAATACAAGGGCAAGACCTCTATGCGCCTGCGTCGCACCATCCTTCTTGGGATGGCCTTTGACATGGGCGAAGATCCCTTCGCAGCTTACGCCGATCTCGACAAGTATCAGGCCATTCTGGACAAGGTCTCTGACAAGCTGATTTCCTGCAAGGATAATCTCAAAGCCTACTGGAAGGGCGGCGACGACCTTTCAGCGATGATGATGTCGGGCGAGATCGTGGCGTCGGAGACCTGGGACTCGACCGCCTACAAGCTCTATGGTGAGAACAAGGACATCGTGTTCGTGCCGCCAAAGACCGGCGCACTGGCCTGGATCGATACCTTCGCGCTGCCGCGCAAGGGTGAAGCTGATGATGCTGCTTACAAGTGGATCAACTTCGTGCTCGAGCCTGAAAACGTGAAGATCATGTCTGCCAGCACCGGCTCCATGGCGTCGGTCAAAGGCGCCAAGGACCTGTTGCCGGATGACAAGAAGGCTGCAGTCAACGCTGCCTTTTCCGACGAAGACATCAGCAACCTGAAGTTCTTCGCCAACATCCCGGCAGGCGTCGAGGACATGGAAGGCAAGACCCTCGAGAAGATCAAGGCTGCCACCGGCTCCGAATAAGCCCTGGCCTGACGCTTTTTTCTCGTACGACAAAGTGTGGCCGCGCGATCTGGTTTGCGCGGTCACAGTTTGAAGTTTTATGGATCTCCCGCGACACTGGACTGGGCACTCGATGCAATCAAACACCGAGAATGATCTGGAATGCATTCAGATTCAAAAGCATTTTGGCTCTGTTCGAGCCGTTGACGACGTCTCTTTCGAGATCCCCAAAGGCTCATTCTTTTCCATCCTCGGGCCGTCTGGATGTGGCAAGACAACCCTGATGCGGATGATCGCCGGGTTTGAACAGCCATCTTCCGGCGATATCCGGATCAAGGGGAATTCCGTTATCGGTACGCCGCCAAACCGGCGCAATGTGAAGATGGTGTTTCAGCACCTGGCCCTGTTCCCGATGATGAATGTCTATGAGAACATTGCCTACGGCCTGCGCTGTGCCGGTGCATCCAAAAGCGAGATCCGCACCAAGGTGCATGATGTTCTCGAGCGTATCTCGCTGCCCGATGTTGCCAATCGTGAAATTACTCAACTGTCAGGCGGCCAGAAACAACGTATTGCCATCGCTCGCTGCATGGTTCTTGACCCCGACGTGCTGCTGCTCGATGAGCCGCTCGGCGCGCTGGATTTGAAATTGCGCGAGGCGATGAAGATAGAGCTGAAGCTGCTGCAGCACCAGTTCGACACGACCTTTGTCTATATCACCCACGACCAGTCCGAAGCGCTGGTGATGTCTGACAATGTTGCCATCATGAACCAGGGCAAGTTTGTTCAGATCGGCACGCCGCAGGAACTCTATCACAAGCCGTCTGCTGCTTTTGTGGCCGGATTTGTCGGGGATACCAACCGCTGGGCTGGTCGCGTGACCCGGGTCGAGAGCGGCACGGTCGAAGTGGAAACCGAAGCCGGGCTGACCATGCGCGGATCAATCCGTGGTGCAGGCACTCCCGGTGTCGGTGACGTGGTGACCGCGTTTGTCCGTCCGGAGTTCATCACGGCAGAAAAATCCAACGGTTCTGCCACCGCATCGTCCGGCTCCCAGAACGTCATTCAAGGAAAAATTGACAGTATCCTCTTCAATGGCGCCAACAGCCGTGTCCTGGTCAGGGATCGGGCTGGCGAGTTGATTGAGGCTGACGTGGTGCTGACGGGTGGCCCCCAGGATTTGAAGCCAAAGGATGACGTCACGCTTTCATGGTCGCCGGAACAGACCATGAGTTTCAAGGCTTGAGGGCGACAAGATGATGCAGAGTGATATCAAGCGTCTGTCTCTGATTTTGCTGTTTGCGCCGTTCGCGCTGTGGATCGTGCTGCTTATCATCCTGCCGCATCTTGGCATGTTCTATATTTCGCTGCGCGAGAAGGTCGGGCCGCGGATGTATGAGTTCGGGCTGGAGAATTACATCAATTTCTTCATCGAGCCGATCTACTGGAACACGCTGATCCGGACCGGTACGATGTCGCTTCTGGTGACTGCTCTGGCTTTGGTGCTGGGGTTTCCGATTGCCTATTACATTGCCAAGATTGCGGGGCACCGGACTCGCGGCGCACTGTTCCTTATGTGCCTGATTCCACTTTGGGTCAGCGATCTGATCCGGGCTTTTGGCTGGATCCTGCTGCTCAGGGAAACCGGAATTATCTCCAGCAGTCTGCAATGGGCAGGACTGGTCAGCACGCCTATCGAGTTTCTCTACAATGACGCGACCGTGATCGTGGGGCTCGTCTACACCGTCATCCTGTTCATGATCGTGCCGCTGGTTTCGACACTGGATGGCATGGATGATTCGATGATTGAGGCCGGGTACAATCTTGGCGGCAACGGGCCGACCGTGCTGCGCCGGATCATCATACCCTATGCCATGCCGGGCATCGTTTCAGGCTGCATAGTTGTCTTCATGCTGACCGCGGGCAGCTACCTGACGCCAATCCTGCTGGGCGGCAAGAATTCGAGCTGGTTCACCGAGCAGATCTATGACCAGTTCATCACCCGCTACAACTGGGAATCCGGCGCTGCATTCGGCTTCCTGCTGCTGGCATTCACATCGCTCGTAGTCTGGGCCGGGCTGAAACTTTCGGGTCAGACACTCAACAGCACGGTGGCGAGAAGCTGATGGCTATCAAACCCAACACCGCTTTTCTGACCAGCTACCAGCTTTATGTGGCTGCCTTCTTCATCTTTCTGGCGGCACCTCTGATTGCAGCCGGGATGTTCGCATTCAACGATTCCGTGTTTCCGTCGCTGCCTTGGCAGGGTTTCACGCTTGACTGGTTCTTCAACGATACCGAGCCAAAACTCGGTATGTTTCATGACCGAAGGCTTCTGCGCGGGCTCTACTACTCCTTTGTCATAGCAAGCTTTGTGTCGCTGCTTTCTGTGTTTGTCGGTACCTGCAACGCGTTTCTGTTTGTGCGCTGCAAGTTCCCGGCAAAGGATTTCTTCTACATCATGATGGTCCTGCCGCTTGTCATTCCCGGCGTGATCCTCGGTATCTCGATCCTGCTGCTTGCCAGCAATATAGCCAACGGCGCCGAGGAGGCTCTTTCCATCGACCTCGATTTCCTGCGGCCTGGGATCGTGCTGGTGGTGCTTGGGCAGTTTTCCTTTATCACCACAATCACCTCGCTGGTGATAATTGCACGCCTGCGGAAGTTCGATGCTTCGATGGAGGAGGCAGCATATAATCTTGGTGCAAGCCGGGTGCGCGTGTTGCGCACGATCACACTGCCATTCCTGTTTCCTGCAATGGCGGCAGCCGGAATCGTGGCGTTTCTTGTGTCGTTTGAGAATTTCAATACGACGCTGTTTCTGGTAGGCTCGGAGGCTCCGCTGACGATCACCATGTATGACCGGATGGTCAAGGTCGGCTCAACACCGGTGCTCAATGCTGTTTCGTTCTTCCTGATGATCGGCTCTGCACTGCTGGCACTGGTCTCCGTACTGGTGCAGCGCGACAAATCCCAAACCTGAGCACCCAAACCCTAAGAGTGGCGCACCCCGTGCAGACATATGACTTTGTGATCGTTGGCGCAGGTTCGGCTGGCTGTGTGCTGGCCAACCGTTTGACCGAGAACGGCAAATATTCCGTGCTGTTGCTCGAAGCTGGCGGCCATGACAGGAATTTCAAGATCTGGATGCCGATCGGCTATGGCATGGCGTTCTACGACAAGCGCATCAATTGGATGTACCGATCAGAACCTGATCCGGGCACCGACAATCGTGTGAGTTACTGGCCGCGCGGCAAGGTGATTGGTGGCTCTTCCTCGATCAACGCCATGGTCTATATCCGCGGTCACCATGGCGATTTTGATGACTGGGCGTCGATGGGCAACCGGGGCTGGGGTTGGAACGATGTGCTGCCCTATTTCAAGAAGAGCGAAACCAGTGATCAGGGCGGCACAGAGTGGCGGGGCGAGAATGGTCCTCTCTATGTGTCGACCATGGAACGGGACCTTCACCCGACCTGCCAGAATTTCATCAGGGCAGGGGAGGAAACGGGGCTCACCTACAACCCGGATTTCAATGCCGGCACCAACGAGGGTATCGGGTTGTATCAGAACACGGCCAAGGGCGGCTTTCGCATGTCTGCGGCCCGAGCCTATCTGCAGCCGGCACGCAAACGGTCCAACCTGACCGTCATCTCTCGCGCTCATGCCACTCGTATTTTGTTCGAAGGCACTCGGGCCACCGGCGTCGAGTATATCCGCAACGGTCGCACGGAACAGGTTCGTGCCGGACGGGAGGTCATCGTCTCGGGCGGCTCGGTGAACTCACCGCAACTGCTGATGCTGTCCGGCGTCGGTCCCAGCGATGCTCTCAAACGCCATGGCATTGATGTCGTCCGGCAGCAGCAGAACGTCGGGCAAAATATGCAGGATCATCTGTGCATCGATCACACATACAGAACCAAGGTACGGACGCTCAATGATGACCTGAGGCCTCTTTTTGGCAAATTGCGTCACGGCATCAACTACGTGCTCAGGCGCAGAGGACCACTCGCGCTCGGCGTCAATCAAGCCGGCGGCTTTATCCGGACCCGGCCGGACCTTGAGCGCCCCAATATGCAGCTCTATTTCTCGCCCGTCAGTTATACCAAAGCACCTGCTGGAAAGCGTCCGTTGATGAGCCCGGATTCCTTTTCCGGCCTGATCATGGGAACGCAGCCGACACGGCCGACCAGCCGCGGTCATCTGGAACTCCGGTCATCCGATCCATTGGATGCACCGGCAATCCATCCCAACTACCTTTCGACCAACCACGATGTTGCCGAACAGCTTGAAGGTGCGCGGTTCCTGCGCAAGCTCGCCGAGGCGCCCGCGTTCGCCGAGATTCTTGAAGAGGAAATCCGGCCTGGACGGCAGGTGGAAACGGATGATGAAATGATCGCCGATATCCGCGCGCGAGCCGGAACTGTGTTTCACCCTGTCAGCACCTGCCGAATGGGCGAAAGTGAAACGGACAGTGTGGTGAATGCACGACTGCAGATTCACGGACTGGCAAACCTTCGGGTGATTGATGCCTCAGTGTTTCCAACCGTGACATCGGGAAACACCAATGCACCCACAATCATGGTGGCGGAAAAAGGGGCTGACATGATCCTTTCCGACCACGCGGGAAACTAACATGACAAAGCCAAGCGATTGTTTCAGCCCTGATTTCAAGCCTACACCCTACTGGTGGGATGCCAGCCCCAGGCAAGCCGGCGATATGGCGAAGCTGCCGGAGACAGCCGATGTCCTGATCATCGGATCCGGTTACACGGGGCTTCATGCGGCCGTTCAGACAGCTCGGGCCGGGCTTGATACGGTTGTAGTGGATGCGGAGGCTGCAGGCTTCGGGTGCAGTACGCGCAATGGCGGGCAAATCTCCACCAGCGTTAAACCATCGTTTTCGACACTGTCCAAGAGATATGGTGAAGCTCGTGCAACCGCCCTTCTTAAGGAAGGCCAGGCCTCGCTGGATCACGTGGCTCAATTCGTCGGCGCAGAAAACATCGATTGCGATTTCAGCGAAGTCGGCCGGTTCCACGGGGCACATACCGCGGGCCAGTATGACAAACTGGCTAAAGATTGCGAGGTTCGCCATCCGGGTTTCGTGACCGGAGCTTTCATGGTGTCGCGCGACAACCAGCACAGCGAACTTGGCACCGACGCCTACTATGGCGGTATTGTTTTCCCGCGGCATGCGAGCATCGACCCGGGCAAATACCATTCGGGGCTCTTGAATGTTGCAAGGTCTGCGGGTGCCAATATCATCAGCCAGTGCCGCGTCAACGATCTGGAGCGGAAACCGCTCGGTTTCGAAGTCTCGACCGACAAGGGTCGCATCCGGGCCAATAAGGTTATCATCGCGACCAATGGTTATACCGGTCCACTGTCGCCATGGCAGCAGCGGCGGGTGATCCCGATCGGCTCCTACGTGATCGCGACGGAAGAAATTCCCAAGGAAACCATGGACCGGCTGTTTCCCACCAACCGGATCCTGTCTGACACCAGAAAGCTGGTTTATTATTACCGTCCGTCTCCGGACCGGAAGCGGATCCTGTTTGGCGGACGAGTATCGCTGCAGGAAACTGATCCGCGCAAGAGCGGCCCAAAGCTCATGGCGGAGCTCGTCCGGCTGTTTCCGGAACTCAGCCAGACCCGCATCAGCCATTCATGGGCAGGGATCGTGGCGTTCACCTTCGACACGCTGATGCATTGTGGTGAAGACAAGGGCCTCTACTACGCCATGGGTTATTGCGGCTCGGGCGTGGGAATGGCGGGCTATCTTGGCTCAAGGCTCGGCAGGACTGCTGCAGGCGTCGACAAGGAACTGGGCGCCTTCAGCCAGATCCCGTTCCCGACGCGGCCGTTCTACACCGGAAAGCCGTGGTTCCTTGGCCCGTCCGTTGCCGTGTACCGGCTGCGCGACAGGCTTGGGATCTGAGCTTTTTGGCGGTCAGTCGCGTTTTCTGCTGACCACGGCTTCCGCTTCGATTTCGACGCGGAAGTCACCGATCAGATTGCCGACCAGAAACGTGGTGTTGGCTGGTGGATTGGTGGTGAAGCGCAATCCATGGGCTCGGGCCGCGGCCTCTACATCTTCCTCTCCGCGCAAGTACATGCGGGTGCGCAGAATGTCCTTCGGATTGCCGCCCAGAGCGCGCACCGAGGCCGCGATCTTGTCGAGGATATATGTTGTTTGCGCGCCGGAATCACCGAGTGCTACCGTGCGGTCAACGCCGTGGGTTGCCGTGGTGCCGGAGACAACAATCCGGTCGCCATCGCGAAGCGCGCGGCAATAGCCGGCGATCGGCTCCCAAAGTGAGCCGGAAAAGACCCGCGCCCGGTCCGGGTTTTCTGGGTCAGTGACAGCGTGCATGGCGCTCGGCATTTCGGCCAGGTGATGGCTCAAATCGCCTGACGCCGTCAGGAACGGTGGCTGGCGATACTCGTCGCCGCAATCGCCGGGGATCATGCTGGTAGACGCGAATGCCTGATCCAGAAGTGCATGATCGTCGGCATCAAGCTCAAACTGGAACAGTCGCAGATTGTCGGCGCGGTGCTGGTTTTCTCCGAGCCTTGCGCCGACGATGACACCTGCGACATGGGAGTGCTCGAGGACCCAGCGTGTGGCAACATTGGAAATGGAGACGCCATGCTTGCGGGCAATCTCATCGGCGGCTTTCAGAACACCCTGATAGCCGTCCCAGCCGCCTGCGGCATGGATGAATCTCAGATACTTCGAGCCGCTCCAGTCCTTCACCGCTTCGGGTTCAGGTTTGCCAAGCCAGCGTTCGGAGAGGAAGCCGCCGCACAAGGTGCCGTAGGCTAGAAGTTGCACGTTGTGTTTCTTGCAGGTCTCGGCCAGGTGGCCAGCCGCGCGGCGATCAATCAGCGAGAAGGATACCTGGTTCGACACAAGCGGAATGCCTTCGGCGAGCGCGAGGTCGAGATGAGCAGCATCGAAATTGGTGACGCCGATCTCACCGATCAGGCCTTCCTGTTTCAGCCGCTTCATCTCATGCAGTGCATCGAGCCAGGCTGGATGCTCGAAGGTCCACCAATGGAACTGCAGCAGGTCGACGCGATCCACACCGAGGCGATCAAGGCGCTCCTGAACACCTGCGCGGACGATATCCGTGGTCATCGGCCCGGGTTCCGGGCACCATTTGGTAAAGGCTTTCGGACGGGTGCCGCCTTGCCAGCTGCGCAGCAGTTCTCCGGTAATCAGTTCCGAAGTCCCGTAATGATCGGCCATGTCGAAGGTGTCAAAACCGTCGTTCGCATAGTCCGCCAGGGATCTTGCTCCGGCCACGGGATCGAGGATGGCGCCATCCTTCTCCTGATCTGCGACCTGCCACAGGCCGGTCAGAATACGGCTGATGTTAAGGCCTGGGGCGAGATCCTTGCGGTCGGGTTTCATTTTGAATTGTCCTTGTTGCGGCGTCCCAGATGACGCGACACGGAGCGCACTTCGGGCAAAATGCCCTGCGGCCTCCAGAGAAGAATGACGCAGAGCATAACCCCAATAACGACGATCTGCAGCGATGCGGCGCGCGCCTGCTGGTCGGCCGGGAACACCTCCGAGATCAGTGCGCCTGAAAGAGCCCAGATGGCCCAGACAAGAATCGCGCCCAATATCGCGCCGCGATTGTTGCCGGATCCGCCAACGATCAGCATCGCCCAGACCTGGAAGGTCATCATCGGCAGATAATTGCCAGGTGCGATAAAACCGATGAAATGCGCCTGAACTGCGCCTGCCAGCGCCATGATGGCGCCGCCGAGCGCAAAGGCCTGGATGCGCAGCAGAATGGGATTTTTCCCCAGAGCCTGCGCGGCAACTTCATCTTCTCGGACGGCCCTGAGTGCACGGCCCCAAGGGCTGCGCAGGAGATGTTCGAGCAGCAGATAGCAGAGCAGAACGACAGTGGCGGTCAGAGCCAGATTAAGCGCGTTGAAGGCGAAGGCCTCCCCCTGCAGTCCCGCAAACGGGCGGGGAATGAAGGCCATGCCAAAGGCGCCGCCGGTCAGGCTTTCGGTGTTCTGGAAGACAAGCTGAAGCGCAACCGCGATGCCGAATGTGGTGATCGCCAGATAGTCCGAGCGCATCCGCAGTGTCAGCAGTCCCACCGCAAGCGCCAGAATACCGCCAGCCACCATTGCTGCCAGCCAGCCGATCACAATCGGCAGATCGAAGCCGCCGATCCGCGCGGCTGCATCAGGCGTTGTCAGCGCGGCAGAGACGTAGGCGCCGAGACCGACGAAGCCGGCGATGCCGACGTTGAACAGGCCGGTCTGGCCCCATTGCACATTCAGGCCCAGGCAGATGATCGCGTAGGTCAAGGCTATTGTGAGGAAGAAGGCGGCGTAAGCCAGGATTTCCATTTAAACCCCCTTCTGGCCAAAGAGGCCTTGCGGGCGCAGCATCAACACCAGCACAAGAATGACGAAGGAGATGGCGGCGCGCCACTCAGCACCTACAATCTGAACCGCGAAGGCTTCAGCGAGCCCGATCATCAGCCCGCCCAGCATGGCTCCGGGGATGGAGCCTATGCCGCCCAGAATGGCTGCGGAAAACAGCGGAAGCAAGAGATCGAAGCCCATGTAAGGGCGGATCTGCACCAGCAGCCCGGCCATGACGCCGGCAATGCAGGCCATGCCCGCGCCGATGATCCATGTGACCCGAATGACCTTGTCGACATCGACGCCGTAGACGCCTGCGAGGCTTGGGTTTTCCGAGACGGCGCGCATGGCGCGTCCGGTTGCGCTGCGGGTGACAAGCAGGTGCAGCATCACGACAAGCACTGCAGTCAGGCCGATGACCAGCAACTGGTCAGGCGTGGCGCGCATGCCAAAACCCAATGGCTTGGCAATCTGCAGAGCCTTGGTGAAATAGGCAGGCTTGGCGGTGAAGATGAACTCCAGCAGCGAGCGCAGCGCCATGGAAGCACCGAAGCTTGCCATGACTATGATGATAGCGTCGGCACCACGCGCGCGCAGCTTGCCGAACAGGATGCGATCAAGCCCGAGCGTCAGGGCCACTGTCAGCAAGACGCCGCCGAACATGGCGAGTGGAAGTCCCCAGCCGAAGCTGAAGGGATAGACCGGTGCGCCGAGCCCGGCTGCGAGCCCGCCCAAAACGCCTGCAACTGTGAGAGTGAGGTAGGCGCCCCAGGCGAGAAAATCGCCATGGGTGAAATTGGCAAAGCGGAGTATCGAATAGGTCAAGGTGAGGCCGATGGCGCCAAGACCAATTGTCGATCCGGAAATCAGGCCGTCGATTATGGCTTGCGGGTTCATGGTGCGGCCTCCGCAGCACGGTGCCCTAGGAACAACTCACCCAGCAGCTTGCCGTCATGCAGCGTTTCGGTGGGGCCATCATGGGCGAGCTTGCCGTCAACCAGCACCAAGGCTCGTTTCGTAAGCGCCAGTGCTGCGCGGACATTCTGTTCCACCAGTACAAGCGTCACACCGGCTTCGGAGATACGGCGCAAGGTGTCGAATACCTGGCCGACTAGTTTGGGCGAGAGGCCGGCGGAAGGTTCATCGAGCATCAGCACCTGCGGTTCGGTTAACAGTGCGCGGGCGGCGGCAAGCATCTGGCGTTGGCCGCCGGATAGGGCTCCAGCCAGTTCGTTGGGGCGAGCGGCAAGGTCGGGGAACATTTCCAGCATCGCCTCAATCCTGTCGGCGCGCTCGGACTTCGGCAGCAATTGGGATGCGATCTGCAGGTTTTCGATGATGGTGAGGCGGGTGAAGATGTTTTCGGTCTGGGGCACGAACCCCATGCCATTGCGAACCAGCACGTGGGACGGAAGCCCGGTCACGTCGGTCTGCCCGAGCCGCACTGTGCCTCCGAAGCAGGGGACAAGGCCGGCGATGGCCTTGATCATGGTGGATTTTCCGGCGCCGTTTGGTCCGAGGATGCAGACCGCCTCGCCTTTGCTGATGCCAAAGCTGACCCCCTTGACGATCGGAAGGTCCGGATCATACCCGGCCTGCAGATCTGCAACGGCCAGCGCGGTCATGCCGGCATTCCTTCGAGATAGACATCGATCACGTCGGCGCGTTTGGTGACTTCTGCGGGCGCACCCTCGGCGAGCGCCTTGCCTGCGGCCATGACAATGACGCGGGGGCAAAGCCGGGCAATCATTTCCATATTGTGTTCGATCAGCAGCACTGCGATTCCCAGTTTGTTGATGGCATGGATGCGGTCGATGATCAGATCGAGAAGCGCAGGATTGACCCCTGCAGCCGGCTCATCCAGCAGAATGACCTTTGGTTCGGCCATCAACACGCGCGCGAGCTCGAGCAGCTTGCGCTGGCCGCCCGAGAGCACTGCCGCGGGCTGATCTTCCAGATGGGAGAGCGAAACGAAATCGAGGATGTCGCGGGCGCGAATGGCATTCGTCCGCTCCTGCGCGGCCACCTGGCGCGGCGCGATCAGGGCGGATAGCAGACCTTCGCCACGCTGGTTCTGGGCTGCGGTCATGACATTTTCCAGAACCGTCATGCGCGGGAAGGGTCTCGGGATCTGGAAGGTGCGCCCAAGCCCGGATCGAATTCGGGCCTCGGGGCGGGCGTTCGAGAGGTCATCGCCTGCCAGATGAATGCTACCTGCATCAATTGGCATGGCTCCTGCCAGCAGGTTGAAAAGTGTAGATTTGCCTGCACCGTTCGGCCCGATTACGCCCAGGATTTCCGATGCTCTCAGATCGAGCGAGATGTCGTTGACTACGCAGAATCCACCAAAGGATTTGGTGATGCCGCGCGCCTCGAGAATGGTGGGCTGACTGGTTCCGGTCATTAGCTCAATCAAAGTTGATCAACTATCATTCATCATTTACAGGATCATGTTTTGGGACTAAAGTAAAGATCCTACGAGGAAGGCGGGCAGTGGCGGAATGAACCTTCAGACCACCTCAAAGATTGACGGACCTGGTCTTGACCAGCTCGCCCCGGTCGGGCGGGAGACGGTTCAGGACCGGATCTACCGACAACTTCGTGATGCTCTCATTCAGGCGCGTTTTGATGCGGGCGAGATCTTTCTTGCGGGAGACGTCGCACAGCGGATGTCGGTCAGTTCGATGCCGGTTCGCGAAGCGCTGGCCCGGCTGGTGTCCGAGCGCGCGCTTGAGGCAATGCCCAACCGTCGGGTTCGGGTGCCCCTGCTGACACTGGAGCGGGCTCGCGACATCGCCCAGGCCCGGACGCTGATCGAAGGGGAGCTCGCCGCACGTGCGATTACAAACCTCGACCGCGCCGATATCGAGCGGCTTGAAGCGCTGACGGCAGAGTACGAGGAAACCCGTGACGCGCAGGAAGTTGCCACGCTCAATCATGCTTTCCATTTCCAACTTTACGAGGCCGCCGGTTCTTCGGTGTTTATGCCCATCGTTGAAAGCCTTTGGATGCAGGCAGGGCCCTATGTTCGTGCTGCCGCAAAGCTGCACAGTCCGCTCACCGACATGGCCGCGACGGTGCACCACCGCGGTATCCTCGCGGCCATCGAGTCAGGCGACAAAGCATTGGTCACGCGCGAGTTGACTGCTGATATCAGCCAGGCATTCGCGATATTGGAAAGAGCTGATCCGTCCTTCTGGGGCGAAGACAATGGAGGTGCCTCGTGAGCGGCAAAGATGGCTTCGAACTTTGGGATCTGAGGGTGGAAGTTGTTGCACCCGAAGGTGCCAAGATCTGGTGCGGCGCAAATGTCGGCGATTATTTCGAATTGCGCGGCGAGATGCTGCATCTGCCTCCCGGGCAGGGCATCTCGATTTACTCGCTCGCCTCGGTGCTGCCGTTGCTGGCCGCCAAACAACGCCAGACGCACCCGAATGACTGGATGTCGACAGATGCAGAAGTTGCCTGTCCGGATCCGCATTGTCCGTCTCGATTGAGGATCAGTCGCACGAAACTGCGGTATTTCAATCACGCAGATACCACAGCGGTGACATTGGGAGATGATGATGCAGACCTTTGATCTTGCGCGGGGGCACCGGATTTCGCGCGTTATCAAGGGCGGATGGCAGCTTGCCGGCGGGCACGGTGAAATCGACCGGCAAGCCGGAATAGAGGACATGATTGCCTTTGCTGATGCGGGCATCACAACATTTGATTGCGCCGACATCTACACCGGTGTGGAAGCGCTGATCGGGGATTTCCGCAAAGAATACGAGCGGGTCCGGGGTGCTGAGGCACTGAGCCGGATCAAGGTGCACACGAAATTTGTGCCTGATCTCGGCAATCTGGCCAGCTTGACGAAGGCTGATGTAGCCAAGGCGATCGAGACTTCATTGTCGCGGCTCAACATGGAGCAGCTCAATCTGGTCCAGTTTCATTGGTGGAATTACGAGATCGACCGTCAGGTCGAAGTGGCCACCTGGCTCGCCGAGCTCCGGCGGGAAGGCAAGATCGCCAATATTGGCGGCACAAATTTCAACACAGAACAAATGCTGCGGATCATCAATGCGGGCGTGCCGCTGGTATCGATGCAGGTGCAATACTCGCTGATCGATGACCGGCCGTCGCGCTTGATGGCTGCGGCGGCCAAGGAACAAGGGGTCAGTCTTCTTTGTTACGGATCGGTGGGTGGCGGACTGTTCTCTGAACGCATGCTTGGCGTGCCGGAACTTCAACCGCCTTTCGAAAACCGGTCGTTGATCAAGTACAAGCTGATCGTCGATGAGTTTGGCGGCTGGGACCTGTTTCAGGATCTGTTGAAAGTGCTTTCGGCCGTTGCCGCACGCCATGAGAGCGACATTGCCTCGATTGCCAGCCGTGTGGTTCTCGAACGCCCCGGCGTTGCCGCAGTGATCGTCGGTGCGCGCAATCGCAATCATCTCGACAACAATCTGGCGATCCCTGGCCTCCAGCTGAGCGAACAGGATTTTGCCGAGATCAACGCCGTTCTGGCTCGCGCCAATCCTGTGCCCGGCGATGTTTATACCCTCGAGCGAGACCTCACCGGCAAGCATGGCTCGGTGATGAAGTACAATCTGAACAAAGAGGGGCACTGATCCGTGGACCTGATAGCGCGTGCCAAGGCTGAAGTCGTCAACCGCCACCATTTTTTCGTGGAATGGTTCACCGGTCGCGCCAGTGAGGCAGAGCTCGCGGCATCGCTGCGCGCCTTTGCGCCGGATATGGTGATGATCGAGCCGGATGCGAACACGATCGGCACAAACGAAATTTTGTTGATGATCACGAACGCCCGCGGCAAACGTCCGGCGGATTTCGAAATCAAAGTGGAATTGATTGCAGCGCGGCAGATCGGCGACGACATTGCGCTTGTGATCTACGACGAACATCAGGTGATCGACGGTGAGAAATCTGCCCGCCGCTCTTCTGCTGTGTTCAGTGCTGACCGGGATGCACCCGAAGGGGTGGTCTGGCGGCAGCTTCAGGAAACCTGGATTACGACATAACAAAACGGGCGAGAGAGGCCCCATAACAAGGAGAACCAGAATGAACATGATCAAGAAATCCGGCCTTGCAATGGCAATGCTTTGTGCCTCCGCGCTCAGCTCGCAGGCGTGCGATGTTACCATCGGTATGGTGATGGAATTGACCGGCCCGGCAGGCGCCTACGGACAGGCTGGGGCGAAATCGGTGGAAATGGCATTCCGCGATATCAATGAAGCCGGCGGTGTGCTGGGCTGCGATCTGGTTACCGATACCCGCGACAGCCAGAGCCAGGGCAATGTTGCTGTTGATCAGGCAACGCAGTTGGTCAACGTGAAGCAGGTTCCTGTTGTGATCGGCGGCATCATCTCGTCGGTGTCAATTCCGATCCTCACATCTGTCACCGCCGCAGCAGGTGTCGTGCAGGTGTCGCCCGCATCTTCGAGCCCGACGCTGACGCAGCTCAGCCGTGACGGCAAGACCGGCGGCTATTTCTTCCGCACCATCACGTCTGACGCGTTGCAGGGAATTGCAGCTGCGAAGTACGCCATCGATTCAGGTTTGAAGAAGCTTGCGATCGTTCACGTGAATAATGATTTCGGCGTCAACATGATGCGGGAATTTACCGCTTCCTATGAGGCGCTTGGCGGCGAGATTACCTCGACAACCCCCTATAATGAGAATCAGCCCAACTACAGCGCAGAAGTCACTGCGGCGATGGAAGGGAGCCCGGAAGCCCTCTATCTGATCAGCTATCCAGTCGACGGAGCGACTGTGGCCCGCGCCTGGGTTAGCCAGGGCGGCCCGCAGAAATTCCTTCTCAATGACGGAATGAACTCGACGGATTTCATCGAGGCTGTCGGCGCTGAGTACCTTGAAGGCGCCTACGGCACCTCATCGGGCACCACCGAGACGGCGTCGACCAAATATTTCTATGCCAATTACGAAGCTTTCTCCGGCGGTATCGCTCCATCGGCGCCTGCGGCAGACCGGTCCTATGATGCCGGCGCGATTGTTGGCCTTGCTGTGGCCAAGGCCGGGAAGGCTGAATCAGATGCCATTCGTGACGCCATCCGGGCTGTGGTCGATCCAGCAGGTGAGGTAATCTACGCCGGGCCTGAAGAGTTCAAGAAGGCGCTGGCCCTGATCAGTGAAGGCAAGGCGATCAACTATCAGGGCGTTATCGGCAACGTGTCATTTGACCAGTATGGTGATATTTCCGGCCCGTTCCGCCTTTGGCAGATCAAGGCTGGCGAAGTTGTTACCAGTGGTGAGATGACAGCTTCCGATGTGGCGGAGGTAAAGGCTTCGATGAAATAATGGTTGGCACTCGCGTGCCACTTTGTCTCAGGTAAGAAAGATGGGCGCCACAGTTGTGGCGCCCATCTTGATTCATAAAGGTTCGAGAACTGGGTCTCAGCGGCGCAGAAAGCGCGGCGTGAGCAGGTTAACGTCAGTTGCTTCATCACGATGGCTGCCGCCAAGGCTTGCAAACCACCATGCTGCGCCTGCGCCGAGGGCTGCCGCAGCACCGGCTGCAAAGCCATAGACAACGGTCAAGGTCGTTGTGTATTCGGCGACGTTTTCCGGAACATCCTGAACAGCGGCTGCGTTTACACCCATGCCTGCAAGTGCTGCTGTAAGCGCGGCAAACGCGGCAACCGTGAGGGTCGCTACAGCCCAGACCGAAAGTCCATGAACGCCATCGCGAAACTCGACTTCTGTCTTGGCTGCGTCGCCCCAGCGGCTGCGCATGCGACCGGCGATGTATCCGCCAGCGGCCGAACTCGCCAAGGCAGTCAAGAACAGCCATAGACTTGCAACGATAACCTGCCAGGATGGCTCGCCATTGGCGAGCATAGGATCGCCTAGCGCAAGACCTGCGCTTCCGCCGAATTGTACAAGGACAGTGGATGTGGCAATAGCGATAACGCTACCTCCCCATACTGCACCCCATTCTAGATAGGACTGACCTTGCGGCAGATTATCTGGATGAACCAGTGCAGTTTTAACGCCTGTGGATTCCATGTTCTTACCGCAGACCAAGCATGGAAAGAATAAACATGACCACGACCACAAGGCCAACCAGATAGATGATACCGTTCATTTGAAATCTCCTTCGATCCTATCAGGCCAGCAAAATGCAATAGCCCCGCGGCTGAACAACGTGGATCGGTGAGGAAAGTTCCAGAGCTCTGATATGAGGAGGCTGTTTGGAGAGAGACGGCGGAGATTTCAGGCCGTGAAACCTGTCAACCAATGCTGATAGAGGCAGGCCCTCATGCGGGAGAGCGCCGGTTCTGAGGCGGCCAGATCATCAAAAACATGGTCCGCAGCATCTCCGATCTCTTGCCTGAGAGCTTCTTCGCAGCCCTCGATTTCATACCAATCCGAAAGCGTGGCCACATCCAGTTCGGCATGAAATTGAACCGAACTCACGCTGCGGCCCCATGCCATGGCCTGGACCGCGCAGTAATCGGTCTCTGCCAGGATTGTTGCGCCAGCCGGAAGTTGGCTGACCTCGGCGCTGTGCCATTGAAAGCACGGAAACCTGCCGGGAACAGCGTCCAACATCGGCGGCGCTCCAATCTTGTTGGCATGCAGCAACCCGACCTCCGATTGCGCCGCCACGCCGACCGTGCCGCCCAGCACGTGCGCCAGAAGCTGATGGCCGAGGCAAATGCCAAAATAGGGCAGTTTGCGCTCAACGACAGCTTCGCGGATCACTTCGATTTCCTTGGCCAGCCATGGGAGCTCATCGGCCTCCCACACCTGCATCGGCCCGCCGAGGACCCAGAGCCCATCAACATTGCTCAGGTCAACATCACCGATCTCCTGCGGGGCCGTGCAGGTGACGATCTGGTGGCCATCACGTTCGAACAGTGGTCTGAACCCGCCGGCATGTTCTTTGCTGGAATGCTGTATGACGAGGATGCGCATGGGAGTGACCAAGTGAGAGTTCGGCTGAGATCGGGCAGAAGTATTTGGGTATCCACGGACGATCCGGCCTCAGGACGTTTGCAGGATCGTGAGACTGTCAGAAAATTCGTCGCTCGCCATCAGCTTTCTGCAGCGCGCAAAGCGGCCATCAGCATAGGCGCGGAAATCATCAGCCGGATTGTTGTTGGCAAGCTGGATCAGTCCCCAGAGCGTCCAGAGCAGATCGCACATCGCCTTGTAGATGACCATCCGCGCGCGGTCACCGGGTGCGGGTTCGCCGCCGGAATAGGCTTCGAGCAGTGCCTGATCCTGGTTGGCATCGAATTCGCCCTCGACCGAAAGGTCTCCCAGATCCCACATCGGATCGTTCATGCCGGAATACTCCCAATCGACAATGAAGATCCGCTCGCCGGTGTCGAGGAAATTTTCGCACAGGGGATCACAATGACAGGCGACCAATTGGACCGGGTTTCGTGCCAGCGCCGCTCTTACGGTTTGCGCTTCGCTGACCACATCATGATAACCATCAGGCAACGCCACATCCTTGCTCGACAGGATCGCGAGATACTCGTCGATCATGGCAAACAGCTCGAACGTGAAGGGGAACTTTGCCCCGGAAGTGTGCAACTGGCGAAAGGCTTCACCGGCTCGCCTGACTGAACCGGGATCCGCGCGGAAAGCGTCGGGCGTCATGGTAACCGCCCCGTCGATGAAGCGGGTAGCCATTACGCCTGTGTCCGGATCTGCGTAGATGACTTCCGGGCTGACACCGGCATCGGCGGCGGCCTTTGCGGCTTCGGCCTCGTGAGACCTGTTGATGTATTCCTCGGTACCTGCCCCCGGCAGGCGGACACATGCGTCGCGGACCCGGAAGACCAGATTGGTCAATCCGCCCAACCGCTCGACAGGACCGCTGTATCCGGCGAGTGAGGGAATCGCGGAGAGGCTCGCACGCAGTTGTGTTTCTGTTTCATCTGACATGGCGGTGGGCCTCCTTTTTCTCAATCATCTGCCTTGGTACAGTTCCACAAAGTCGTTGAAATGGCTATGGTAACAGGCAACGCATCAACAGACGAACGGGATATGGACATGGAAAACAAGACAGCCCGTCTGGGGGCCGTGTATACGGCCGAGACCGCAGAAGATGTTGCCCGTGTCTATGACGCCTGGGCAGAGAATTACGACAGTGACATGTCACTCGCCGGGTACCGTCATCCAGCCATTTCACTAGCCATTCTGGCGCGATACGTGCCCAAGGGGGCAGCCCCTCTGCTTGATGCAGGTGCCGGCACCGGGTTGATCGGGGAGTGGCTGGCAATTACCGGCTACGACCAGATCGAGGGGCTGGATATCTCCGAAGGCATGCTCAAGGTTGCCGAACGCAAGGGTGTCTACAAGGCGCTGCACCAAGCCGCTCTCGGCATTACATTGCCATTTTCAGACAATCATTTTGCCGCCATCATATCTGCTGGTGTCTTTACATCGGGCCATGTCGGGATTGAAGGCCTCGACGATCTGATACGTATTTGCAAACCAGGTGGTGTCATCGTGCTCACCATCAAGGACGTGCTATGGCAGGCAAGCTTCGGTCAGCGTATCGCCGAGTTTGAGCAACAGGGCATCTGTACCAAGATCGATGACACCGGCCCTTATGTATCGATGCCCGGCGAGGCAGGCACCACGCCGAGTCGCTGCATTGCTCTCAAGGTTACCTGATCGCACATCCGGTATCCCGAGGCTCAGGCTTTCACCTTTGTGTTTGCCGGATCGATGAAAGGTTTCATGCCGATCTTCGCCGGAACACGATCCATCGCGATGACGAGTTCGTAGCTGCCCTCCTGCAGGAACTCGTCAGAAACGCCGTCGTCATTGCGGACATAGCCGTAGCCGATGCTCTTGCCGATGGTGTAGCCATAGCCGCCTGAGGTGAGATATCCGACTGGTTCGCCGTTGCGCAAAATGGTTTCGCGACCAACCAGAACAGCATCTGGATCATCGATGACGAACCCGGCGAAACGCTTTGTCAGCGGCTTGCCTGCAATTTCAGCCAGAGCTTGCTGTCCGACAAATCCGGTGTTCGAGTTGCGACGCACCGCCCAGCCGAGGCCCGCTTCAAAAGGCGTGTCATTGGGCGTGATGTCCGAGCCCCATGCGCGATAGCCTTTTTCCAGGCGCAGAGATTCCAGTGCCCGGTATCCAATGGGACGGATATTCCAGGTCTGGCCTGCATCCATAAGTGTGTCGAATATCTCGCCGGTGGCGCCGATCGGTACGTGAAGTTCCCATCCGAGCTCGCCAACATAAGTGACCCGCAAGGCCCTGACCGTGTGGCCGGCAATATCGATCTCGCGTACATGGCCAAAGGGGAAGGCGGCGTTTGATACGTCGGCCGCTGTGACCTTTGCCAAGACATCACGGGCGTGCGGACCCATGAGCGACAGGGTTCCATAGGCTTCGGTGATGTCTTCGATATGGACATCCGAGCCATCGGGAACGTGCTCCCTGATCCAGGCCAGATCATGGGTGCGAAAGCCCGTGCCGGTCACCACGTAGAATTTCTCATCAGCCAGGCGAGCCACCGTCAAGTCCGCCTCAATGCCGCCTCGGGTGTTGAGCAACTGTGTGTAGGTCAACCGTCCGGTCGGCTTTGTGACGTCATTGGCACAGATACGGCTGAGGGCCGAGAGCGCATCCGAACCGGTGATCTCGTATTTGGCGAAGGAGGATTGGTCGAAGATGCCGACGTTCTCGCGGACATGACGGTGTTCGTCACCGACCGCGTCAAACCAGTTCTGGCGGCCCATCGTTGGAATGTCTGAAGCTTCCATGCCGTCGGGCGCGAACCAGTTGGGGCGTTCCCAACCGAGCTTGGAGCCGAAGACTGCGCGGTGCGACTTCAATCGTTCATAGAGTGGAGAGACGATGCGCGGGCGACCGGACTCGTATTCGACATGGGGAAAGCCGATGGCATAGTGCTTGCCATAGGCTTCGAGAGTGCGGTTGTTGACCCACTGCCGGTCCTTGTGCATCTCGGAAAAACGCCGGATATCGACCACCCAGAGATCGAGCGGTGCCTCGCCGTCGATCACCCATTGTGCGAGCACCCAGCCGGCGCCGCCGCCCGAAGCGATGCCGAAGGCATTGAAACCGGCGCCGACGAACATGTTCACGCATTCGGGCGCCGGGCCGAGAATGAAGTTGCCATCCGGTGTGAAGCTTTCTGGGCCGTTGATCATCTGCTTGACGCCGACATTGTTGAGCGCTGGAACCCGCTCAATCGCCTGCATCATGTGCTGCTCGAAATGATCATAATCATCATCGAAAAGCTGGAACTCGAAATCGTTGGGGACGTCGTCCATGGTCCAGCCCAAGGGGTTTGGCTCATAACCGCCAAAGGACAGCCCGCCGACTTCCTCCTTGAAATAGGTCCGGCGATCGGGATCACGGATGGTCGGAGCGTCACTTGAAAGTCCATCGATCTTGTCGGTGATGACATATTGATGCTTAACCGGCTGCAGCGGCACATTGATGCCCGCCATGACGCCGACCTGGCGAGCCCACTGGCCCGCGCAATTGACCACCTTTTCGCAGGCGATGTCGCCCTTGTTGGTCTTGACCGCCAGAATGCGGCCGTCTTTCATGTCGAAGCCGGTGACCCGCACGTTCTCGACAATTTTTGCGCCATGCATGCGCGCGCCCTTGGCCAGCGATTGGGTGATGTCTGAGGGGCTTGCCTGTCCATCGGTGGGCAACCAGCTGGCACCAACCAGATCATCGACCTGCATCAGCGGGAACATCGCCTTGGCTTCCTGTGGCGACAAGAGATGCATGTCCATGCCGAAGCTCTGCGCCGTTGTTGCGAGCCGCCGGTATTCGGTCCAGCGGTCCTGATTGGTGGCAAGCCGCAGGCACCCTGACATCTTCCAGCCGGTTTCCAGCCCGGTCTCCTGATCGAGCCGCTTGTAGAGGTCGACCGAATATTTGAGCACCTTGGTGATTGAGGCTGATGAGCGCAACTGTCCGACAAGACCGGCTGCGTGCCAGGTTGATCCCGACGTCAATTGCCCCTGCTCAAGCAAGACGACATCCGCCTTGTGGTCACGCGCGAGATGGTAAGCAGTGGAGCAACCGATGATGCCGCCGCCGATGACGACGATTTGGGCCCGGTCAGGGAGTGTCATGATGATGTCTTTCCATAGGTCGAATGGTACTGGTCAAGAGCGGCGTCGAGACGATCGAGGTTTTCGGCGGTATAGGCCTCGTAGTTTGCACCCGGGGCGTCGAGGTGGAGTTCAGAGACCAGGCTCCATAGCGTTTCGCGCAGCAGCGACGCACATTGCATGGCGTGAAAGGATCTTGTGAGGGCGGGATCGGGCGATGAACCCAGCGCCAGCTCCAGCAAAGCTGCGGCTTCAGCTTCATTCATTTCAGCATTCGAAGCTGCTCCGGCAATATCGAACATGGCGGTCGAGAAACCGGCATACTCAAAATCAATCAGCCAGAGCTTGTGTCCATCATCGAGGAAATTGGCGGGCAGCAGATCATTGTGTCCGAAAACAATAGGTAACGGGTGTTGAGCGGCTTCGAGGCTTTCGGCGAGTTCGAGCCAAGCTGGCAGCCTGTCGGTCATGCGCGATCTGCCTGCAACAAGCGTGCGGGCGTAATCACGGATGACGTGGAAGACCCAGAACATGAAGCCCGGGCCCTCGATGTGACGTGGCATGGTGGTATGGAATTCGCGGATGAGCTGGCCGATACGTTCAGGATTGGCGCGGACGTCGGCGGCATCGAAGGTGTGTGCATCAAGAAAGGCCGACACCATGATGCCGGGTTCGGAATATTCGACCCGTGGCGCGAAGCCCGCGGCATGGGCAGCGCGAGCGGTCATGACTTCCCGATTTCGATCGACATGGTGAAATGGAAAATCCCGCCCGAGGCGCACGACATGCCGCCCCGCCCCATCTCTGACAAGCCAGCTCTCATTGCTCAGACCGCCAGTCAGCGGTTCGATTTCGATCGAGCCAGAAAAGCAGGGCAGGGCGTGGATACGGTCAAGGGAGGTTGAGTCAGTCATGGATCACTCCAGGCCGAGGCGGCGTCTGGCATGGATTGCACCGGCCGAGATCAACCGGTCGGCGATGATGGCAATGGCGGCAATGGAAAAGCCTGCAACGAGGCCCCGGCCTGTGTCGGCCTTGGTCAAGGCGATGTAGACCTCCTGACCAAGGTCACGGGTTCCGACCAGCGCTGTGATGACCAGCATGGACAGGGCAAACATGATGGTCTGGTTCAGTCCGAGCAGAATCTCGGGAAGCGCCAGCTTCAATCGGATGCGGGTGAGGATCTGCCATTCGGTGCAGCCCATGGCGCGACCGGCTTCGATCAGTTTTGGATCGACCTTGCGGATGCCGAGTGCGGTGTAGCGGATGGCAGGGGCAATGGCGAAAGCGACAACGGCGATCATGGCGGTGAAATCACCGACCCGGAACAGCATCACCGCCGGCATCAGATAGACGAAGCTAGGCAGCGTCTGCAGGGTGTCGATTGCGACCTGGACCCATGACCAGACCCGGTCGCGGGTGGCGGAAAAGATGCCGATGGGCAGACCGATAAGCGCTGCAAGCACGGCCGAGATGCCGCAGAGATAGACGGTGATCATGGCCTTTTCCCACTGGCCGGTGACCGCTATGAACAGGGAAAGACAGGTTGTAAGCAAAGCCAGCCGCCAACCGCCAAGTCTGTAGCCGGCAAAGCCTAGAAATGCCGTCACGCCGAGCCAGGGCAGATCGCCAAGGAAGCGTTTGAACGGGATCAGAACATTGAGCAGCATTGCATTCTTGATCGCTTCAAGCGTGTCGAAATAGTTGATGTTGATCCAGGCGACGACTTCCGACCAGAAGGTTCCGGTCGATAGTTCAAGAGCTTCGGGATAGGTGTGGATACCAGGTACCAGATAACCGAGCGCCGTGGTGGCCAGAATAATTGCTGTTGCGGCCACCAGATACGGATGACGGGAAAGAATGCCGGAAGTCTGCACTTCGGGTGATGGCGCAGACAGTTTCTCGGCAGCGGCTTGGCTCAGCCGGTCCATGGCAATTGCCAGGGCCACAATGGCGAAACCGGCCTCAAGACCAGCACCGAAATCAAGCCGGCGGAGGGCAGCCAGAACATCGAATCCCAACCCGCCGGCGCCGATCATCGAGGCGATGATGACCATGTTGAGCGACAGCATGATCACCTGGTTCATGCCGACCATCAGGCTCTCACGGGCGGCCGGCACCATGACCCGCCAGGTCATCTGACGCTGGGTGCAGCCGACCATATGTCCCAGATCGATAATCTCACCTGGCACCGCGCGCAGGGCCAGAATGGTGATCCGGATCATTGGTGGGGTGGCGAAAACCAGGGTTGCTATCACGGCTGCCGTCGGGCCAAAGCCGAACAGGAACAGTACAGGGACAAGGTAAGCGAATACGGGAATGGTCTGCATGAGATCGAGCAATGGCATGATCATGCGCTCGACCCAGCGCCAGCGCCACGCGGCAATGCCGAACAACAAACCGAACATGACCCCGAGCGGCGCTGCGACAAGGATTGAAGCAAGTGTAATCATGGCGCTGGTCCATTGCCCGAAGACGGCGATGAACAGGAAACAGCCTCCTGCAAGCAAAGCCAGCGAGCGGCCTCCGAGCCAGTGACCGAGCAACATGACAAGGCCAATAACGGCGACCCAAGGCAAGGGAGGCACGATCTGGATTGCCGAAGAGCCGCTGCCTTCCAGAAAGCCTGTGGAGAGCAGGCTTGAGGCCACCGTGTAAGGCACGTCCAGCACTTTGGAGATGAAGCGGGTAAGGTCAGTGAAGCTGAACAGGCCGAAGCTCGCTTCGTCAATCAGCCACTTCATCGCCGCGCTGATCCACTTTGCCAGCTTCACCACATAGGCTTTCGGATAGTCAAAGGCCGCGGGCATGATGGGCTTTGCAAGCAACCAGAATGCGACGAAGGCGCTAACAGCCAGCAGCCATGCAAGCGGCAGCCGAACGGACGGCTTCAAATCCTGAGCCGCATCGGTTTGCACCATTTGACTGCTGGAGGTCGTCATGCTCAGCCCTGCAACATCAATGAGACAATCGCGTCACGGTCGAGCCGGCCGATTATCCGGCCGGATCCATCCGTCACACCGAGATGACTTATGCCATCCAGAAACAAAGGCGCCGCGTCTGCGATGTTGGACTGGGCGGAGACGGTTGGTCCTTCGATATTGCCGTCGAACGGCACCATGAGGCTGCGTGTGCGGATGACCTTTGCGCGGGCCACGCTCCGGGTGAATTCGGCCACATAGGGTGTGGCTGGTGTCAGAACGATTTCTTCGGGGGTGCCTGCCTGCACAATTTCCCCATCCTTCATGATGGCGATCCTGTCGGCGAGACGGATCGCTTCGTCGAAATCATGGGTGATGAACACGATTGTCTTGTGCAACTTGGTCTGCAGTCGCATGAACTCGTCTTGCATCTCGCGACGGATCAGTGGATCGAGAGCGGAGAACGGCTCGTCAAGAAACCAGATTTCAGGTTCGACTGCGAGTGATCTGGCAATGCCAACACGCTGCTGTTGGCCACCGGACAACTGTCGCGGAAAGGCGCTTTCCTTGCCCGCCAGACCGACCAGTTCAATCATTTCACGCGCCCGGGCTTCGCGGGCGGTTCTGTTCATGCCCTGAATATCGAGTGGAAAAGCCACATTGTCGAGGACGGTGAGGTGCGGCAACAGGGCGAAATGCTGAAATACCATGCCCATCTGGTGGCGGCGGATTTCAATCATGCGCGCCTGCGAGACCTTGAGCAGGTTTTCACCCTTGAACAGAACATCGCCACCGGTGGGCTCGATCAGTCGTGACATCAATCGGACCAGCGTCGACTTGCCGGAGCCCGACAGTCCCATGATGACGAAAATCTCGCCCTCGTGGACATCCAGGTCGACCTGCCTGACGGCTCCCACAAGGCCGGCTTCGGCGATTGCAGCGGGCTCGGGATGTCCTTCGTGCGCTGAAAGAAAAGCTGCGGCGTCGGTGCCGAAGAGTTTCCATACATTGCGACAGACGAGCTTGGCTTCGGGAGTGGTCATGGGGAACTCGGTCGGAAACGCAGTTGTTGTTGTATCGGAGTTCCGGCAGAAGCAAATCCAGCGGTGATCCGTTACGGATTGACTGGCAACCGGGCCCAGGAAGGCCCGGTTGCCAATTCAGAGGGGATGCAAGTGCATCCGATCCTTTGAAGGATTACTTCTTGATCCAGCCGGACCAGCGAGCCTCATTGGCGCCCATCCATTCGGCCACGACATCGGAAACGGACTTGCCGTCAAGATCGACCTCTGTGATCATCTTGCCCATCTCGTCATTGTCGATGGTGAAAGCCTTGATCGCGTCATAGGCGCCCGGCCATTTGTCCTTCACGCCGGCCCAGCCGACCTTCCAGATTTCGCCGAACGGCTTGCCGCAGTCATAAGCTGCATCAGGGTTGATGCCCACTGAAGGGTCGTTGTAGCACTCGGTTGAATACTCAGGGAATTCGACCCAGGAACCTTCATACTTGGCGGGTGCCCAATGCGGGGCATAGATCCACAGCATGATCGGGGCCTTGCGCTGATAGGCGCTTTCGAGCTCCGCGAAGAGGGCTGCGTCTGTTCCCGCGTGAATCACTTCGAACGGCAGGTCGAGAGCTTCAACGCGTTCGTCGTCAAATCCGCCCCAGGTGACAGGTCCGCCAAGGTAACGGCCCTTGGGGGCGGTTTCCGCAGTCGAGAATGCTTCTGCGCAGGCTTCTTCCTTGAGCGCTTCCCAGTTGGGCAGGCCCGGGCATTTCTCAGCCATGTAGGAGGGGTACCACCACTCTTCCTTGGCCTTCATGCCGGTCGGGCCGAAGTTCTCCACCTTGCCGGTGGCGGTGGCTTCGTCCATGGCTTCGCGGCCCGTGGTTTCCCACATTTCCATGGCGACATGCAGGTCGCCGGTTTCAAGCCCGGCAAACTGTGCCAGATAATCGGCCTGGACGTATTCAATGGAATAGCCGGCCTTCTTGAGCACTTCGCCCATGATTTCGGTCGTGATCAGCTGTCCGGTCCAGTCATGGAGCGTCAGTTTGATCGGGTCAGTCGATTCCTGAGCCATAGCCGGAGCAGACAGGCCGATGCAGGAAGCGCCCGAAATGATGAGCGCTGCTGTCATTTGTCTGAAAGTACGGCCTGAAAAGAGATTGGCTGAATGCATGTCGAGCCTCCTGTTCACCCTGTTGTGTCCCGCATTCCGGCGTATTCCCCGCTTTGCTTAAGAGGGCAAACGGAAGCGCACCCGTGCGTGACTTGTTAACCTCTTGATCCGACACCACGATCCTATCCTTGTCAATCAATTCTGTGGTAATTTATTGCTTTGATGCCCGGATGATTTTGTTTTGATTGATTCGATGGCGTTGTTCGCCTAGAAAACAGGCAGCTCAACGGGTTTGCGCCAATGCTGTCCAAACGTCACACCGAGATCATGCGAATCCTGGCCGATGAAGGCACTGTGACCATTTCGGGTCTTGCGGCCCGTCTTGGCGTTTCGCTGGAAACTGTTCGGCGCGATGTGCGGCCGCTGACTGAAAACGGATCTGTGCTCAAGATCCATGGTGCTGTCGGATTGGCAGGGCAGGTGGGCGAAGCGCCGTTTCAGCGCAGAATGCGCGAGAATGCTGACGCCAAGCGTCGCATAGCTCGCGAGATGGCGCAGCTGATCCATGATGGGGATTCGGTGATGCTCGACACCGGAACCACCACAAGCTTTGTGGCACGAGAACTTCTCGGTCACAGGCGGCTCACCGTCGTCACCAATTCCTCTGATATTGCCCGGACATTGGCAACGGTCAACGGCAACAAGGTGTATATGGCGGGCGGCGAACTCAGAAGCGATTCCGGCGCGGCGTTCGGGGTTTCCGCGATCGAGTTCATCGCCAAGTTCTCGGTCGCCCATGCGATCATTTCCGCCGGGGCGATCGATGCTGGATCCGGCGTGATGGATTTCGATCTGGAGGAAGCTGAGTTCGCGCGGATGATGCTGTCGCGGGGAGCACAAAGCTACGTCGTGACTGATCACACCAAGTTCGGTCGCCGTGGGCTTGTTTCGGTCGCGGGGTTTGATGCGATTGGCAATCTGATCACCGATGAACTGGTGGCAGAAGATATCGCCGATGCATTGGCTCAAGCGGGCACCCAGCTGATCATTGCCGGAACCGGGTCAGACAATCGCAAGGATGTCAGTGACACGTGAAGCCGCAGCTGTCAGCGGCTTCACGTGTTTCTGTGGTTTTCTCTAGCGGTGGATGATCATCTCTTCCGGCCCATAGGGGAAATTGGTGATGTTTTCCGCGCCAGTCTCGGTGATGATGAATATGTCATGTTCGCGGTACCCGCCGGCGCCCGGCATGCCTTCCGGGATCATGATCATGGGCTCCATCGAGACGACCATGCCGGGCTCGAGCACGGTATCAACATCCTCACGCAGCTCCACGCCGGCTTCACGGCCGTAGTAGTGCGAGAGGACCCCGAATGAGTGGCCGTAACCGAAGGATCTGTACTTCAGCAAATCCCAGCCGCGGTACATGTCGTTGAGCGCCAGTGCGATATCGGAACATTTCTTGCCGGGACCCATCAGGTCTGAGCCGGCCTTCATCACCGCGCAGTTCTTCTCCCACAGATCGAGATGGGCGTTAGATGCTTCTTCGCAGAAAAGGGTGCGTTCGATGGCGGTGTAGTAGCCGAAGATCATCGGGAAGCAGTTGAGCGACAAGATATCGCCGCGCGCGATCTTCTTGTTGGTGACGGGGTTGTGGGCACCGTCGGTCATGATGCCTGACTGAAACCATGTCCAAGTGTCCATCAGCTCGACGAAGGGAAAACTCTTGCCGATTTCGCGAACCATGGCTTGCGTCGAGGCGAGTGCCACTTCGTATTCGGGTACGCCTTCGGCAATTGCCTCCATCACCGCGCGCGCGCCGACATTGCAGACCCGCGTGCCTTCACGGATCAGCGCGTGCTCTTCAGCTGATTTCATCGTGCGCATCCACATCGAGGCTTCGGCGACGTCAACCAACTCGACGCCCGGAAAGGCGTCGCCGAGAAGCTTGCGGAAATCGAGAGAGACATGATCAAATTCGATGCCGACGCGGCGTGCACCAGCAGGGACGAGGGATTTCAGCGCGGTGAAGAAATTCTCCCGGCGCCAGTCGGAATAGATGATGTTGTCACTGTGGCTGCGCCGCCATGGCTGACCTCCATCGATCCCTGCCGAGACGGTGGTGGCGGTGTCCTGCGTCAGCACGAAGCCGAACTTGCGGCCGAAATAGCAGTAGAGGAAACCTGAATAATAGCAGATGCCCTGGTAGGAGGTGAAAACTGCGGCATCGATGTTCTTGGCCGCCAGATGAGCGCGCATGTCATTCTGGCGCCGGTCCATCTCGGCCGCCGAGAACGGTGACCATTCCTTTTCTCCATTCTTCCATTGGAAGACATGCAGCATATCGTCCGTGCTGGTGAGATTTGTCATTTTGAGGATCGCTTCAATTGGGCCTGATGGCCCGCGACCCTATTGCCGCGAACGTTGGCCTGGCCGGGAAGTGAAACCGGCTAAGTCAGCATAGACAATTCCGCGCGCGAAATCGCGACCGGAATTGACATGGTATGGCTGTTCCGCGACGTCAGGCGCGAGGAGGGTGATCAACCCGGAGACATGCCCCGCAGGCGCTCAGACCGTCGGCGCAGGACTTCCACTACGGTCAGCAGCACGATCGAGATTCCCACCAGGATAGTGGCTACCGCGAGAATGGTCGGGCTGATCTGTTCACGCAGGCCGATGAACATCTGCCAGGGCAGCGTCTTCTGACCCGCCGAACCAACGAACAGCACCACCACAACTTCATCAAACGAGGTGATGAACGCAAACAGGCCGCCGGAGATAACGCCCGGCAGAATCAGCGGCATCTGCACCCTGAAGAAGGTGGTGACGGGATCGGCGCCCATATTGGCTGCGGCCCTTGTCAGCGATTTGTCGAAGCCGACAAGCGTTGCCGTGACGGTGATGATGACGAAGGGAATGCCCAGCGCCGCATGTGCCAGCACGACGCCGATATAGGTGCCCTGCAGACCGATGCGGGAATAGAAGAAATACATGCCAGCTGCTGAAATGATCAGCGGCACGATCATAGGCGAAATCAGGATCGCCATGATCGCCCGCCGGAACGGCACATGCGGCTGCGACAGACCGATGGCTGCGAGCGTGCCGAGCGTGACCGAGATGATGGTCGCCGCCGGCGCAATCTGCACCGAATTCACCAGCGCCTGTTGCCAGTCGGGATTGGTGAAGAAATCACGATAATGCTTGAGCGAATAACCTTCGGGATCGAACGCCAGCATCGCCGGTGTGAAGGTGAAAAAGTTCTCGGCATTGAAGCTCAGCGGCATCACAGTGACGATCGGGGCAATCAGGAAAAAGAAAATCAACCCACAGATCAGCTTGAAGGTATTGTGCCACAGCACTTGGCGCGAGGTGGCGTAGATCGGTGTGCCTGCGCGATAGTCACCGGATGCGAGCCAGTAGCTGAGCCAGCCAAGCACGAAGCCGACCACCACACCGCCGATGACGCCCCCGGTCCCGGCCAACATCAGACCGCAGATTGCAAACAGAACGGTCGCTACGGCCATGCCACCCCGCTTGGATGGGACAAATTTGACCAGCACCCAGGCCAGAGCCGCGCTGCTGATTGTGCCGATGACAATGCCCAGAAGAGGCGATCCGTTGGCAGTACCGACAAGAAAGCCGAAACCGGCGCCAGCGAGCGCCATGAGCGGCAACACGAAGCGGACAAGATCGACTGCAGGCTTTTTGAATTTGCGCATTGGTCTATCCCAGGCTCACATTGTCGATGCCCACGATGCGGTCATAGACCCAGTAGAGCAGCAGCACGACCGCCAGCAGGATCGTCCCCAGCGCGGCAGCTAAGCCCCAGTTGAGCGAGGACGATATGTGGTAGGCGATCCGGTTGGAAATAAAGGTGCCCGTCGTGCCGCCCACCAGTTCAGGCGTGATGTAGTAGCCGATGGACAGGATGAAGACGAGAATCGAGCCGGCGCCGATGCCGGGCACCGATTGCGGGAAATAGACCCGCCAGAAGGCGGTCCAGTCCGTCGCACCGAGCGATTTGGCTGCGCGCACATAGGTTTGCGGAATGGTCTTCATTACCGAATACAGCGGCAGGATCATGAACGGCAACAGGATGTGGGTCATAGCCACGATGGTGCCGAACTGGTTGTTGATCATCGTCAACCGATCGCCATCGCTGACCAGGCCAAGCCACACCAGAATATCGTTGATCACCCCCTGTTGCTGCAACAGCACTTTCCAGGCTGATGTTCGCACCAGAAGCGACGTCCAGAACGGCAACAGCACCAGGATGAGCAGCAGGTTGGAGGTCCGCATAGGCAGATTCGAAAGCAGATAGGCGATCGGATAGCCGAGCAGGATGCACGACCCCATGATCACCATGCTCATGAACATCGTGCGGCCGAACAGCAGCATGTAGATCTGCTGGTTTTCCGGCTGCTTCTCGATGCCTGCGGGCGTCAATTGCAAATCGACAGAGGACAGAAAGTAACCGGCGGTGTAGGGCGAGGAGAAGGCCTTGATGGTGCCCCAGATTTCCGCGCTGGCCCAATCCTTGTCGATTTCGACGAACTGTTCCTGCAGCGGGATTGCCTCAAATCCGTCTACCGCGGCATCGGCCGCTGTGAGCATATCGGAATTGGCTCCGGTATAGGCGGAAATGGCGCTCGCCGGTTGGCTGACCAGATCGCGGTAGAGCATGGTGTAGATGAAGTCCTCGGGCTGCTCCTCAGCAAGAACGTCATTCTTGTCGATGACAATGCGCTGCCAGGATTTCCATGCCGAAGCTGTTTCCGGCAATGCGTCGGCCACGCCGGACGACTGCATCAGCTCAACCCAGACAGCCGGTTCGGCCCATCTCGGATCCAGCGTCTCGAATTGCTTGGTGTATTCGTCTGTGTCCATCCGGCCGATGCCGCGACCGGTCTTGCGGAAGAGCGACGACATGCCGGTGGTCTCATAATTGAGGCGAGAGCCGAGACGCGTATGGGTCTTGAGTTCTTCAGCCTCGGACAGATCCACATAAAGTGCCGCAAAGACATCGTCACTGGGCGCAGCAGCATTACCTTCGTCGTAGTCCCAATCTTCGAGAGCGATGACAGTGCGCGGAATGGTCTCTGAAACGATGTCGTTTTCGACCGAACGGAACAGCATGTCAGCGATCGGTGCAATGAAGCTTATCAGCACGAACAAAAGTAGAGGCGCTATCAACATAAGCGCCCGCAATTTCTGCCGGCGAAGCGCAATTTGCAGGCTCTTCTTGAGCGGGGTGCCGTCAGCAGACAGCATCGGACCGGTTGAAGGGCTGTTCGTGGCATCGGTCATTGGGGCCGGCTCCGTCCTGCTATCTGCGTCAATTCATCGGGCATGCTTGGCTTGAAAGGGGCCGCCGGGCGGCCCCTTCCAGAGTTGTTCAAAGATTACTGAGCGAGCCAGGCCTGGAACTTTGCGTCCAGGTCGTCGCGGTAATCAGCCCACCATGTGTAGTTGTACAGGAAGGTGTTCTTGGCATTTGCCGGATCGGTCGGCATATGCGGAGCCATGTCGATGCCGAGATCGGCATGCTGACCCACCAGCGGTGCCGACGACTTGCGAGCCGGGCCGTACGAGATGTACTTGGCCTGGTCAGCCAGACGCTGCGTGTCTGTGGCAAACATCAGGAAGTCCTTGACGCGAGCCAGACGGTCAGCAGGCAGACCAGCCGGGATGATCCAGCCATCAAGGTCGAACACCTGAGCGTCCCAGAGCATGGCAACAGGCTGCTTCTGCTCTTCGATCAGGCTGAACAGACGACCATTGTAGGTCGAACCCATGACGACTTCGCCGTCAGCGAGAAGCTGCGGTGTATCAGCACCGGCAGACCACCAGACAACCTGGTCCTTGATGGTGTCGAGCTTGGCAAGAGCCTTGGCCTGACCTTCTTCGGTTTCCAGCACATCATAGACGTCTGCCTTGGCGACACCGTCGCAAAGCAGGGCCCATTCCATGTTGTTGATCGGGCGCTTTTCCAGCGCACGCTTGCCAGGATACTTTTCAAGGTCAAACACGTCGCAAATATTGGTAGGTGGCGTGTCACCAACCATATCCGTGCGGTAGCCGAACGTGGTCGAATAAACGATCTGCGGTATGTAGCAGTCGCTGACAATCAGGTCGCCAAAGTCTTCCGAAGCCGGCGTGCCATCGGGCGCAGGGGCCAGCAGCTCATCCGGGTCGTATTCCATCGCGAGGCCTTCATCGCAAAGACGAATGGCATCGGCGGCAACAACGTCCACCAGATCCCAGGTGATGTTGCCGGCTTCGTTCATGGCGCGCAGCTTTGCAACGGCCTCGTTGGAGCTTTCGTCCCAGATGACCTCGACCTCAGGATGCATCGCCTTGTAGGGCTCGGCATAGGCATTGATCTGGCTCTTCTGGTAAGCGCCGCCCCAGCTGACGATGGTCATGCTGTCGGCCATCTTGGTATCTTGGGCATGTGTGCCGGTAGCTACCAGTGCGGCTCCGCACATCAGGATTGCGAGTTTCAATTTCATATTTGTTCTCCTTGTTAGGATACCCGTTTATGGTTCCCCCCATGGATCGGGCACTCACTTGGGGGGTATGGTCTAAGGCTCAGGCGTCCAGCGCACGACAGTCCTGTGGACGCCAGCCGATTTCGATCACTTCGCCCGGCTTGAGCCGCCGCTGATCGGGAGCGTTACGGGTCTTGACGATGAAATCGTCTTTTCCCGCAACCCGGAGCCGTGTGCGGTAGATGTCACCCATGTAGATGAATTCGAGCACTTCGGCCTTGAGTGTGTGAGCGTCTGGCAGCAGTCGCTCACGGTTGAATTCCACCCGCTCGGGGCGGATGGACACAAGTGTCCGGTCGCCGACATTGCTGACGTTGACGGGGACCGTATCAATAAGATCGCCATTATCAAGCCGGACGACGGCGGTCTCTTTGTCGATCTTTTCGATCTTGCCCATCAGCGTGTTGTTCTCGCCGATAAACTGGGCAACAAAACTGTTTTTCGGTTGCTCATAGAGCTCGTCCGGGGGCGCCAGCTGCTGAATGCGGCCATCCTCGAACACGGCGACCCGATCCGACATGGTCAGCGCCTCTGTCTGGTCATGGGTGACATAAACAACCGTGATGCCGAGATTGTCAGCGATATGCTTGATCTCGAACTGCATATGTTCACGCAATTGCTTGTCTAGCGCGCCTAGAGGTTCGTCCATCAGCACGAGTTCGGCTTCGAAAACCAGCGCGCGTGCCAAGGCGATACGCTGCTGTTGACCGCCCGACAACTGCGCCGGCCGTCGGCCGCCGAAGTCGCCCATCTGAACCATGTCGAGTGCGCGCTGGACCTTTGTCTCGCGTTCACTCTTTCCGATCTTGCGAACTTCAAGCGGAAAAGAAAGGTTCTCAGCCACAGTCATGTGCGGGAACAAGGCGTAATTCTGGAACACCATGCCGATGCCGCGCTTGTGCGGGGGGATGTTGTTGATCTCCTTTCCGCCCAGCCTGATCGCGCCGTTGGTGGCGGTCTCGAAGCCTGCGAGCATCATCAGGCAGGTGGTCTTGCCGGATCCCGAGGGTCCTAGCATTGTCAGGAACTCACCTTTCGCTATGGAAAGATTGAGATCCTTTACGACGAGATTTTCCCCGTCATAGCTCTTCTGCACACCGTCGAACACGACGAAACCGTCGTCCGTGTTGGTTGATACCAAAACACGCTCCCTAACTTGCTGCGGGCTGTTTCGCCCTTCCCCTTCATAGATGACCTGAACAATTGATTGTCCTAATTCATCTAGTCGATTGTTTTGGCGTCCTGCCAAAGACGCTCTTTATCGTTACAGATAGCGACATGGCTGTCTACCCACCCAACGAATTTGAATCGTCGATATGTATATGAGCAATAACGCTAAAGTTGAAGTTATGCCTATATTGCGAAGTAGTGCTCAAATTTTCCGCTTACGCTAAGATTTTCAGCCGTTGTTATGATGAAATTGCCGGTTTCATAATCAGGCGAGATGATGTTGGCAGGCAAGATCAGGGCTGCAGTAGGCGGGTGCGCACGTCGAATGGTGATCCTCCGGTCGTGGCTACCGCCCTGACTCGCGCGATCAAATGGTCAATCCGCACTCGCGAGATTCGCTCCATTGATCTCGCGCAGCAATTTCCGCTTCATGGCATTTTCGTAATCAGTGAAATCGTCGGCGACCACAACGAAGGCGCCAGGCCCTCGAATGACCTCCGCCCGATAATAGGCAACGGGATCCGGATCGGCGCCCTGGATGACCAGTCCATTGACGGTGACGTTGGAGAAATCAAAATTCCTGTAGGCCAGCGCCGGCTCGAAACCCTCGTTGTTGATGCCGTCGCCGGAGACGTCGATGACAGAGCGGGCACAATCCAGTGGCGCCTTGCTCAGACGGGTGGCTGCATGGCCCAGAGCATAGCCCAGTGCTGTGGGGAACTCTTGGTGGACACGTTGATGTGCCTCGATGCGGTCGGCGAAACTGAAAATATCGGCGTCACCTGTCAGCAGCGACCAGGATGCAATGTCCACCTGCTGGTAACGGCCACTCCATTCCAGTGCCGTAGCCTGTATCCCGCCCGCAGCAACAATCGAGCGGCGAACATCCGGATCGCGCAATGCGCCCGCAAGGCCGCCGGTCTGCAAGGTGAACTCGTCGTCATCCACGCTCGAAGACACATCCAAGGCAAGCACAAGCGAAAGGCCGCAAAGCGGCTGAGCAACTGCCTGCCCCTGCATGGGTAGCATGAATGCTGGAAGAATTCCGGTGAATAGGGCTAGCGTAGATGTAAAACGGATATCTTGACCTTCCGTGTTTGAACGCTGCATTTGCCTCGATGGCGCGTATCGGCTCCATGGATCATGCCGCAAGCGACATGAAAAACCAAATCTGGCCAAAAGTCAGCTAAGCACCGTGACGAAGGCTGGAGCGCAATTTCGCCTCGCCTTTCCAACCCATTCAACTCTTCGCGATCCTGCCGTCACAGTCAGTTCGCAAAGAATTGACTGTCCAGAAGCGTTTGAACTGGCACGGAACAGATTGAAGCATTATGAGGGGCCTTAGTTGCTCAACTATATGTCGGAATCACGCCGTGAAACGATTAGCCATCGCCTGGACAGCCGTTCTCGCTGTCTTCAGTCTCGTTCCAGCATATGGGGAAACGCCGCTTGCGGTTGAGATCGTTGTTGCCCAAAAGAGCGCTGAACGGCAGACCTTTTCGCTGACGGGTGAAATTCGTGCCAGGGAATCGTTGATGGCTTCTTTCCCCATCGGAGGACGTGTCACCGAGGTTCTGGTCGAACTGGGCGACAAGGTTGAAGAAGGGCAGCCGTTGGCACGGCTTGATTCAATCCAGCAGGAACTGGCGGTGCGAACTGCGGAAGCAGGCCTGACTACAGCCAAGGCTGATTATCGCCAGGCAGTTGAGGACCTTGATCGCGCCGAGGCGCTGTTGTCCAGTGGGGCAACAACGCGCGCTGCACGCGATGGAACCTATGATGCGCTGCGTGCAGCCGAAGGCGTGCTTGAACAGGCGAATGCAGACCTGGACCGTGCGACAAAGGCGCTTGCGGATACCGTGTTGCGTTCTCCCTCCGCATCGACCGTGATCAGCCGCAATGTTGAACCAGGGCAGATCATTGGGGCAGCTCAAACGGCGATGGAGCTTGCATTGGACAAGGGATTTGAAGCGGTATTCGAAGTTCCCGAGGTTTTGCTAATCGACCCTGCGCCTGTCTCCGATATCTCTTTGTCGCGGTTGTCGAGGCCGGAAGAACAATTTGACGGTCGTGCAAGCGAAGTTTCGCCATTGATCGACGACAGGACCGGAACCGTCCTGGCAAAGGTTGAGGTGTTGAACCCGCCAGCCGGTCTTGGGTATGGCGAACCCGTGCGTGGAACCGCCTCAAGGATGACCGTTCCGCAGGTGAGCCTGCCTTTCTCCGCTATGAGCGCCACAGTCGATGGCCCCGCAGTATGGCGCGTGGATCGGGAAAGCATGCAGGTTACTTTGCTGCCGGTCAGTGTTGATCGTTATGAAACAGGCCGGTTCCTGGTTGGTAGCGGTGTTGAGGAAGGTGACTGGATCGTAACCAAGGGTGCGCAACTGCTCTATCCGGGGCGCACCGTGCGGCGCGTGGGAGCGGATCAATGAAGCTTTACATCGTCCTTGCCAGCCTTGCCCTGGCCCTTCCAGCACACGCTGAGAATTCTGTCGATACCGGCGACCAGCCGCGTCCGGTTATCTCTGTAATGGTTGATCCGCAAATCGGAAATTTATTCAGCTATACCGGAACGGTCGTTGCCCGCACCCAAACGGCCCTTGGCTTTCCAATGATAGGCACGGTGGCTGTCCGGCCGGTGAGTGTTGGTGATCTGGTGAGGAAGGGCGATGTGTTGGCACGCCTCGATACTCAAGATCTCAATGCCGATCTGCGTACCGCGGATGCCGGTGTGGCAGTTGCAAAGGCGCAGTTGCGTTCAGCGACCGATGCACGAGAGCGGGCCAAGACGCTTGCCGAACGTGGCGTAGGCAGCGCGACACGGCTCGAAGATGCCGAAAGGGCTCTGGTCTCCGCCCAAGCGCGGCTTGATCAAGCTCAAGCTTCTCAAGCAAGTGCGGCGGATATCATGGATCTGGCAACCTTGACCGCCCCATATGACGGCGTTGTGACCGGGACTTTTGCGGAACCCGGCGCAACACTTTCGGCAGGGCAAACGCTTCTCGAGCTCTCTGCAATCGGCGAGCGGGAAATTGTGATAGACGTGTCTGAGGCAGAAGCATCGCTCAGCACACCTGGCGACCGATTTACCGCCCGCCTGTTGGCCAGCGATTCCATCGATGCGGATGCGGTCCTGACCAGGGTTGACCCTGTCGCCGAACGCACGACACGCACCTACCGGCTTCACCTGACCATGGAAGACGTACCTCCGGCATTCCGCCTGGGTTCTCTTGTTCGGGTCCTTCCTGTGGTGGGCAAGGATGCAAACATTGTGCTGCCTAAGTCTGCATTACTGGACCCGCCAGCGGTCTGGGTTGTCGACCGGAGCAGCAACACCGTTTCTTTGAGGTCGGTCAAAGTGTCCGATCTTGACGTCGGCGAATTTGTGGTGGTGACCACTGGTCTTTCTGCTGGTGACGAGGTTGTCACCAGAGGTATCCATTCACTTGAAGAAGGGCAGGCTGTCGGCCCGCGTGTGTCGGAATGAAAACTTTCAATCTCTCCGACTGGGCGCTTCAGCACCGTTCGCTGGTCTGGTTCCTGATGATCGTCTCGCTGGTTGCAGGGATTATTTCCTACATGTCGATTGGACGTGAGGAAGATCCGAATTTTGCGATCAAGACGATGATAATCTCTGCCGCCCTGCCGGGTGCCGACACGCGCGAAACGCTGACGCAGGTTACGGACCGCATCGAGAAAAAACTTGAGGATCTCAGCGAGCTGGACTTCACCAAGTCGGTCACCCGGCCTGGGGAAAGCATTGTTTTTGTCGAGCTGTTGCCGACAACCCGCGCCAAGGACCTGCCTGAAATCTGGCAGCGTGTTCGCAACATGATGTCAGACATCCGTGGAGATTTTCCGGCCGAGTTTGCCGGCTTCAGGTTCAATGACAGCTTTGGCGACGTCTATGGAAACATTTTTGCCTTCACGTCTGACGGGTTCTCACCACGGGAGGTGCGCGACTACGCTGAAAACGTCCGCCGTGCGGTGCAGGGTTTGCCTGACGCCGGAAAAGTTGAACTTTTTGGCACGCGTGACGAGGTAATCTATCTTGAGTTCTCGACCGAACGCCTGGCTGCCTTGGGATTGAACCAGCAAGCCGTGCAGGCGACGCTATCGGCCCAGAATGCTATACTTCCATCAGGCGTGATAGATGCCGGGCCGGAGCGAGTACTGGTGCGTATCGGAGGCCAGTTTTCAGGCACGGAAAGTCTTGAGAATATCAATCTTCGCGTCGGCGACCGGTTCTTCCGTCTGACCGATGTTGCAGACATTCGACGGTCTTACGAGGATCCGCCTTCGGATTTGTTCCGCTACAATGGCAAGGAGGCCGTTGGCTTGTCGGTGGGCATGAAGCAGGGCGCAAATATCGTGGACTTCGGCGAAGAATTGAGCGCAGTCATGACCAAGGCTCAGGCCTCGCTGCCCATCGGCGTCGATATTCACCAGGTTGCCGACCAGCCCAAAGTGGTTGAGGAGGCCGTCGGCCACTTCCTGCAGGCGCTTCTCGAGGCCGTTCTGATCGTGCTGGCGGTGAGCTTCATTTCCCTTGGCATGCGCGCGGGTCTGGTCGTCGCGATGACGATCCCGCTGGTGCTGGCGATCACCTTCGTGGTGATGAACTATACCGGATTCACCCTGCAGCGCATTTCGCTTGGGGCACTGATCATCGCACTGGGGCTCCTTGTCGATGATGCTATGATTGCAATCGAGACCATGATCTCGCGGCTTGAGCGGGGGGAATCTCTCACCAACTCCGCTTCCTACGCCTGGACATCGATCGCCTTTCCGATGCTTTCTGGAACGCTTGTGACTGTAGCGGGGTTCATTCCCATTGGTCTCAACACATCGGCTGCTGGTGAGTTCACCTTCTCCCTTTTCGTGGTTATCGCGGTTTCACTGACCGTGTCGTGGGTTGTCGCCGTTCTTTTCGCGCCGCTGCTGGGTGTTACCTTCCTGCCGGCCAAACTGAAAAACCATAGTGGTGAACCGGGCCGCATAGGCCGCGCCTTCCATGTGATGCTCAAAGCCAGCATGAGCCATCGATGGATTACCATCGGGCTCACGCTCGCCGTTTTTGCCTTTTCGGTTTTCAGCATGCGTTTCGTGGAACAGCAGTTCTTTCCGAGCTCTGACCGATCGGAACTCATCCTCGATTTTACCCTGCCGCAGAATGCTTCGATTTCCCAGACATCTGCAGAGATGGCGCGAATGGAAGCGCGGCTGGAAGGCAATGAAAACGTCCTGTTCTGGTCTACTTATGTCGGGCAGGGAGCGCCGCGCTTCCTTCTCTCCTATGATGTCACAACTCCTGCCCCGAATGTCGGGCAGATCGTGATTCAGACCCCATCCGTGGAGGCTCGCGATGTATTGAGAGCCGAACTCAAGGAGGTTGCCACAAACGATTTCCCTGGAGTTGATGTGTTCGTCAAGTTGCTCGAAATCGGGCCTCCGGTCGGACGACCGGTGCAGTACCGCATTTCCGGGCCTGATATCGAGATCTTGCGAGATCGCGCTCGCGATCTGACGGCTGTTGTTGCATCCGATGAGCGGCTTGAGGGCGTGATCATGGACTGGAATGAACCCGCCCGCGTGGTGCGCGTGGACATTCTGCAGGACAAAGCCCGACAGCTCGGGATCACTCAGCGTGATATAGCCTCGGCGCTGAACGCGATCTACGATGGCGTGTCGGTGACGCAACTGCGTGATGCGGCCTATCTGGTCGATATTGTCGCGCGTGGTGACGCGGCCTCGCGCCAATCGGTCGAGGCACTGGCTGAACTTCAGCTGTCCGGTACAGGTTCGGTGACGATACCTCTGCGCGCGGTTGCGAGTTTCAGCTACGAGACTGAGCAACCGGTGATCAATCAGCGCGGCCGGACACCGACCATCACCGTCAAGGCGGCCATTTCAACCAAGGACCAGCCGGCAACCATTGTGACGGCTCTGGAAAAACAAATTGCCGAGTTCAATGCCGGCCTTCCGCTGGGCTATCAGGTCGAAGTCGGAGGGGCAGTCGCCGAAAGTGAGAAAAGCCAGGCGCCGATTGCCGCAGTCGTGCCGTTGATGATCCTGATCATGCTGACCTTGATCATGATCCAGGTGCAGAGCTTCAGGCTGGCTTTCGTGGTCCTGTGTGTTGCGCCGCTTGGGCTTATCGGCGTTGTTGCCGCTCTGGTTCCCTCTGGCGCTCCGCTCGGGTTCGTTGCGATCTTGGGCGTTCTGGCGCTCATCGGCATCCTAATCCGCAACTCGATCATCCTGATTGACGAGATCGAGGTGCTGCGTGCCAGGGGGCAAACCGCATGGGATGCGGTGTTCAATGCGTCTGATGCGAGGTCGCGCCCGATCCTGCTTACGGCAGCGGCAGCAAGTCTGGCACTGATCCCGATTTCGCGGCAGATTTTCTGGGGGCCGATGGCCTATGCGATGATGGGCGGAATTATTGCGGGAACGGTCATCACCCTGTTCTTTGCGCCAGCGCTTTATCTGGCTGTGTTCCGGGTCAAGCGGGAAAGCTCGGACGCCGAAGGGTCTAAAACGGGTTCCATTGAAGGCGCTTCAGCCGGATGATGTAAGCCTGATCTGACTGTCAGGCTGAGTGCCCGGGAACAACCTCGGATTTTCGGTGGTATTCAAGCCCCTCGGTGAATTCCCCGATCAGCGACCTGACGATCTCTTTCTGGGCTTCCGTTTCGCTTGCGCCGTCTGCGATTGCCTTGGCATGGACTGCGCGCTGACGATCGGCGCTTGTCCCATTTTCCACAATCTGGCGAGCTGATTGAACTTCAACCCAGCACCCCAGCGCCATAGCATCCTCACGGACCACCTCGATGAGTTCCTCAAGCAGTTCAGAGAAGGCAACGACGGATCCCTTGGCGAAGTCGATCAATCCGTCGGACACGCCGTAGCGTTGCGCCCGCCAGCGGTTTTCGTCCACGAGAAACCGTTCATATATTCGCCATCTCTGGTTCTTGCTCTGCAGCCGCCAGAGCATGTGCATGATCGATTGCGTCAATGCGACAATGGCAAGCGTCTCGTTTAGCCGTGGGGAGACGTCGCAAATCCGTGATTCCAGGGTGGGGAAGCGATCGGATGGGCGAAGGTCCCACCAGATCTTGCTCGAATCCTCGATCAGGCCGCTGTCGATAATGATCTGGACAGATCGCTGATATTCGGACCAGGACGAAAAACGTGGTGGCAGCCCTGTTCGGGGCAGGTTGTCGAAAACAGTCAACCTGTAGGAATCAAGTCCGGTGTCGTCACCTTTCCAATAGGGGGACGATGTCGACAAAGCCAAAAGGTGCGGCAGAAAATAGGGAAACTGCGCCATCAGGTCGATGCGGGTTTCGTCGTCATCAATGCCAACGTGAACATGCATGCCACAAATCAGCATGCGCCGCGCCACACCCCCGAGGTCACGCTCGAGCTCCCGGTAACGCTGCTTGTCGGTGAAATGTTGCTTGTTCCAATCGGCAAAGGGATGGCAAGAGACAGCGATTGGCGCCATGCCGTAGTTTCCGGCGATTTTGGCGATGACCGACCGAAGCCGCGCCAGATCCGCGCCGGCTTCAGCAACCGTTTTGCAAACCTGGGTGCCCACCTCGATCTGGCATTGGAGGAACTCGGGGCTGACCTGGTCCTTCAGTTCTGCGGAGCACTCTGCCATCAAGGACTCGGGTGCTGCCACAAGATCCATGGTCTTGTCATCGACAAGCAGGTACTCTTCTTCGACGCCAAGAGTGAAGCTGGGTTTGTGAGAGCTCATGGGTGGATTTGAACCCGAAAACGATGAAGGTGCAAGCTGTATGGGAGGCTGGATCGGATGCGATATGCACCTTGCTGTCGATCCTACTTACACGCCTTGCCGCTACAGTATGTCCTTCGGAGTCTTGCCGTTGAAAAATGCATCGAGATTGTCGAGAGCGCGAAAGCCCATGGCATCGCGGGTGCGGACGGTCGCGCTGCCGATATGGGGAAGCATGAAGATGTTCTTATGCTTGGAAAACGCGGGGTTGCCGCCGGGCTCTGTCACGAAGCAATCGAGACCTGCAGCTGCAACGTGACCGCTTTCTACCGAAGCAATCAAGGCATCTTCGTCGACAAGTGCTCCGCGTGCGGTGTTGACGAGGACAGCGCCGGCGGGGAGCATCGAAAGGCGCTCGGCATTCATCAAGCCTGTTGTCTGAGGCGTTGCCGGACAATGCAATGACAGGAAGTCGGCAACCGCCAGAAGGCTTTCAACCGAGCTATGGTAGGTCGCGCCGTGTTCCTGGTCCGGTGTCAGGCGTGTCCGGTTGTAGTAGTGGATCTCCATGTCGAAACCGCGTGCCTTGCGGGCAAAGGACTGACCGACGCGACCCATGCCGATAATGCCCAGACGTGCGCCGGTGACCTGCTTGCCGACCATGAAGGACGGACTCCAGAAATCCCAGTTTCCGGATCGCACCAGATGATCACCCTTTACGGCGTGACGTGCTGCCCCAAGCATGAGCAGCATGGCGATCTCGGCCGTCGCATCGGACAGCACATCCGGCGTGTTGGTCACGACAATGCCGCGCGACTTCAACGCAGGCAGATCGCAATGATCCACGCCGACCGAATGGTTGGCGATGATCTTTAGCCGTGGATCGAGCCTTCTTGCGACGTCAGCGCTGAACCGCTCCGAGTGACACGGAATAATGGCATCGACCTCAGCACTCATGGCCACCACATCTTCATCCGAACTCAAGCCATCTTCGAAATTGATGATGGCGTCATAGTCGCGCTTGGCGCGTTCAAGTGTGGCATCGGACAGTCGTCGGGTGATCCAGATTCTGGGTTTGTCGTTCATTTCTTGGGCCTGCGAACGCATTCTTCCCAGTAATCGTAAACGGCCATCAACCCGACGACGATCACGATCAGCATGAATGGAAGTCCGCCCCAGAAGCCGGCAAAGCCGTGCGATATCGAGCGGGACAGCTCACCGATGAAGATCAGAAACAGCACGGTGCCGATGAGGCCGGCAATCACTTTGACATGGTATGACATGGGATGTCCTTTCAGTGTTCAGCGGCTGTTGTTGCCAGAGTGTCCTGCAGCCAGCGTGCCGTACGTAACAACCGGTCATCCTTTTCAGCTGCGCCGATCAACTGTACGCCGATCGGCAATCCGGTCTCACCCACCAACAAGGGCAGGGTCACGCAGGGCAGGCCGGCAAGTGTCCAGAGCGTACAGAATATCGGATCGCCTGTGCTTCCACCAAACATCGGTGCTTCACCAGCAGCAGCGGGCGCAAGGATGGCATCGAACTCGAGAAAGAAATCGGCAAAGAATTGTTCCGCTGAGACTTTAACCGCCAGAGCATCCTCGTATTCGGTCTTCGAGATCTGGAGGCCTCTCGTGATGATAGGTTTGAGCGTATCGCTGATCTGGTCCCAGTGGCCGTCGAAGGTGTCTCCCAGATGCTTGCTGAATTCATATTCATGGATCCGTGCCTGCACTGCTACCAGATTCGAGAGCGTATCGGCCGGTGTCATGCGCAAGACCCGCTCGCCCAGTACGTCGATAACAGTGTCAAATCCTTCACGTGCAGCATCGCTGAGCCGGTCGTTGAAGGGGAGATCGAACCAGACGAGATCGGGCGGTACCGGTGCATCCTGCGCTGCCCCCGCCGCCATGTGCGGTGTGGGCCAGGAGAGGCTTGCCGGATCGCGCTGGTCGTAGCCCGAGATTGCATCGGTCAGCAAAGCAACATCGGGAAGGCTGCGTGCAAAGCAGCCCAGTTGATCGAGCGAAATTGACGTCTGCAATACGCCCTCGCGCGATACAACACCGCGCGTTGGTTTGAACCCGAACGTGCCACAGAAGGAAGCAGGGCGGATCACCGATCCGTTGGTCTGGGTTCCGACTGCGAGCGGCACCTGCAACGCACCAACTGCTGCCGCGGAGCCGCTTGAGGAGCCTCCGGGGCTGTGTTCATGATTGTGCGGATTCCGGGTTTCACTGGGATTCATGAAGGCCAGTTCTGTAGTGACCGTCTTGCCCAGAATCACCGCCCCGGCAGCACGCAGGAGTTCCACGACGCGTGCGTCTGCATCTGGCCTGCGATCAGCAAAGATAGGGGTTCCGCGCTGTGTCGGCATATTGCTGGTGTCGATGATGTCCTTGAGCCCCACCGGCACCCCATGCAGCGAGCCCAATGCATAACCAGCCTTGCGCCGCCGGTCCGCCTCTGCCGCCTGTGCCAAGGCCATGTCGACATCCAGATGCGCCCATGCCCGGATTTCTCCATCAGTTTCGGCGATGCGGTCGAGACAGGATTTTACCAGCTGAACAGAGGTCAATAGTCCCGCAGCCATGGCCGCGAGGGCATCTGTTGCTGAAAGGTTGTAGGGCTCAATCTTCATGGAATGTATGTACCAAACAGATAATCAGGCAGCCACAGGGCGATACCGGGGAACTGGTACATAAGCACCATGGTCAGGATCACGATGCCCAGATAGGGCATGATCCCGCGGAAAATCTCCATCAGCTCGATCTGTTTCTTCAACACCCCCTTGAGATAGTAGGCTGACATCGCCATTGGCGGCGTGAGGAACGAGGTCTGCAGATTAAGGGCCACAAGCATGGCAAAGAAGTAGGGGTTCACGCCGAAGGTGTCGAGCATCGGCAGGAAGATCGGAACAAAGATGATCAGAATCTCCGACCATTCCAGCGGCCAGCCAAGCAGGAAGATGATCAACTGCGCCAGGATCAGGAACTGCCATGGCTGCAGGTCAAAGCTGGTCACCCATTGGGCGATCAGGTCATGCCCCCCAAGATAGGAAAAGACGGAGGCGAAAGTCCAGGATCCGACAAAAAGCCAGCACACCATGGCGGTCGACTTGGCAGTCAGGAATACGCTTTCCTTGACTTTTTGCCATGATAGCGAGCGGTAAAGCGCGGCAAGAACAAGTCCGCCGAGCGCACCCATGGCTGCAGCTTCTGGCGGTGTCGCCAGTCCACCGAGGATTGAGCCGAGAACCAGCATGATCAGCACCGTCAACGGCACAAACGAGACAAGCAGGTTCCAGTAGATCTCTCGCCGCGGCGGAATGTCCTTCATATCGGGTTTGGGCGCCAGCGACGGCGTGATCCAGACCCGAACGATGACATAGACGATGTAGAGCCCGGCCAGCAGCAGACCGGGGAACATCGCGGCTGCGTAAAGTCGCAGGGGCGACAGGTCCGCTATCGCCGCGTAGACGATCAGCATGATCGAGGGAGGGATCAGAATGCCCAGCGTGCCGCCTGCGCAAATCACGCCGGAGGCAAAGCTCTTGTCGTAATTTGCGTTGGCCATGGCGGGAAAAGCCAACAGCCCCATCAACGTCACCACGGCACCCACAATGCCCGACGCTGTCGAGAAGACGGCGCAGGTCAACAGCGCCGCAATCGCCAGTGACCCGGGCAGGTTTCGCGCGGCCATGTAGAGCGAGACGAACAGCTTGTCGACAATATTGGCCCGCTCAACGACATATCCCATGAACAGGAACAACGGAATCGCCACTAGCGTGGCGTTCTCCATCACCGAATAGGTGTTCTGATTGACCAGATAGAAGATGTTGTTGTTGAAAATATCGCTGAAGGCCTCGATCGGATGGCCCTGATGGTAGGCGTAGTAACCGAAGCCAACGCCCATTGCGAGCAATGTGAAGGCGATCGGAAAGCCGAGCATAACGAGGACGATAAACAGGCCCAGCATCAACAGGGCTATTTCTGGATTTGTCATTTTTGTGGTTCCTAAGCGCCTGTCAGGTCAAGGAGTCTTCAACTCGGTCACATGCATCAGCATATCCTCGGTCTCGCGTACATCCTCTAGTCGGTCGAGCCAGCGTCCCGAGCGTATAGCCATTACGCAGCGGACGAGTTCGGCAAAGCCCTGTATCAGCAGCAAAGCTCCCGCCACTGGAATCAGGGATTTGAAGAAATAGATCTGAATGCTGGCCGGGCTGTTGAAGCTGACTTCCTTGTAGCGCCAGCTGTCCGACGCTATTTCCCAACCGAACCAGAACAGCGCCAGAACACCGGGGAAAAAGAAGAGAAAGTAGAGCACGAAATCCAGCGAAGCCTGAACACGCACCGGAAACAACCGGTAGAGCACGTCGGCCCGCACATGGGTGTCCTGGGCCAGCGCATAAGCACCGCACATCAGGAACAGTGCCCCGTACATCTGGATCATCATGTCAAAAGCCCACACGGTGGGGCTGTTGAGCACATAGCGCACAAAGACTTCATAGGAGACCGACAGTGTCAGGATCAGGATGCACCACCCAAAGGCGCGTCCGACCCAGAGGCTCAGCCCCTCGATCGCATAAACAAGTTTGACCACTTATACCCCTCCCCTAAACCAGCCATAAACCGGGGGCCCCTTGGGACCCCCGGACATACCAAAGGTGATCAGGCCTTCTTGAAGTAGTGATCGTAGGCCAGTTGATAGTTCGGCTGATTGAGGTTGAGATACCCCATGACATCCTTGGCGTAGGCCATCTGCGATGCCATCACCTTGGCAAAGAACGGATCCTCTTCCGCGATGCGGTTTGCGACCACATCCCAAGCGGCCAGCTGATCGGCCATCACGGAATCCGGTGTACGGTAGACGCTGACGCCATCCTGTTCCTGCAGCTTGATCAGGTCGTCGGAATAGCGCTTTGTGTTGCCCCAGTAGAAGCCCGAACTCTCAGCAAAGGACGCATTGCGGATAATCGCCTGGTGCTCAGGCGACAGCGCATTGAACTTGTCCTTGTTGATGGTGACTTCAAAGAATTCCTGGCTCTGATGGTACGAAGCCAGCATGTAGTGCTTGGACACGTCCTGCATGCCGAAGTCGCGGTCAGATGTCGGGTTGTTGAACTCGGCCGCGTCAATCAGGCCGGATTTCATCGCGGGCTGGATTTCGCCACCCGGCAACTGCACAACCGACATGCCCATTTCCAGCAGAACGTCTGCCGCCAGACCCACGGTCCGGTATTTCAGGCCTTTCATCTGTGCTGCATCGGTTATCTGTTTGTTGAACCAGCCCAGCGGCTGTGCAGGCATGGGCGAATTGAAGAAGGAGACCACGTTCAGCCGAAGTTCGGCCATCAGCTCATCGAACAGTTCCTGACCACCGCCGGAATAGATCCAGCCCAGCACTTCGTTACTGGACCATCCGAAACAGGGACCAGTGCCAAACAGAGAAGCGGTCTTGGACTTTCCATACCAATAGGCTGTCACGTAATGCGCTGCGTCCAAAACTCCGCGATGGACGGCGTCCTGCATCTGGCTTGTCTTGACGACCGAATCCACCGCCAACACTTCAATGACCAGCGACCCGCCGGACATTTCGTTGACGCGGTTGGCGAAGGACTGTGCGTTTTCCAGGAATATACCACCGCCCCATGCAGCCTGCATTTTCAGGGTCGTTGTCGCGTTCTGAGCGATAGCCGGTGTGGCGAGAGCGGCAGCACCAGCAATAGCTGAGCCGCGCAGAAATCTTCTGCGATTAAGTTCGTTAGACATGTTTCCTCCCACGGAAATATTTTGCTTTGTAGTTCTCCTGTGCTGCCAGTTTTGTTTCCCTCGTGTTGTTCCAGCAGTCTCCTCCAACTGGAACAACATGGCAGCGGATTGATAGTTACATTTGAATGCATTCGTGACAAGTATATTGCAAATGCCACGTGTAGATTTTCTGAAAGTCATTCAAAACAATGCTTTAGGTGTTGGTCTGGTCACATCCTATTTCTTGCTGACACGTCGAATTGCCATCTGGGTCAAGAACGGGCCTACCAGCTCGAATGCAATGGTGCTGGCGACGGCGACGGCGAGTAGTTCCTCGCCGATATCAGGAAACCGCTCGCGGGCGACCAGCGCCATGCCGATTGCAACACCTGCTTGCGGCATCAGTCCGAGCCCGGTCATCCTGCTTTCGCGGTGAGGCAGGCTTGCCAGGCGACCGCCGGCCCAACCTCCGAGCAGGCGTGCCAGTGCGCGGAGAATGAAATATGCGACGCAGACATATCCCACTTGAGCAAGGTTGCCGGTTTCCAGAGATGCCCCGGCCATGACAAAAAACAGCAGCATGAATGGCCACTCAATGCGTTCGATCTCGTTGAATGGGCGGTCATGGTGGCGGGCAAGATTGACGATGGTCGCGCCGCACACCATGCCTGTCAGCAGGAACGAGAACCCGAAATGCAGGGCCAGGCCTGCACACAGAAAAACGAGGCCAACCGCCTCAATCAATGTGGGTTCGCCAGGTTTTATCCGCCCGGTGAGAAATGCCGCGGGCAAGCCGATTGCCAGCCCGAGCGCGATTGCCCCACCGACCTCGCGGGCACCATGCACCATCGCCATCACGGCGTCCTGATCCACAATGATGCTGGCTAATGTGAGCGCCATGGAAAAAGCAAGCAGGCCCCAGGCGTCATCGATTGCAACGATGCCGAGCAGATTGGTGGCAAAGCGGCCCTTTGCGCCAGCCTGGGTGATGACATCATGGGTGGCGGCCGGGTCAGTGGCAGCAGACAGTCCGCCCAGAAGTACTGCAAATGCGATTGGCAGCCCTAACAGCCATAGGCCCGTAGCCACGACCACGACGGAGACCGCAACCAGCGTCAGCGATATGATCATGATCTCGCGGCCATGGGATTTCAGGGTCTCGGGGTTCAGGGTGCCGCCAAGCAGAAAGGCAACCATAGTCAAGGCTGTGGGCGAGTAGAATTCGTTGGCTTCGTTGAAGCTTCGCGGCAGGAGATCCATAACCGGAGGGCCGATGATGGCTCCCAGCAGGATCAGCAGGGTGACGCGGGGAACGTGGACTATCCGGCCAATCTTGTCGAGTAAGAGGCCAGCCAGAAACAGAATGCCGACGGCGATGAGGACTTCAGAATTGGCCATTGGCAACCGATCCGAACGCTTAATTGTCTAACAGGGCTTTGGGGTGGAAAAGCGAGCCCGGAAGCCATGTCCCGGGCTGCTGATCATCAAGTACGCGCTGCCATCAGGGGCGTGACATGGCTCCCATGTCTACCGTCGCTTTGGATGCCAGGTCTTCAAGGCTGTCGTAAGCGAGCTGAATGGCGTATTTCGGATTGTGGGCATAGGCGCCGGGTTCCTTGGCCAGGAACTGGTAGTTGTAGGCCGCTCGAAGCAGACGTGGCGTCCAGCTCTTGTAGCTGTTCGGGAACTTGGCTTCTTCGGGGTCCACTGCGCCGTTTGCATTCAGGTCATTGAAGAAATAGGGATAGGCGTGTGTGTCGTAAGCCACCGGCTTGCCTGTCACGTCTTTTGCGTAAAGTTGGATGGCCTCGCCAAGCTTCTCATGCAGAGTGCTGATTTCTCCGCTGATCCCCTCTTTGACGTCGCCATCGCCATCCATGTCAGCCGGGGTGATGCGGATGGCGGAGATGGTTTCGGCGCCCTTGTGGCAGGTAACGCATTTATCAACGGCGACAACCTTGGTCGTGTGGGGATCGTGGCACGTGGCGCAGGTGTTGAAATCGGGCACGTGGGCAAACCGTTGGAAGTAGGTCTTGCCTTCATACTGGTAGCCACCGCGAACAGAGCCGCCAAACATGGTGGCAGCCGAAGCGGCGTAGTGCACATTGATAAATCCCAGATCACCGTTGGTGGTGTCGGCTTCACCGCCGGCAATGGCTGCATTGACGCTGTCGGTTGATTCCCGTCCCTGGTGGCAGACCATGCAGACGGCCGAGGCGCTGGTTTCAGTCATCACTTCGCCTGACGGGAAAGTAATCTGTTGGAGATCCTTGGCTGCCTGGTTGTGGCAGGCGACGCAATCAATCGGGGAACCAATCGGGGCCGGCCCGTCGACCTTTCCTGCCGTTGATCCGTCAGCGCCGAGAAAATCCAGCAGTCCGAGGCCTGAATGGCAGGTTGCACATTCTCCCGGCACTTCGCCTTCCGTGTTCCAGTGCACAAAGGCTTCGGCTTTCCTGTCGCCATGTGGTGACGCCATCCAGCTTTCGACGATGGCAGTGACCGGAGATGTCTCCTGCGCATGAGCGAGCGGAACGGCGACAAACATCAGAGATACGAGTGATAAAACAGTGCGGGCATAAAACACGGGCAGACCTCCAGCGGTTCATTCAGATTTGAGTGTTTCCGGCAATTCTGGATGCTTTTTCGTCTGCAAATTATGACGCCTGAATATGCGGTTGCATTGATCTTGCTCAATGGATCAGGCGTTTCATCCTGTTAACTTCACACCCAAACGTCCTTGTGGCGTGTTCATTGAAACGGTCGAGGCCTTTGCTGGTCAGGCGTGAAGAAACAAGGTGGTGTAGAAAGTGTTGCCCTGGTTCAGGATTGACCGCACACGGCTGACCGAGCAGACGATCCATGACGGACCGTCTGTTGAGCGGATCGCATTGCTTGGCGCTGATCTGCCCGGCCTGCGGCCAAAGTTGCGGTGCGGGCAGGGCGACCGGGTTGAACGAGGTCAGGTGGTGTTTCACGACCGCGCCCATCCGGATGTCGTTCTTGTTTCACCGGTTTCGGGCGTTGTCGAGTCGATCACGCTTGGCCCGCGGCGCAGCCTTTCGGCTTTGGTCATCCGGTCAGAAAACGCTCAACACGATCCGGATCCGCTTGTCATAGCCAAGTCGACGCCCGCCGAAATGCGGTCGGCGCTGCTTGCCCAGGGGTTCTGGCCCGCCTTTCTGACCCGCCCGTTCGGCCGGATCCCGGCGCCCGATGCCGTCCCGGAAGCCATCTTTGTCACCGTCACCGCCGACAATCCTTATGCGCCCGATCCAAGAGTCGTGCTTGGGGATCAGCTTGAGATGTTCACGGCCGGCCTGAAGGCGATGACGCTTCTGACCAGTGGAAAAGTCCATGTCTGCCAATCCCCTGGAGCGGATATCGCGGCGGGGCTTGGCGCGCGAATTCGGGGATCGTTCTTTCCTGCGGGTCGATCATCTGGCTTTGCCAGTACCCATATTCATCACTCGCACCCTGTCGACGCCAGCCGATCCGTCTGGAGCATCGGCTATCAGGATGTGGCTGCCATCGGAAAGCTGGTCGCGACCGGTGTTCATGATTTCAGCCGCATTGTCGCGTTCACGGGGCCGCGTGCCAAGCAACCGAGGTTGATCCGGACTGTTGCAGGCGCCAGCTTGCCGGACCTGATCCGCCACGAAGCCCTGCCTGGTAGCCACGGCTCACCCCTTTGCGTGTTCTCCGGTTCAGCGGCACGCGGCCGGGAGTCCTCCTGGCTTGGCCGATATCACCAGCAGGTATCATTGCTTGATGACGCGTCGTCGCACGGCAAGCTCCCCGAGAGTGTTGTCATGGCGCGGTTGCGCCGGACTTCATCGCAACTCGCTCCGCTGATTCCCACTACCGCGCTCGAGAGGGCGCTGGCTTTTGATATCCCTGTCGTACCGTTGCTGCGGGCCTTGAGTGTTGGCGACGCCGAGACGGCGAAACGTCTTGGATGCCTTGAAATGGTTGAAGAGGATCTCGCCGAAGTCTCTCTTGCCTGCACCAGTGGTGCTGATTACGGGCGGATGCTGCGTCATGTTCTTGATGAACTTGCGGAGGACGCATGACCGGCTGGCTGCTTGATCCGCAACGCACGCGACAGCGCACCGGATGGACACCGGCGCGGGTGACGCTCGCCCAGCTGGTTGCGCTTGCGGGGCCCGTGGCAGTGACCCTGGTCGAGCGCGGAACGCCGCAGATAGCGGTGCTGATGACCGCTCTCGTCACCTGTCTGATCTGGGAACTCACCTTTGATCTGATCCGTGGACGATCCTTGAGCTGGCACACCGCCACTGTGGCGCTGATCCTCGCAGTCCTGGTGCCGGCGTCGGTTCCGCTTTGGCAGATCGCGATGGCCGCAAGCTTTGGCGTGGTGTTTGGCGAGCTGGTCTTTGGCGGCAGGGGCTACGGCATTGTGTCGGGTGCTGCGGCTGGCGCCGGGTTCCTGGTGTTTTCTTTCATCGGAACCACGCTCTCCCTGAGCAATGAGGCCCTGGCGCTCGCGACGCTTCCAGGTGCGTTGCTGCTGTTGCGGGGAGGATTGGTTTCCTGGGGCGTTCTGGTTTCTGCCGCTGTCGTGTTGGCTGCTTCCGGCTTTGCGCAAACGGGTGCGGGCGGGTTGCCGACGGTGGCCGCCAGCGTCGCTTTTGGCCTTGTTTTCCTGATCGGCGATCCGGTTGCGGGAGCATCGACAAATCTGGGTCGCTGGGTGTTCGGCGCCTTGGCGGGGGTGCTGATTGTGCTGTTTGACACGGTTGCCGGTCCCGCCATTGCGACAGCAGCCATCGTCTTTGCCTCCCTTCTCGCCAGCATTTTTGCGCCGCTGATCGATCATATGGCTGTTGCGATGGTCATAAGGCTACGGAGGCGGCGGCATGGCTGAGCTCTTTTCGCCCATCCGAAAGTTCTTTGCTCGATCCAACGATGATCTGGTCAAGATCATGGGTATGGCTGTGCTCGTTGCCCTGGTTTCATCTGCGGCCGTGTCGGTGACAGCGGTTATGCTCAGGCCCTATCAGGAGGCAAACCGCGCAGTTGAACGGCAGGCGCGGATCGACGCAATGCTCGATACGCTGCCCGGCATGCGTGACCTGATGATGGAATCGGGCGTCGACACGCTGGAAACACGGCTGGTCAATTTGGACGACGGCAGTTTTGCAAGCAGCCCTGATCCTGCCGGATTTGATCTGGAGGCGGCACTTCAGGATCCGGGTGCAAGCATTGCGCTTGAGCCTGAAGCGGATATCGCCGGGATCAAGCGGCGAGCGAACCAATCGCCTGTCTACCTGTTGCAGAAGGACGGCGACCTCAAGCTGATCGTCCTGCCGGTCTATGGCGCCGGATATCAGTCAACGGTTCGTGCCGCCCTGGCAATCGAGGCTGATCTGGTGACCATCGCGGCGTTGGCGATCATCGAGCAGGGCGATACTCCGGGCTTTGGCGCGCGGATCGAGGAGCCGGAATGGTTGGCGCTCTGGCCCGGCAAGAAGATCGCCGACGACACCGGCAGTATCCGAATCGAGCTGGTTCGCGGCGGGGCTTCTACGCCCTACGAAGTTGACGGGATATCTGGCGCCACGCGCACCAGCACCAGGCTCACCAACATTTTGCATTTCTGGCTCGGGGACAATGGGTTTGGCCCGTTTCTGACCAGGCTCAGGCAGGAAGGGCTCTAGGATGTCGCTCAAACATCATCTCACCGCCCCTCTGATCGGCAATAATCCGATCACGCTGCAGATACTGGGTATCTGTTCTGCGCTAGCGGTGACGACCACGCTGTCGACAGCGATCACCATGTCGGTGGCGCTCACAGTGGTGCTGTGCCTGTCCGGCGGTGTGATCAGCCTGATGCGGCATCATATTCCGCCGTCGATCCGACTGATCATTCAGATCACCATCGTGGCCTCGATCGTCATCGTGATTGATCAGTTCATGCAGGCGTTCATGTTCGAAATGAGCAAGCGTCTGTCGATTTTTGTCGGGCTGATCGTCACCAATTGCCTGGTTCTGGGCCGGGCGGAGGCCTTCGCGATGCGCAATCCGGTGCTGCCGAGCGTGGTCGACGGACTTGGAAACGGCCTCGGCTACAGCCTGATCCTTTTGATTGTCGGCACGTTGCGCGAGTTTCTCGGAACCGGCGCCCTGATGGGGGTGCCGCTGGTCATCACCGTGGCGGATGGCGGCTGGTTTCAGCCGCTCGGGTTGATGCAACTGGCGCCAAGCGCGTTCTTCATTCTCGGCCTTCTGGTCTGGCTGGTGCGGGTGCTGCGTCCTGAACAGCTGGAGCGGCCCGAGTTTCGGCTTGGAACGACAGAGGACCGCCGGCCATGAGCGAGCTTTTGATCAAATCCATATTCCAGGAAAACCTGGCGCTGTCGTTCTTCCTCGGCATTTGCACTTTTCTGGCAGTGTCCAAAAGGGTCGACACCGCGGTTGGTCTGGGGCTGGCGGTGATCGTGGTTCAGGCGATCACTGTTCCGGTGAACTATCTGATCTTCAACCTGCTGCTGATCGAGGGCGCATGGGCCTGGGCCGGGTTGCCGGATGTCGACCTGACTTTTCTCAAACTTGTGAGCTTCATCGGCGTCATCGCCGCCATGGTGCAGATTCTGGAGATGACGCTGGACCGGTTCGTGCCGCGGCTCTACCGGGCGCTGGGCATCTTCCTGCCGCTGATCACGGTCAATTGCGCCATTCTGGGTGGCAGCCTGTTCATGGTCGAGCGTCACTATGATTTCGAGCAGTCGGTGGTTTACGGGATCGGCAGCGGTGTGGGGTGGGCGCTGGCGATCGTTACTTTCGCAGCCATTCGCGAGAGGCTCAAATACAGCGACATGCCGAAGGGTGTCGAGGGACTTGCCAGCGCCTTCATCGTCACCGGGTTGATGTCGCTCGGCTTCTCGGCCTTTTCCCTGGTGACGCCATGACAGAGATCGTTCTGGGCATCGTTCTTCTGACGGTAATTGTCCTTTTGCTCGCGATTACGGTCATGTTCGTACGATCGATCCTGTCGCCTTCAAGGCCGGCTGTGTTGACGCTGAACGGGTCGACCAGGTTCGATACGAGCACCGGGCTCAAACTGCTGGCTGCGCTGAACGATAACGGCATTCTGGTGCCATCGGCCTGTGCCGGTGCAGGCACCTGTGGACTCTGCCGCGTCAAGATCGTGGAGGGTGGGGCTGCGCCACTGCCGACAGAAGCCGCACGGCTGACAAAGGCTGATCTTCAGGATCACGTCCACCTCGCCTGCCAGGTGGTGATCCGCGGGGACATGGAAGTCGAGGTCGACACTGATCTGATGTCAGCTGAGAGTTTCGTTTGCACGGTTGAAAGCATGCGGGCGCTAACACCGCTGATCCGTGAAATCGTGCTCAGCCAGCCAGACGGGATGAAAGCAGACATCGAGGCGGGTTCCTTTGTGCAGATCACAGCTCCCCCGTTCGAGCAAAACTATGCGGATATCGATGTGCCCGAGGCTCATACGAGCGTCTGGCAAAATCTCCGCGCGCTCAAGGTTTCAAGTCCCGCGCCGGTGACGCGGGCTTACTCGGTCTCCAACCGACCAAAGGACACAGAGACGGGACGGATCGTTCTCAACATCCGGCTGGCGCTGCCACCGCCGTCGGTTCCCGACGCGATGGCGGGCGTGGTTTCATCTTGGCTATTTTCACTCAAGCCCGGCGATCGGGTCGATACATCCGGACCGTTCGGCAGCTTCCGCGCCAAGCCCGGCGAGGCCGAGATGATTTTCATTGGCGGTGGCGTTGGCATGGCGCCGTTGCGCGCGATCATTTTTGATCAGCTGGAGCGGATCGGCGCCAAGCGGCGTATCAGCTACTGGTATGGCGCACGCAACAAGGCAGATCTGCTCTATCAGAACGAGTTTGACACGCTTGCAGAAAAACACCCGAATTTCAACTGGACTGTCGCCCTCTCAGATCCGCGCCCTGAAGACGAGTGGCAGGGAAGCGTCGGGTTCGTGCACATGGTGGCCTGGGAGAATTATCTCAAGGATCATTCGGCGCCGGAGGCCTGCGAGTACTACCTATGTGGTCCGCCGTTGATGATCCGTGCGGTGCTGGCGATGCTCGATGATGCCGGCGTCGACAAATCCCATATCTTCACAGATGATTTCGGAGTCTGATGCCATGCGGATGACACGACGCAATTTTCTTGTCTCAACTGCCGGCGCCATGGCTTGGAGAGTGCGCCAGGCAGCCGCCGGGACGATTGGCATCGGCGGTCCGGCGTTTGGCAGCACCTGGCGGGCGGCTCTTCCCGATGGAACCAAATCCGAAGTGGTGCGGCAGCTGGTCGCTTCTGTGGTCGCTGAAATCAATCTGGCAATGTCCCCATATCTGGGGCAGTCGGAACTCTCTGTCTTCAATTGCGCAGACACGCTGGATTGGCAGGGCTGTTCCGCGCCGATTGCCTTCGTCGCCGAGCAAGCGCTGGCAATGTCACGGTTTACTGGCGGTACGTTTGATCCGACCATCGGTCCGCTGGTCAATCGTTTCGGTTTCGGCCCCATTCATGGAGAGCGGGCGCGCCCGGATGATTTGTCGGTTTCGGCAAACGGATTGCGCAAGGCGACGCTTGGCCTGACGCTTGATCTGTGCGGGATCGCCAAGGGATATGCGCTCGACCGGATCGTTGATGCCTTGCCGTCTGTCGGGGTGGAAACGGCGCTGTTCGAGCTTGGTGGAGAGGTTCGTGCGCTTGGACGCCATCCGGACGGGCGCTCGTGGCAGGTGGGTATTGAGCAACCGGATGCCGAGCCGGGCGCCATGGCGCACATTGTTGCACCCGGCCCGATGGCACTGGCGACGTCGGGAACCAGTCGGCAAAACATCACACTGGGGTACGGCGGTGTCAGCCACCTGATCGACCCGCGCTCCGGCCGCCCGGTTGACGCCGTACCGGCATCGGTCTCGGTGCTGGCCGATACCGCCATGCGCGCCGACGGTCTGGCGACCGCGCTGATGGTGATGGGAATGGAGCGAGGGGCCGCGTTCGCGGAGACCCATTCCATTCCGGCGTTGTTTGTCAGGCTCGACAACGACGGCAGCCACCAGATCATGACCGGTGGCTTTGAAGCCTACGTGACCGCATAGGAGGTAGAGACGATGGAGACATTTCTGCTCGCATTTGGACTGGTTCTGCTTTCTCTGCTCGGGCTGGCGCTGGGGGTGATCTTCGGACGCGCGCCGCTCAAGGGCTCTTGCGGAGGTTTGTCCTGCGCCACCGGGCTGTCGTGTAGTGGTTGCCGCAAGGGTGGGGCTCATGAGTGAGCGTCCCCGGATCAAGACCTATATGAGCTGCGAACTGGTGACGCTGACGCCCGATGTGGAAATCAACCGGGCGATGAACCTTCTGCTCGACAACAAGATATCTGGCGCACCGGTGCTGGACGCGAAAGGAAACCTCATCGGCATGCTGTCGCAGAAAGACTGCCTCAAGGCGGCGTTGCATGCGAGCTATTACCGTGAGTGGGGCGACACTGTTGCGGACTACATGTCTGACAAGCCTGTGTCACTTGATGCCGAGCTCGACCTTGTCGAAGCTGCGGAAGCTTTTCTGGCAAGCACTTTCAGGCGCTTTCCGGTGATGTCCGAAGGCCGGCTGGTGGGGCAAATCAGTCGGTCGGACCTGCTGCGGGCGCTGGCTGGCAACTGGCAATAGAGATGTTCAGTCCAAAAGGCCCGCAACCGCCCGGGCGATCATACGCTCTTCATCCGCCTCAACGATAAAGGCCTGTTTCACGCTGTCTGCAGCGGTCAGACGTTCTGATTTGGCGTCATTGGCCGTCCGATCGAGCCTGAAGCCGAGCCATTCAAGCTTTTCCAGAACCATGGTGCGGATGGGTGCCGCGTTTTCGCCGATGCCGCCGGAAAAGATCAGCGCATCGATACCGCCGATGCTCGTGGCTGCCGCGCCGATTTCCTGGACAAGCCGGTCAACAAACATTTCTATGGCAAAGGCAGCATCGGGCTGGTCGCTGGCCATAAGCGTGCGCATGTCTCCCGACAGGCCGGATACACCCGAGAGGCCGCTCTGATGATAGAACAGCTTGCTGACGGCCGCTGTGTCGCCGCCATGCTGTTCGACAAGCCAAAGTACTGCGCCAGGATCAAGCCGTCCTGGGCGCTGGCCCATCATCAATCCATCAAGCGGTGTGAAGCCCATCGACGTCCAGCGGCTGACGCCGTCGACGATCCCGCAGATCGAGCAGCCGTTGCCGAGATGGCAGGCGATCACCCGACCTTCGGGCACTCCGAGGCCCGGTAGCTTGGCGGCAACATGCTCATAGGACAGGCCGTGAAAGCCATAGCGAATGAGACCATCCCTAGCATAGTTCCGCGGCAGGGGCATTTCGCGGCGAACTGGGGCAATACCTGAATGGAAGGCGGTGTCGAAACATGCAATCTGCGGCACGCCGGGCAAGGCCTTCGCAGCAGCGTCAATTCCCGCGAGATTGTGTGGTTGGTGGCCCGGCGCCAGCGGCGTCAATTCGGCGATACCGGCGCGGATTTCCGGCGTGACCCTGACCGGGGCGTTGAACCGCTCGCCGCCATGGACAATACGGTGGCCGACCCCGGAAATCTCCCCCGCCCGTGGCAGGATGATATCATTGATCAGCCGCGGCAGCACCTCGGCGTGGCCTTGATCGGGGCCGCCGAATTCCATTGTTTCACCGGTCGATGTCTTCAGTCTCGGCGTCTGACCGTGCCCGATTGCCTCAACCAGTCCGGAGAAGCTGCGCTCGAAGTCCGGCGTGAAAAGTGCAAATTTGATGGAGGATGAGCCGCAATTGAGCGCCAGCAGACTTGAGTGTGTGCTTTCGGTCATCTGGATCGCATCCTTTCTTGTCTGCATTGGCCAGGAGGCCGGATGATGGGCAGGTCCTACCGTTGTGCCGGATTGGACATGATGCGCAACCGAAAAGCTGAGCTGGTCTGATGTGCGCGCCGGTTTTGGTCTGATCGCAGGGCTCCAAGTAGGTTGTTTTGGAGGCTGTGCACAGCACGTAATCGGCTGTTGCCAAGGCGCGGCGCTCGTTTTATCTTTTGGTCAAAAATAATGACGGGAACAGCCTAAATCAGTGTCAAACAGGAGCGTCAGCCATGACCAAATTGACTACGTCTAGCCTTGCAAGTCTTCTTACACGCCGTCAGGTCCTCGCTGGCGCAGCTGCCGGCGCTGCCGTACTGGCTCTGCCAGGTTTCATGGGCAGAGCGCGTGCCGACGGGCCGCTCAAGGTCGCAGCTATCTACACCGTGCCGGTCGAGCAGCAATGGGTGAGCCGCATCCACAAGGCCGCAAACGCGGCGGTGGAGCGGGGCGACATCGAGTACGTGTTTTCCGAAAACACCTCTAACAATGACTATGAGCGCGTCATGCGTGAGTACTCGGAAGCCGGCCATGATCTGATCGTTGGCGAAGTTTTCGGGGTCGAGGATGCTGCCCGGCAGGTTGCCGCGGATTACCCGGAAACAGCCTATCTGATGGGATCAAGCTTCCTGCCCAAGGATGATGCGCCGAATTTTGCAGTGTTCGATAACTACATCCAGGATGCGTCCTATCTCTCAGGCATCATTGCCGGTGCGATGACCAAGTCGAAGAATATCGGTATGGTCGGCGGCTTCCCGATCCCTGAGGTCAATCGTCTGATGCATGCCTTCATGGCGGGCGTCAAAGAGACCGCTCCTGAAACGAAGTTCCAGGTGGCCTTCATCGGTTCGTGGTTCGATCCGCCAAAGGCAAAAGAAACAGCCTTCGCCCAGATCGATGGCGGCGCAGATGTCCTTTACGCGGAACGCTTTGGCGTATCGGATGCGGCCAAGGAAAAGGGCGTTCTGGCAATCGGCAATGTGATCGACACCCAGGCAGACTACCCCGAAACAGTGGTGGCTTCTGCGCTTTGGCATTTTGAGCCGACGCTTGATCACGCAATCGAGATGGTCAAGGCAGGAACCTTCAAGGCTGAGAATTACGGAGTCTACTCCTTCATGAAGGAAGGCGGTTCTTCGCTCGCACCGCTCGGCACGTTCGAGGGCAAGGTGCCTGAAGAGGTGATGGAGCTGGTGATGGAGCGTGAAGCGGCGATCAAGGACGGCTCCTTCGTGGTCGAGATCAACGACGAAGAACCCAAGTCCAACTGATGGACGCTGCTCATAGCCCGGAGGCGGAGACCGTTCTCCGCCTCTCGGGCATTACCAAGAGATTTGGCCCGCTTGTCGCCAATGATTCCATCTCGCTGTCGCTTAAACGCGGCGAGGTGTTGGCGCTGCTTGGCGAAAACGGGGCTGGCAAGACAACGTTGATGAACATCCTTTTCGGCCATTACACGGCCGATGAGGGGAAGATCGAAGCGTTTGGCTCGGCTTTGCCGCCCGGAGATCCGAACGCGGCGCTGGCAGCGGGCATTGGCATGGTGCATCAGCACTTCACGCTTGCCGATCAGATGACGGTGCTTGAAAACATCGTGCTCGGTACGCGTCCGCTGTGGTCCTTCAATCTGGGCAGATCCGCGGCGCGGGAAAAGATCCGGCGTCTGGCGTCGGACTACGGACTTGAGGTCGATCCGGACCGGATGATCACGGAGCTCTCGGTGGGCGAAAGGCAGCGGGTCGAGATCCTCAAGGCGCTCTATCGCGAAGCCCGCATTCTCATTCTTGACGAGCCGACCGCAGTGCTGACACCGATGGAGACAGAGGCGCTTTTTGCCACGCTCAAGAAGCTGGTGGACGCGGGGCTGTCGGTCATTTTCATCTCCCACAAGCTCGGAGAAGTGCAGTCGGTCTCTGATCGTGTCGTGGTTTTGCGCGGCGGCAAGCTTGCCGGGGAACGCAAGACATCTGACGCGACACGGCGGGAACTGGCTGAGCTGATGGTCGGCGGGCAACTGCCGGTCAACGAGATCGGCCCGTCCACACCTGGGGCGTGCCTCTTCAAACTCAAGGGCGTATCCACACGAAGCTTGGGTGGGGCGGCGCTCAAGCAAATTTCGATGCAGCTGCGGGGCGGCGAGATCACGGGACTTGCCGGGATTTCCGGCAATGGCCAGGCGGCGCTTGCGGCGTTGATCGCCGGCACGCTCGAAGCCCGCGAGGGTGATATTGTTGTGCACGGCGAGACGCTCCACCAATGGTCGCCCCGCGTGGCGCTCGACCATGGATTGGGGCGCATTCCCGAAGACAGGCATGCTACTGGCATGATCGGGGACATGAGTGTGGCAGAGAACGTAATTTCCGAAGCCTATCGCAGTCCGCGGTTTTCGCGCTTGGGCTTTCTGGACTGGAAGGCTGCTGCGGCTTTTGCGAGCGACATTATCAAGGCCTATGACGTCAAGTGCCCGTCGCCAGAAGCCCGCGTGCGGCTGCTTTCGGGCGGCAACATGCAAAAGTTGATCCTCGGCCGGGCGCTCGACGGTGATCCTGATATTATCCTGGCCAGCCAGCCGACGCGCGGGCTTGATGTTGGCGCGGTGGCCTATGTCCACGCGCGGCTGATCGAGGCACGTGACCGGGGTGCTGCGGTGCTGCTGATCTCCGAGGATCTCGATGAAATCCAGACCCTGTCCGACAGAATTCTTGTCATCCATCGCGGACAGCTGTCCAAACCATCTTTGCGCGGCGAACTCAGTATCATGGAGCTGGGTGAACTGATGGCTGGGCACGGACAGGAAGATGGGGCTAGCCATGCGGCTTGAACCGAGGCCCGCCTCATCGGTGGCTGCCACCATCCTCTGGCCCGCTGGTGCAATTCTGGCCACGATTTTGTTTTCCTCGGTGCTGGTGATGATTGCAGGCGCCTCGCCGCTGACGGTGTTCTGGCTGGTGTTCAAGGGAGCCGCCGGATCGCAGTTTGCGCTACTGGAGACCCTGACCCGGGCGACACCGTTGATTTTCACCGGGCTCGCCGTGGCGGTCGCCTTCCGGGCCAAGCTCTGGAACATTGGCGCTGAAGCGCAGCTTTATCTGGGCGCAGTTATGACTGTGGTTCTGGGCACCGGTGCCGTGACGCTGCCGTCTGCAGGCCTCATTCCGCTGATCATGATTGCGGCGATGTTGACCGGAGCGCTGGCGCTTCTCGGTCCGGCGGTGCTGAAAACAAAGTTCGGCGTTGATGAGGTGGTGACGACGCTGCTGCTGAATTTCATCGTGCTCCTGTTTGTCTCGATGCTGCTCGAAGGGCCCCTTAAAGATCCGACCGGCCTTGGCTGGCCGCAGTCGAAGCGGGTGATTGCCGAGGCGCAACTGCCACGGCTGATCAAGGGCAAGCGGCTGCATTATGGTTTCATCCTGGCGATAGCCTCGGCTGTCGTGGTCTGGGTGATCATGAAGAAAACCACGCTTGGATATGAGATGCGCGCTGTCGGGCACAATGCGGAAGCCGCGAGGTTCGCTGGCATTCCGGTCAATCGAGTGATCGTCAAGACAGCGCTTCTGTCGGGCGGACTTGCTGCCCTGGCGGGGTTCTCGGAAGTTGCCGGACTTAAGGGCAATCTGACGCTCGATCTTTCGCCGGGCTATGGCTACACCGGGATTGTTGTTGCCATGCTGGCCATGCTCAACCCGCTGGGTGTGATCGCAGCCGCGATCTTCGTGGCCGGGATCTTTGTTGGCGCCGATGCGATGAGCCGCAGCGCCAATGTGCCGAGTTACATCGCCCAGGTGATGGTCGCGACCTCGCTCCTGACCATGGTCGCGGCAATCATGCTGATGCGCTACCGCGTGCGCTGGAGGTGACATGAACGAGGCTTTGGAAATTCTGTTCACTGCCAGCTTCTGGGTCGCTGCCATCCGCATCGCCTCGCCGCTGATCTTCGCCACCATGGGGGAATTGATCTGCGAGCGGGCCGGCGTGCTCAATCTCGGGATTGAAGGCATCATGGTGGCCGGCGCATTTTCGGGCTGGTTCACTGTCTATATGGGTGGGGATCTGTGGACCGGCGTGCTGGTTGCCGCGCTGACCGGCGCGATGTTCGGGCTCTTGCACGGGTTTCTCACGGTTCCTCTGGGGCTTTCGCAGCATGTAACCGGCATCGGGATCACGCTGCTTGCCTCGAGCCTCACCTACTTCACCTACCGGATCCTGTTACCAGAAGTCACTTCGCCACCGAAGATCGAGCCGTTTCAGCCTTTCGCTGTTCCGGTCTTGTCGGACATCCCGGTGCTTGGGCCCGCCTTGTTCAACCAGACGCCGCTGACCTATCTCGCCTATTTCACCGTCGCTGCCGTGGCGTTCGTTTTCTACCGCACCCCGGTGGGCGTGGCCGTCCGGGCCGTGGGCGAAAATCCTGCGGCAGTTGAAGCGCAAGGCATATCGGTAACCGCAGTTCGGATTGGTGCGGTGATGGTGGGATCGGCGCTGATGGCGATCGGCGGGGCGTTTCTCACCATGTCGGCGTTCAACTCGTTCTTTTTCGAAATGATCAATGGCCGTGGCTGGATCGCCATCGCGCTGGTCGTGTTCGGATCCTGGCGGCCTGGCAAGGCCCTCATCGGGGCGATCCTGTTTGCGGCCTTTGATGCCTATCAGGTCCGGCTGCAGCAGATCACCGGCGGCGTCATTCCCTACCAGATCTTCCTGATGATGCCGTTTGTGCTGTCGATCGTGGCGCTGGTCATCGTCGCCCGTCGTGCGACCTATCCGAAGGCGCTGATGGTCCCTTATCAGAAAGGCGAGAGATGAGCTTTGACACTTTGCTCAAGGGTGGCGTGCTGCCCGACGGGACGACTGCAGACATAGCCATAAAGGATGGGCGGATTGCGGCTATTGCTGCTGGCATTGAAGCCGAGGCAGGCGAGGTTATCGACATCGCCGGCAACCTGGTTTCGCCTCCGTTCGTGGATCCGCATTTTCACATGGATGCGACGCTGTCCTATGGCCAGCCACGGATCAATGCTTCGGGAACGTTGCTTGAAGGGATTGGCCTTTGGGGCGAGCTCAAACCTCTCCTGACCCATGAAGCAGTCAAGGAGCGTGCGCTTGCATATTGCGACTGGGCGGCTTCCATGGGGCTGCTTGCGATCCGCACCCATGTGGATGTGTGCGATGACCGGCTTCTGGCGGTCGAGGCGCTGCTCGAGGTCAAGAAGGGGATCGCCCACTATATCGATCTGCAGCTGGTGGCATTTCCGCAGGACGGGCTCTATCGCTCGCCGACCGCGCGGAAAAACACCATCCGGGCGCTCGATCTCGGGGTCGACGTGGTTGGTGGTATCCCGCATTTCGAGCGCACCATGGCTGATGGCCGGGCTTCGGTCACCGAGCTTTGCGAGATCGCGGCTGATCGTGGCTTGATGGTCGACATGCATTGCGACGAAACGGACGACCCGTTGTCGCGGCATATCGAGCAACTGGCCTATGAGACGCAGCGTCTTGGTCTTCAGGGCAGGGTGGCGGGATCGCATCTGACTTCGATGCACTCAATGGACAATTACTACGTCTCCAAGCTGCTGCCGTTGATCGCCGAGGCAGAGGTTGCGGCAATCCCCAACCCGCTGATCAACATCACCCTGCAGGGGCGTCATGATACCTATCCGAAGCGGCGCGGCATGACGCGGGTGCCGGAAATGCTCAAGCATGGCATCCGGGTTGGCTTCGGTCAGGATTGCGTGCTTGATCCGTGGTACTCTCTGGGCACCGCTGACATGCTTGACGTTGCATTCATGGGCCTGCATGTGGCGCAGATGACCAGCCCCGATGACATGCGCCGCTGCTACGAGATGGTCACCACCCAGAGTGCGGCGATCATGGGGCTTGAAGACTATGGTCTCGAAGTTGGCAAACGCGCTGATTTGGTGGTGCTTGATGCCGGCAATCCCATTGAAGCGATCCGCTTGCGGGCGACACGGCTTTTGGTGATGGCGAGGGGAAGGGTAATTGCCAGGCGCAAGCGTTCACCGATGAGGCTTGCCATTCCTGGCAGGGAAGCGGACATCGACCGCCGCTTCAAGGTTCCGGAGCCACGCTGACCCTAAAGTCCAAGCTGATCCAAACTGTACCACTTGTTAAAAAACACGGTTAATACTTACGTAAGTGCGTTGGGATACACTGCGTGGAGTTGTTCTGCGTCAAGGGTATCCAGTTATGGCCGTTGCCAAGCGTAAATTATCCCAGGTTTTTCGTGTCTCTCGTAAGCTCGCGTTGCTTTCAGGCGGATTTTTGTTTGTTCTCGGGGCCTCTGGGACCGCCGCACTGGTTTTTGCACCGGCAAGCATGATCCCGGGTTACCAGGAAGAGGTCGGTGGCCATTGCAAAACGGTTTACCAGTCCGAGTTCAGGCGGGGCAAAGAGAAGCGCCTGATCGCTGTCATCTCAGGTGACGACATTGAGCCCAACCAGCGGGTGAAAACAGGCATCCGGATTGCGCGCCATCTCTCCGAAACCCTCAATCCTGATCTTGTCATAGTTCAGGTTGCCGACCATCGCGGCCCCTCAACGAGGGCCAAGCTTCGTGGTTCCGCGATTGGCGCTGAAATTGTCTACGCCCCTGTTCCGACCAAGTCTCTCGCAGTGTCGCAGCCGTGGGAGGTGCGTTACGTCAATACTGTAGCGGCCAGCAGCGGCTACTATTTCGGTGATCGTGTCGACATGCCGCAGACAGAAATCGAAGCCCTTGCTCACGAAATCGAGAAGGTTTCCGGCTGTGACGGCGATATGGTCGAAGCAGAAGCCGAGACCGTTGCCGCAGCCGGTCATAGCGAGCCGGCGAAACCGGCTGGCCATTGACAGGCCCCGCCTGAAGGACTTCGTCCTACTCGTTGCGGGTTTTACGGGCCGGAAACAGGATCACGTCACGGATTGATGGCGCATTGGTCAGAAGCATGATCAGGCGGTCAACACCTATGCCAAGACCACCAGCCGGCGGCATGCCCTGATCGATGGCATCGAGAAACTCTTCATCAAGCTGCTTCTCTGTTTCACCGCGCGCGTGGGCCTGCTCCAGCTGCTCGACCATGCGCTTGCGCTGTTCTTCCGGGTCATTGAGCTCGGAAAACGCATTGCCCAGTTCCCAGGCGTTGCAATAGGTCTCGAACCGCTCCACCAGACGCGGCTCGCCGGGAACTTCCTTGGCGAAGGGCGAAATGTCCTTGGGGAAGTGAGTGACATGCGATGGCTGGATAAGTGTGGCTTCCACCTTTTCTTCAAAGATGAAGGCCAGGCATTCCCCCCAAGTCCAGTCATCCTCAATTTCGAAACCAGCTGCCTTTGCGGCAGCGCGGGCTTCCTCATCCGTATCGATGGCGCGGAAGTCGATGCCGGTTGCATCCTTGACCGCGTCTGGCATCGGGATCCGCTTGAACGGGCCCTTGAAGGAAAGCTCCTTGTCACCGTAGGTAATCTCGGTCGCGCCATGGATCGCCATGGCCAGCTTTTCAAACAGCCGTTCCACCAGACCCATGATGTCCTCATAGTCGGCATAGGCCCAATAGCATTCCAGCATGGTGAATTCGGGATTGTGCCGGGTCGACACGCCTTCATTGCGGAAGTTGCGGTTCACCTCGAACACCTTGTCGGTCAGTCCCGAGACCAGTGCGCGCTTGAGATACAATTCCGGCGCGATGCGCAGGTACATGTCGAGCTTGAGCGTGTTGTGGTGGGTCTTGAAGGGCTCAGCCGTAGCGCCGCCATAAACCGAATGCAGCATCGGAGTTTCGATTTCCATGAAACCCTCGTCTTCCATGAAGCGACGGATGCCGGAGACGATCTTCGAGCGCTGCTGGAAGCGAAGCTTTGAATCCTCGTTGGTCAGAATATCGAGGTGGCGCTTGCGGTAGCGCAATTCGATGTCCGAGACTCCGTGCCACTTTTCCGGCATCGGCAAAAGCGATTTGGTCAGCATGGTGATTTCGTGCGCATTGACCGTGAGTTCGCCGCGTTTGGTGCGGCGCACTTCGCCGGTCACCCCAATGATGTCGCCCATGTCGATCAACGGCAGAAGCGCGCGGGCCTCTTCGGGAGTGGTGTCCTTGTGGCTGAAGATCTGCACCTTGCCGGACGCGTCATGGATATCCATGAACATGCCTGAATTGCGTGACGAATAGACCCGTCCGGCAACAGTTATGATGTCGCCGGTCAGCGTATCAGGTTCAATGTCCGCGTATTTCTCCGCGAGTTCGTCATTGGTCATCGTGCGATGAAAATGCGCGGGATATACCTCGGCAACAGTCTCGCGCAGTTTCGCAAGCTTTTGGGCGCGTACTTCGGTGACGTCGGAGGATAGGCCGGGCTCAGGTGTCTTGTCGTTCATTGTTCTACCCGTTGTTTGCTTTGGCTGCTTCGACGCCGGCCTTGACCGCTGTTTCTGCCTGCTTCAGGCGCTGGCGCACGACAGACCGTCCGAGAATGGCCATGGAATCAAAAAGCGGCAAGGACCGCGAAGAACCGGAGACCGCAATGAAGAGCGGCGCCAGCATGTTGCGCAGCTTTATGTCGCTGCGCTCGGAAATGGCGCGCAGTTCCGACTCGATGTTCTCGACAGTCCATTCTAGGATGGTTTCGAGATCCGGCTGAACCGTTTGCAGGACCGTTAGAACGTCTTCAAGCGGGACTTTCTTGATATTGGCAAAGTCTGCTGCGGTCAGACGGAGATCGCCCTTGAGCAGAAAGCCTGCGAGGTCCGGTAGGTCCGAAAGCTTGGTGATGCGGGACTGGGAGAGTTTCATGCCTTCGCTGAAGCGGGCGTTTTCCTGCGCCCAATTCAGAACGCGGGTGACGAAGTCTTCCTCCGAAATCGCTTCGCGCAGCCAGCGGCCATTGAGCCAATCGAGCTTCTGAAGATCGAAGATCGCGCCAGCCTTGGAGAGGTTCTCCGGATCAAAATTGGCGACCAGTTGATCAATGGTCAACAACTCCTCGCCTTCGCCGATCTGGATGAAAAACAGGCCAAGGAAGTTCATCAGTGCTTCGGGAAGATAACCGAGCGCTGCGTAGTAGGAAATCGAAGTCGGGTTCTTGCGCTTCGACAGCTTCGATTTGTCAGCATTGCGCATCAGCGACAGATGCATGAACACCGGGGGCTCGAGCCCGAGATACTGATAGATCAGAATGTGCTTGGGCACCGAGGACAGCCATTCCTCGCCGCGCGCCACATGCGTGATCTTCATAAGATGGTCATCGACCACATTGGCCATGTGATAGGTAGGCATGCCATCTGCCTTGAGCAGAACCTGCATGTCGACGGCTTCCCAAGGAATATCGACCTCGCCATAGACGCCATCGACAAATTTGCAGGAGCCTTCCGACGGGATTTTCATCCGCACGACTGACGGCTCACCGGCTGCCATGCGAGTGGTCACTTCCTCGGCTTTCAGCGAGAGGCAATGGCCGTCATATTTGGGTGGCTTGCCGGCTGCGCGCTGGGCTGCGCGCATTTCGTCAAGCCGTTCGGGTGTGCAGAAGCAGCGGAAGCCGTGACCGTTTTCGACGATCTGGTCGACGTAGGGGCGATAGATGTCCTTGCGCTCGCTTTGGCGGTAAGGACCGTAGGGGCCGCCGATATCTGGGCCTTCAGACCAAGACAGGCCGCACCACTTCAGCGCATCGAGAACCTTCTGTTCAAACTCTGGTGTGGATCGAGCTGCATCGGTGTCTTCGATGCGCAGAATGAACTCGCCGCCGTTCTTTTTCGCAAACAGATAGTTGAACAGCGCGATATAGGCGGTTCCGACATGCGGTTCGCCAGTCGGAGACGGTGCGATGCGCACCCGCGTTGCAGTGTTGGCCATTTTGTGTTCGCCCGCTTTCAGGTCCGGTTGAATGATGCGCGCGGCGGCTTGTGCCGGCTGCTATCGCTGTCCGGTAACGCTGCAGCCAGGCATGGCGCGGCGGAGACCGGCAGGCGCTGCCTTAGGCCATATTGTGCCGGTTGCGTCAAGTATGACGGCTGCTGGCTCATCCGTCGGAGAATAGCCGGTTTGCTGAAAATTGGTGTCAGCTTCTTCCAGATTTTTGATTTACGTACCTCAAAAATTGATCTAGAAGGCGCGCAGGAGGAGAAAATGCGACCGACCGTACATGACATAGCGGCTGAAGCCGGGGTCAGTCTGGCCACCGTTGATCGGGTGCTCAACGCCCGCCCGGGTGTGCGGCAACAGACCGTCGACAAGGTTGCTGCTGCGGTGGAGCGGCTTGGCTATGTGCGCGACGTGTCGGCTGCCAATCTGGCCAAGGGGCGCGTTTATCCTCTGATGTTCGTCATTCCCGAGGGACCCAACAGTTTCATGCGCGGACTTGAAGCCGAGATCCGCGCCGCCAAGCAACGCTCGCCGGCCGAGCGCACATCAATCAGGATCGAAACTGTCCCGCCATTCGATGCGAAAGCCATCGTCAGAATTCTCGATGCTGTTGATCCGGCGGAGCTGAACGGAGTGGCTCTGGTTGCAACCGATACTGCAGAGGTTTCGGCTGCAGTTGACCGCCTCACGGACAAGGGGGTTCACGTAGCGACACTGGTGTCCGATCTGCCCGGTTCTCGGCGCATTCATTATTGCGGCATCGACAATCTGGCTGCGGGGCGCACTGCGGGCGGCCTGATCGGGCGGTTCTGCGGCGGGCGGACTGGCAAGGTTCTGGTCGTAGCGGGCTCGATGAAGCTGTCGGACCATATGGACCGTGCGTCAGGCTTTGCAGCTGTGCTGACCTCGGAGTTTCCGGGGCTGGACATCGTTGGGCCGGTTGAGACCAATGACGATGCAGACAAGGTGATGAAGTCGGTTGCGGCTGCACTTCAGGCTGATCCGGAAATCATCGCCATCTATAATCTCGGCGCGGGCACGCGCGGACTGATCGAGGCGCTGACGGGACTGGAGCTGCGAAAGCTGGCAGTCGTTGCCCATGAAGTGACTGAGCATTCGCGTCAGGCGCTGGCGGACGGCCTGTTCGATGCGGTGATCAATCAGGATTGCGGGCATGAGGTGCGCAGTGCGATCCGCGTGCTGAAAGCGCGCGCGGACGGATTGATCCCGCTGAGCGCACAGGAGCGCATCCGCATCGATATTTTTCTCAAGGACAATCTGCCGTGAGCGGAAGTCCTGAACCCATCCACCAAATTTCTGAAAGGATCTGCCGCCATGTATCTCGGACTTGATCTCGGAACCTCTTCGCTCAAGGCGCTGCTGATCGATAGCGATCAGCGGATTCTTGGATCCGCAAGCGCGCCACTTACCGTCGAGCGTCCGCATCCCGGATGGTCAGAGCAGGATCCTGACAGCTGGATTATGGCGACGCGGGTGGCCCTGGCGGAACTTGGCCAAACCCATGCCGCCGAACTGGGCAGGGTGCGCGGCATCGGACTGTCGGGTCACATGCATGGCGCAACGACGATCGACGGCAACGGCAAGGTGATCCGTCCCTGCATCCTGTGGAACGACACGCGGAGTTACAAGGAAGCGGCAGCGCTTGATGCCAACGCGCAGTTCCGGCTTCTGACCGGCAACATCGTGTTCCCCGGGTTCACCGCGCCGAAACTGAAATGGATGGCGGCCAACGAACCTGAAGCCTTTTCCCGCATCGCCAAGGTGCTGTTGCCGAAGGATTACCTGCGCCTTTGGCTGACAGGCGACGCCATTTCGGAAATGTCGGATTCCGCCGGAACGTCCTGGCTTGACGTGGGCAAGCGCGATTGGGACGGCGGGCTGCTCTCGGCCACCGGCCTTGACCGCAGCCAGATGCCTGCGCTGGTCGAAGGGACGGAACGGGGGGGAGCATTGCGCGCGGAGGTGGCCGCTGAGCTGGGTTTACCTTCAGGCATTCCGATTGCGGGCGGCGCTGGCGACAATTCGGCTTCGGCCTGCGGCATGGGAACGGTGGCCGATGGCCAGGCCTTTGCCTCGCTTGGAACGTCCGGCGTGCTGTTTGCTGCCAACAACAGATATCTGCCAAATCCGGACAGTGCAGTACATGCATTTTGCCACGCCTTGCCAGGGACCTGGCACCAGATGGGCGTGATCCTGTCGGCAACGGATTCGCTGAACTGGCTCTCGGGTATCACCTCCACCGACCCTTCGAAACTCACCTCTGAACTCGGCCAAAACGTGCTTGCACCCGGTTCGGTGGTTTTCCTGCCCTATCTTTCCGGCGAACGGACGCCGCACAATGACGCGGCCATTCGCGGCTCCTTCGCCGGGCTCGGTCATGAAGCCGACCGCACGGCCCTGACGCGTGCAGTGCTTGAAGGCGTGTGCTTCGCCTTCCGGGACAGTCTGGCTGCGTTGGCACAGGCGGGCACATCGCTGTCGCGCGTTACGGCAATCGGCGGCGGATCAAAATCGAGCTACTGGATTGAAGCGCTGGCGACCGTGCTTGGCCTGCCGGTGGACATTCCCGAAGGTGGTGATTTTGGCGCTGCGTTCGGTGCGGCCCGGCTCGGGCTGATAGCTGCGGAAAACGCTGATCCCTTTTCCATCTGCACGCCGCCGGCAACGGAACAAACCATTCACCCCAATCGCGATCTCTCTGCCGCCTTTGACGAGGCATACCTGAGGTATCGTGCCCTCTATCCTGCAATCAAAGGAGCCATGTCATGAGCACTGGATTTTTCGGAGACGTCACCAAGGTCAAGTATGAAGGTCCGGAGAGTACTAATCCGCTTGCCTTCCGCCACTACAATGCTGACGAAATGGTCATGGGTAAGCGCATGGAAGACCATCTGCGCTTCGCGGTCGCATACTGGCATTCCTTTGCCTGGGAGGGCGGCGACCCGTTCGGCGGCCGGACCTTCGATCGCCCCTGGTTTCCTGCCGACAGCATGAAGCTTGCCAAGTTGAAGGCAGATGTGGCCTTCGAAATGTTCTCCGCGCTCGGTTCGCCGTTCTACTGCTTCCACGATGCGGACGTGCGCCCGGAAGGCGCGAACTTCGCCGAGAACACCAAGAACCTGGAAGAGATCGTCGACTATTTCGGCGGCAAGCAGGAAGAGACTGGCGTCAAGCTGTTGTGGGGCACGGCCAACCTTTTCTCCAACCGGCGCTTCATGTCGGGTGCTGCCACCAACCCCGATCCGGACGTGTTTGCCTTTGCCGCTGCCACGGTGAAGACCTGTATCGACGCCACCCACAAGCTTGGTGGCGCGAACTACGTTTTGTGGGGTGGCCGCGAAGGCTACGAGACCCTGCTCAACACCGACCTGAAGCGCGAGGACAACCAGCTCGGCAGGTTCCTCAATCTGGTGGTCGAATATAAGCACAAGATCGGCTTCAAGGGCGCGATCCTGATCGAACCGAAGCCGCAGGAGCCGACCAAGCACCAGTACGACTATGACGTCGCCACGGTATACGGCTTCCTGAAGCGGCACGGCCTCGAAAATGAGGTGAAGGTCAATATCGAGCAGGGCCATGCCATTCTTGCCGGCCATTCCTTCGAGCATGAGCTGGAACTTGCCCAGGCTCTTGGCATCTTCGGTTCCATCGACATGAACCGTAACGACTATCAGTCCGGCTGGGACACCGACCAGTTCCCCAACAACGTTCCCGAAATGGCGATGGCTTACTACGCCATTCTGAAGGGCGGCGGGTTCTCCACTGGCGGCACCAATTTCGATGCAAAGCTGCGTCGCCAGTCGCTGGATGCGGAAGACCTGCTAAGCGCCCATATCGGCGGCATGGACACCTGCGCCCGGGCGCTGAAAGCCGCGGCGAAGATGGTCGAGGACGGCGTGCTGACGAGTTTCGTCGAGGAGCGTTATGCGGGATGGAATGGTGCGGAAGCGAAGAAGATGCTCGATGGCTCCCTTTCGCTTTCCGACATCACCGACTATGTCACCAAGAGCGACATCAATCCGCAGCCGCGATCCGGTCGCCAGGAATATCTTGAGAACGTCGTCAACCGCTATGTGTGACCACTGACTGTCAAGTGCGGCGGTTCATCGGGATGAACCGCCGCATTTTTGTGAACAGTGTTTTGTTTGCGTGCCGGCGCTCGGTCGCGTAGATCATGCTTCCAATCTGAAAGATCATCCCGAAAGGAAGTCTCGTCATGCAATTTGCCCGCCTGAACGGTGTCGTTATCCATCACCAGGTGATCGGCGCTGCGCCTGACAAGCCGACCATCGTCTTTGCCAATTCACTCGGCACCGATTACCGGATCTGGCGCGACGTGATTGTCCGGATGGTCGGGGATTTCAGCATCATTGCCTATGACAAGCGCGGGCATGGGCTGTCTGAGTCGGGTAGCGGCGACATCACCATGGATGATCATATCAATGATCTGGCGGCCCTGATCGAGCATTTCGAAGCCAAAAACGTCATTGTTTGCGGCCTGTCGGTCGGCGGCATGATCGCGCAAGGACTTGCCGCCAAACGGCCTGACCTGGTGCGGGCGTTGATCCTGTGTGACACCGGTCACAAGATAGGCACGCCGGAAATGTGGAATGCACGGATATCCGCCATCACCGAGCTTGGGATCGCCGGACTTTCCGACGCGATCCTGGAGCGCTGGTTCACCAAGGACTACCGCAGTGCCGACAATGCCGAGTTCACCGGCTACCGGATGATGCTCGAGCGGACGCCGGTGGAAGGCTATGTGGGAACCTGCGCTGCGATCCGTGACAGCGATTTCACCACACCAACTTCCGAGCTGAAAGTGCCGGTGATCTGTGTGGTTGGAACCGAAGACGGTTCGACACCGCCCGCGCTGGTGGGCGAACTGGCGCGGCTCATACCCGGCGCGATGTATCAGGAAATCCCGGGTGCCGCGCATCTGCCGTGCATCGAAAAGCCGATCGAACTGAGCGAAATAATCAAGGCGTTTATCGAGCGGCTTCCGACGAATTGAACCCTGGCCTTGATACAGCCCAAATCCAAAGGGACCTGCAATGACCTCTACATCTTCACCTCAGAACCTGGCGCGCCGCTTCCCTGAAGAGTTTCTCTTCGGTGTCGCCACCGCATCCTATCAGATTGAGGGGGCTGCCACTGCCGACGGACGGAAGCCATCGATCTGGGACGCGTTTTCTCACATGCCAGGGCGGGTCAAGGGCGGCGACACCGGCGATGACGCCTGCGATCATTACAACAGGCTTGAGGCCGATCTCGACCTTATGGCTGAACTGGGGGCAGAGGCATACCGGTTCTCCATCGCTTGGCCGCGAATTCTCCCCGATGGAACCGGTGCGATCAATGAAAAGGGCTTCGATTTCTATGATCGCTTGATCGACGGCCTGAAAGCCCGCGGCATCAAGGCGTTTGCAACGCTTTACCATTGGGATCTGCCATTGGCGTTGATGGGCCGGGGCGGATGGACGGATCGCGCGGCTGCGGATACTTTCGCCAACTATGCTGGGATTGTAACAAAGCGGCTTGGCGATCGCCTCGACACGATCGTCACGTTCAACGAGCCTTGGTGCTCGGTCTATATGGGTCACCTCATGGGTGTTCATGCGCCCGGTGAGCGGTCGATGGAAGCTGCCATGGCGGCTGCTCACGTAACCAATCTGGCGCATGGTCTGGGCGTGCAGGCGATAAGGGCTGAACGGCCCGAGATCCCTGTCGGCATTGTGCTCAATGCGATGAGCATCATGGCGGCTTCTGATGGCGATGCAGACCGCAAGGCGGCAGAGCGTGCTAATGATTTCCACAACGGGGTCTTTTTCGGCCCGCTGTTTGAAGGCGCTTATCCGCACTCCGTACTCGAGGGATGTCCGGATCTGGCGAGAAATATCAAAGCTGGCGATCTGGAAGTGATCAATCAGCCGCTCGATTTCTGGGGGCTGAACTACTACACGCCGATGCGTGTCAGCGATGATGCGTCAACGGCATTTCCGCATGTGGCCACAGCGCCGGCGGTCAATCCGGAGAAGACCGATATCGGCTGGGAGATAGAGCCCCGGGGCCTGTCGCATGTGGTCAAGGATCTCTATGGCCGATACACACTCCCGGACTTTTACATCACCGAGAATGGCGCTGCTGACAACACGGAAGTCGAGAACGGAGCCGTCAGCGACACGATGCGGCTTGATTATCTTGCAACCCATCTTTCGGTCGCTGCCGATCTGGTTGCCGCGAACTATCCGTTAAAGGGTTATTTCGCCTGGAGCCTGATGGATAATTTCGAATGGGCCGAAGGCTATTCGCAGCGGTTTGGCATCGTGCATGTCGATTACGCCACGCAAAAGCGCACGATCAAGCAATCGGGACACTGGTACCGCGATCTGATTGCAGCGCATAGCGGCGTCTGACGAACAGGATTTCGGTCAGGCAGCAACGGAACCAGGGTTGCTGCACGACGTTGTGAGGCTGACAACCAGCCGGAGCCGTCGCCATGGACCAGACCGTTATTCCTTTTGACTGGGCGCGCATGCTGCTTGGCGACCCGCCACCGTCGTTTCTTCTCGAAATCCTGTTTCGTACGGTGGTGATCTATATCTACACATTTGGCCTGATCCGCTGGATCGGTGGACGTAGCATCTCGCAGCTCTCGATGGTGGAGTTCCTGCTGGTGATCGCGCTCGGCTCGGCGGTCGGGGATTCGCTTTTCTACCCCGATGTGCCGCTGCTGCATGCCATGCTGGTGATCACCGTTATCGTTCTGATCAACAAGGGACTCGATTTCCTGATCCTGCGTTCGGACAAGGCGCAAACAGTGATCGACGGAGTTCCGAACTGGATCGTGCGGGAAGGCAGGCTCAATATTGATCAAACATCAGACCGGGGCATGGGCAAATCAGAAGTGCTGGCGCTGCTCAGGCTAGAAGGAATAGCCAATCTGGGAGAAGTGGAGAACGCTTTCCTGGAAGCCAATGGCGATCTCAGCGTGTTCCGCGCCAAAACCCCGATAGCGGGAATGCCGATCGTGCCGCCTCATGAGATTTGCCCAGTGCCGCAACTCGATCTGTCTTCTGGGGCTACGGAAGGCTCGTCGAGCCTGTGCTGCTTCGCCTGCGGTACTCTACGTATCTATCAAGAGACCATTTGCCGACATTGCGAGGGCAAGTTTTGGACGCCGGCCAAAACCTCAAACACAGGTTCGGACTGATCTCCACGCCAGAAACCGACGCCCATTCAGCGGACAACAAATCCATGGGCGAAGGGATCTTCCTCATCGTCTATGGTTATAGTGTTGAGACCTGTTTCTACAGCCCAGCCAGCGACTGACGGAATGATAGCGGGTTTGCCGGCCACTTCGGCAGAGGCCTCGACCCGCCCATGAAACAGCGAGCCGATGATGCTTTCATGGACAAAATCATCGCCTGGCTTGAGCTTGCCCTTGGCGGCCCATTGCGCCATGCGCGCCGATGTTCCTGTGCCGCAGGGTGAGCGGTCGATGGCCTTGTCGCCATAGAAAACGGCATTGCGCGCGTGAGCTTCGGGTCTGGTCGGCGCACCGGTCCAGAGGATGTGGCTCAATCCGCGGATATCTGGTTTTTCCGGATGGATGAATTCGTGCTCGCTGTTGATGCGTTCCCGCAGGGCCGGGCTCATACGGACCAGATCGGCTGCGGTGAAGTTCGCCATGTCGGCGAAGTTTTCCTGAGCATCGACGATGGCGTAGAAATTGCCACCATAGGCGACGTCGACCGTGATGTCGCCCAGGCCCTCGCACCAGGTCTTGATTCCGGTTGAATGCAGGAAGGCCGGCACGTTTGTCAGCCGCACTTCGGTGACCTTGCGGCCGGTCTGCTGATAGCGGGCGACGATACGTCCGGCAGGGGTGTCGATTGCCAGAACACCGGGTTCGCGCGGGCTGACCAGCCCGTTTTCGATAGCCATTGTCACAGTGCCGATGGTGCCGTGACCGCACATTGGCAGGCATCCCGACGTCTCGATGAACAGGAAGGCGATGTCGCAATCGTCCCGTGTCGGTGGATAGAGAATGGTTCCCGACATCATGTCGTGGCCCCGCGGTTCGAACATCAGGCCGGTGCGGATCCAGTCATACTCGGCAAGAAAATGGGCGCGGCGTTCGAGCATGGTTGCGCCATCAAGCTGCGGACCTCCGCCGGTGACGACGCGGACAGGATTGCCGCAGGTGTGGCCGTCGATACAGAAAAAACGATTGCGCGCCATGGCTTGCTCTTTGTTGGGTTTTCAGAAACGGTCCGGCCGGCAGGCCGCGATGTCAATACTCGGAGTCTTGTTGCTGACCAGGTCGGCGATCAGCCGTCCCATGGCTGCCGATTGGGTCAATCCCAGATGGCCATTGCCGAAGCCGAGCAGAATCGACGGGTCCTCGGGGAGGGCGCCGATCACCGGCAGGCTGTCGGGCAACGATGGCCGGAATCCCATCCACTCGACACCGCCGGTGGTTTTCAGTCCGGGGAGGAAGGTCGCCGCTTTCTCGAGCATGGATTTCGAGCGGGCATAATTCGGTGAAAGATCGAGCCCGCCGAGTTCGACCGCGCCACCAACCCGCACTCCGGTCGAAAGCGGCGTTATGACAAATCCATGATTGCCAAAGATCAGCTGCCGCTTGAGATCAAACGCGCCGACGGGAAGCGTCGTGTTGTAGCCACGTTCGGTTTCAAGCGGAATGCGCAGCCGGGTAACCCGATTTATAAGCCGCGTTGACCAGGCGCCGGCGCAAACGACAACGCGGTCGGCTTCTCGTGTTGTTCCATCCTCAAGCCGCACAGAGGGGCCATTTTCAGAGCGTTCAAGGTCGACAATTTCGGCCTTCTTGAAAATGGCACCGCTGCGTTCCGCGTGAGCCCAGAGCGCCAGTGCGAAATGCTGCGGCTCGGACACGGTTTTCCAGCCGGGTACAAAGGTGCCGGCGACAAAGCGTGGCGAAAGACCGGGTTGGAGCTCGGCCAGTCGGGCGCCGCGCACATGCTCGAAGGTGATGCCTGCCTGCTCGCGTTGCTGCCATCCGCCGGCGGTAGCGTTGAATTCGGCGTCGCTTTCGTAAAGCTCCAGCGATCCGTCATGGCGCACCATGCCGGAAATTCCGGCACGGTCGACCAGCGCCATCATCTCGGTTTCGGCAAGCCGCATGAGTGCTGTCTGGGTGCCGATGGAAGACTGGTGGCGCGCAGGCAGGCTGGCTTTCCAGAACTGCCAGAGCCAGGGCGCCAGCTTTGGCAGATAGGAGGGGCGGATCGACAACGGGCCGAGCGGGTCAAGCAGCCATTTAGGCGCCTTGAGTAGTATCTTGGGCGAGGCGAGCGGCATGATGTCGGAGAATGCCAGCGCTGCGGCATTTCCCTTGCTGGTTTCCTGCGCCAGGCCAGAGCGGTCGATCACGGTGACCGCATGACCGGCTTCTGCAAGCAGTGCTGCCGTCGCAATGCCGACGATCCCGCCGCCAACAATGATGATCTTGTGAGTGCTCATGCGTCTTCAGCGTCGCCGAGCGCAGCCGCGCGTTCGGCCAGCATTTGCTGCTGACGCATCCGGAACCGAGCCCGGTCCCCCTCGCTGCGGCTTTCATAGCAATGCGGACAGGAGACGCCGTCTTCATAAAGCGGCGACGCCTGCTCCTCCGGGGTGACAGGATTGCGGCAGGCGCGGCAGAGGATTTCATCGCTTTCGCGCAGGCCGTGGGTAACGGCGACGCGTTCATCGAAGACAAAGCAGGAGCCCTGCCAAAGGCTTTCCTCTTCAGGAACATTCTCCAGGTATTTCAGAATGCCACCCTTGAGATGGTAGACATTCTCATAGCCCTGGGCGCGCATGAAGGCGGTTGCCTTTTCGCAGCGAATGCCGCCTGTGCAGAACATTGCGACAGGCTTGGTCTTGTCTTCCAGCCCGGCCTTTTCGACCCAGCCCGGGAATTGCCGGAACGTGCTGGTCTCCGGATTTATCGCACCCTTGAAGGTGCCGATTCCCACTTCATAATCGTTGCGTGTATCGATCACGATCGTGTCTGGATCTGAAATCAGCTTGTTCCAATCTTTCGGATCGACATAGGCGCCAACGCCCTCAAGCGGATCAATGTCGGGAACGCCCATGGTGACGATCTCATTTTTCAAGCGCACTTTCATGCGCCGGAACGGCATTTTGTGTGCGCCGCTTTCCTTGTGTTCCAGCGCTTCAAGACCTGGAATAGCGCGTAGATGGGCCAGCACCGCATCTATTGCGGACCGCGAGCCGGCAATGGTCCCGTTGACGCCTTCGCGCGCCAGCAACAATGTGCCTTTGACGCCCTGTTCCGTGCACAGTTCAGCCAGAGGCGGCTGCAGCGCTTCATGCTCGGCAAGGCGTGCAAAATGGTAGAGCGCGGCGACAACCACCGGCTGGTTCGGAACAGGTGTTTTTGCAGGTGTCTTCATATCAGCGGGAATAGCGCGTTCGTGCACTTCAGGCAATCGGTCTGTGGTGCCCGCATGGGCCGGCAGCATGGACAATCCCCGGACGAAAGGCTATTCCGGTTCGCTCAACTTGATGACGCGAAAGGACAAGCGCCATGGGCGATAAAACCCAAGCCCTCATTTCAATTCTGAAATTGCAGCCGGTTGTGCCCGTGCTTGTCATCAAGGATCTGGCCCACGCAGTGCCACTGGCACGGGCATTGGTCGCGGGCGGTCTGAAGGCAATCGAAATCACGATGAGGACGCCGGTCGCGCTGCAGGCCATTCGCGCCGTGGCTGATGAGGTCGAGGGTGCTGTTCCGGGCGCCGGTACCGTCCTGAACGCAAAGCAGTATCACCAGGCGGTCGAGGCGGGATCGCAGTTTATCGTTTCGCCCGGCACCACGCTTGAGCTTCTGGATGTTGCGCGCAAATCGCCGGTGCCGATGCTGCCCGGTGCTGCAACGCCGAGCGAAGTGATGGCGCTGAGGGAAGAGGGCTACGAGGTGCTCAAGTTCTTCCCTGCCGAACAGGCGGGAGGTGCTGCCTACCTAAAGTCGCTGTCGTCACCACTGGCCGGAATGCTGTTTTGCCCGACCGGCGGTATTACGCCGGACAATGCGCGCGACTACCTGTCCCTGCCAAATGTGGTTTGTGTCGGCGGTTCGTGGGTTGCGCCCAACGCTCTGGTCGAAGCGGGAGATTGGGACGGGATCACACGTCTGGCCACAGAGGCTTCATGGTTGTCAGCCTAGTTTGCGTTCTCTTACAGCTGTTGTTGGGCCGTTGGTGTTCGAGCTGTTGAGCTTGATCATTTGGTCGCAGGCATCTGGTGTGGAAACCGTTTGAAAGCGGGTGCTTGCATTCCTATCTGAGATTGGAGGCGGCCGGACGGTGCCGCCACATTCAGAAAGACAAGGACCCATCGCGATGTTCGATCCCAAAGCCCTGCTTGACCAGTTTCTCGGCTCCAACGTGCCGGGCACTGAAGGTACCGTGCGGGACAAGGCCAAATCAGGCCACGCAGCTTGCCAAGCAAAATCCGCTTGCGACGGGTGCCATTGTCGCGGTGCTTCTGGGAACAGGCACAGGACGTGCGATCGGTGGATCGGCGTTGAAACTGGGTGGAATGGCGGCCATTGCAGGCCTTGGCTACCAGGCCTGGAAGAACTATCAGGCAGGCAAGGCCCCGGGCGACGGCGAGCCCGCCCCGCAGCCTGATATGCTGGCGCCTCCTTCGGATTCTGATTTCTCGGCTGCACCTGCAGCGGTAAACGGCGATTTCGCGCTGTCACTCATCAGGATCATGATTGCCGCCGCACGCGCTGACGGTCATGTGGATGATGCAGAGCGTGCGCGCATCCACGACAAGCTGGCCTTGTCGGGTCTGGGTAAGGAAGCCATCACCTTCCTTGACGAAGAACTGTCCAAACCGGTCGATATGGACGGGATCATTGCGACTGCCTCAAGTGAGGCGCAAAAAGTCGAAATGTTCACTGCAGCCCGCCTTGCCATCGAACCCGATAGCCGCGCCGAGCGTGGTTTTCTTGATCTGCTTGCGGGACGCCTCGGGCTTCCAGATCCTTTGGTTGACCACATCGAAGCAACAGTTGCGGCTGCGAAGGTCTGAACCTAAAGTCTGGCGATGCAATCGCGCGCCGCCATCGAGAAACAATTTCGCCTGACCAGAGTTGGTTTGTTTGTTGTATGGGCGATCCTGACGGCGATTGCCGTTGCGTGGTCAGTCAGCTCCGCCAAACAGCGTGCGCTTTCCGATGTCATGCAGAAAGCCGGCGAAACGCTGTCGGTGCAGACGGAGATCCTGTCCGGGGTTCTCGATAAATACCGCTTGCTACCCCCGCTCTTGTCACAACAGTCATCCATCCGGGCGCTCTTCGTGCGTGATGCCGAGGGAAATGCACAGACCATTGATGCACGCCGTGCGGCAGAGGCAATAAGCGGCATGTCGGCGGCCAGAGATGTGGCGTTTGTCTTTCCAGACGGGGAGATTCTGGCAAACGCACGGGAGTCTTTCGTCGAGCGCGACGAAGGATTGCCGGAGCTGATCAGGGTCGCCGAGCAAGGGCGGCTTGGGCGGGCAGCATTGTCAAACAGCCGGGGCGAGCGGACCTATGCCTTTTCGTCCGGGGTACGCCGTGAAGGTAAATTCGTTGGGGTCGTCATCGTTTATGTTGATTTCTACCGTGTCGAGGCTGCCTGGGCGTTGTCGGCGCGCCGCATATTCGTGACCGATCAAGCTGGTACCGTGTTTCTCGCCAACGATGCGGACTGGCGACTTAAGCCAATCTCCCAATTGCGTCAGACCGGCGGGGTGGGCCGTTATCTGATCGATGGTCGCTTCGAAGACAGGCTCGACCTTGTACGGCGCTTGCCTGTGCTTGAATGGGATCTGCATGTGCTGGCTGATCCGGCTCCGGTTGCTGCGGCGCGGCTCAGTGCTGCATCGATTGCAACGCTTGTTGGCCTGCTTGTGGGCATGATTGCTCTGGTCGTGCTCCGCCGCAACGAAGAGGCAATCATCAAGGCCCGCACCGACCGGGCCATAGCACTCCGCCTCGAACGGGTTGTGAGGGACCGGACGCGGGCGCTGTCGATCACCAACCAGTCACTCAGCCAGGAAGTCGAGGTTCGCCGCGAAGCCGAAGAGCGGTTGCGCAAGACGCAGGACGAATTGGTTCAAACCGCCAAGCTTGCCGCGCTTGGGCAGATGTCGACCGCGTTAAGCCACGAGTATAATCAACCGTTGGCGGCGATCCGGTCTTATGCGGACAATGCACTTCGGTTCCTCGAACGGGGCGCAATACCCGAAGTATCGGGGAATCTGTCGCGCATAAACGGGTTGGTTGAACGGATGGCAGAGCTGTCGAGGACCTTGCTGTCGTTCTCGCGCAAACCCGGGGCCACTATCGGGCCGGTGCCGCTTGGCACGATTGTCGACGAGGCGCTGCTGTTGGCGCGGCCTCGGGCGCGTGCCGCGGGTGTTGCCACTATTGCGGTGGGCGAGGGGGTGTCTGGCCTGTATGTCGTGGGTGGCCGGATCAGGCTGGGGCAGGTATTTGTCAACCTGATCAACAATGCTATCGATGCATTGTCCGGACAGAGCGATGCAGTGGTTGAAATCGATGCGAGGCGGGAAGGCGAGCGCATTGTCGTCACCGTCATCGACAATGGTCCGGGGATAGAGCCCGACCAACTGCCAAAAGTGTTCGAGCCGTTTTTCACCACCAAGGAGGTCGGTGAAGGGATCGGCATTGGTCTCTCCATCGTTGACAATATCATTCGCGATTTTGGCGGCACCATCATGGTCACAAACAGGCCGGAGGGCGGCGCTTGCTTTACGATCAATTTGCGGGCTGCTGATCCCGAGAATGGTGTGGCCGATGGTGAATCGATCCTGACTTCCAGTCGTGCAGTCGTATGATGCTGGACAAGATGGGGGCTTCATGATTTCAGGCTTTTCATCGAAGCCAAAGAGAGGAGCCTGCTTTTGGAAGACAGTTCCGTGCTGAAGCCACAGGACAGGATCGTTCATCTGGTTGATGATGACGCCGATCTGCGGCACGCGCTCAAACAATCGCTGGAGCTTGAAGGGCTGAGTGTGACTTGCCACAGCAGCGCGGAAGATGTCGGTGATTTGCCGCTTCGCAGTCTCTATGGTGTTGTTGTGTCCGACATCCGGATGCCGGGTATGGATGGTTTCGCGCTCATGCGCCAGATTCTGGGGATCGATCCAACCATGCCCGTGGTGCTTATCACCGGGCACGGCGACGTGCAGATGGCGGTGGAGGCGATGCGGGCTGGCGCTTACGATTTCATCGAGAAACCATTTGCCGCCAACCGCTTGTTCTCAGTGGTCGAGCGCGCGCTTGAGAAGCGCCGGCTTGTGCTGGAAAACAGGTCTTTGCGAACCGCGCTGGAAGGCAGTGACGACCTCTCGTCGCGGCTTGTTGGCCGCAACCCAGGAATTCAGCGTTTACGTGCCCAGATCTCCGCCGTTGCCGACACGGATGCGGACGTTCTGATCACCGGTGAAACGGGAACGGGCAAGGAAGTTGTTGCCAGGGCACTTCATGATTTCGGACCGCGGAGCAAAGGCAATTTTGTTGCCATCAATTGTGCGGCCTTGCCGGCTGATATTTTCGAATCCGAGCTTTTCGGTCATGAAGCTGGCGCTTTCACTGGGGCGCAGAAACTACGGATCGGCAAACTGGAACACGCCAATGGTGGCACCGTGTTCCTTGACGAGATTGAATCTATGCCGCTCGATCTGCAGGCCAAGCTGCTGCGTGCCATCGAGGAGCGTTCGATAGAGCGGCTTGGATCGAACAGGCAGGTGGCGCTTGACGTGCGCTTCGTGGCGGCGACCAAGGCTGATTTGAACAACAATCCAGCGGTCCGAACGGACCTGTATTATCGTCTCAATGTGATCACTTTGGAAATCCCGGCCCTCAGGGCGCGCAGGGACGATATTCCGCTGCTGTTCTTTCATCTGGCGCGTGAAGCTCGTGCACGCTATCGCCGAGAGATTCCTGACGTGACGCCACAGATCGAAGCAGGGCTACTGGCGCACGACTGGCCGGGCAATGTGCGCGAATTGCGAAACGTCGCCGACCGATTTGTGCTGGGCATGTGGGCGGGCTTCGGATCGGAATCGGACGTCGGGCTAGAGACAGGCAATCTGTCGGAGCGGGTGGACGCCTTTGAACGGGCAGTGATAGTGGCGGAGATCAAGCGCAATGGTGGCGCGCTGAAACCGACCTATGAGCGGCTCGGCGTCTCGCGCAAGGGATTGTATGAAAAGATGCGAAGACTGGGGGTTTCCTCCAACGAGGATGAGTCTGGGTCGTAGATTGCCCATCGGCGCGGTCTGATGGGTCATTTGATGCCCGCCTTGTTGCCTAATCAGCCTCAGTTTTTTCTCGCACCCTCGTTCTCGAGAGTTTTTCAGCCGATTTCGCCATTTTGCTCCGCCTTTGCCAAGTTGGCACGGGGATTGCAAAGCTTTTCAGTCGAACGCGATGGACGGGAGGACATCGCAGGGAGGATGCCGGGTTATTGGCCCGGCCTTTCTAAGTGTCCTCCGGTCTCCGCTTCGATTGACAAGTTCCGGGCATATTGCCCCAGTGGAGGATACCTCATGAAAAAGCTTCTTCTCGGCGCCGTTTCCGCCGCCGCTCTTCTTTTCACCGCAAATGCTGCTTCGGCCAATTGCGACGATGGCGAGATGGTCATCAAGTTCAGCCATGTGGTGGCTGCGACCGGTCACCCCAAGGGTGACGCCGCAACGATGTTGGCCGAAAGGGTCAACTCGGAAATGAACGGCAAGGCCTGCATGGAAGTGTTTGCCAACTCGACCCTGTTCGATGACGACAAGGTTCTTGAAGCCCTGCTTCTCGGCGACGTTCAGCTTGCTGCACCTTCGCTTTCGAAGTTTGAAGCCTACACGCTGAAGTATCGTCTGTTCGATCTGCCGTTCCTTTTTGCGAGCCTCAAGGCCGTTGACAGCTTCGTGCAGTCGGATTCCGGCAAAGGCCTGCTGACCGTGATGGAAGATGTCGGTTACACCGGGCTCGGGTACTGGTCGTCGGGCCTCAAGCAGTTTTCGGCCAACAAGCCGCTTCTGCTGCCAACTGACGCCAATGGCCTGAAGTTCCGGGTTCAGACTTCGGACGTTGCCGTTGCGATGATCGAAGCAATGGGCGGTTCGGCTCAGAAGCTTGCGTTCAAGGAAGTCTATGGCGCGCTTCAGACCGGCGTTGTTGACGGTCAGGAAAACTCTTGGTCGAACACCTACACCCAGAAGTTCTTCGAAGTGCAGGATGGCGTCACTGAAACCAACCATCAGCTGCTGGCCTACCTGCTGGTCACATCAACGGAATGGCTCAACAGCCTTGAGCCCGAGTTCCGCGACCAGTTCATCAAGATCGTTGATGAAGTGACAATCGAAGCCAACGCTTCGGTCGCTGCAACGGAAGCCAAGAACCGCCAGAACATTCTCGATGCCGGTGGTACAATCCGCGAACTTACTCCTGAACAGCGCCAGGCATGGGTCGACGCCATGAAGCCGGTCTGGTCCAAGTTTGAAGGCGATATCGGTACTGATCTGATCGAAGCTGCGGTTGCTTCAAACAGCGCAAGCTAAGCCGTTTGTTTTGCAAAGTGGGTCCGGGGGGTATCTCCCGGACCCATGCATTTAATTGCTGGCGGGCAGCAGGCAATCGGGGGACGCCATGAACACTTACTTGCCTTATCTCATCATGGGCGCGGTGATCGCGCTGTTCTGGCTTGCGGAGCGCCGCAACCCGGCCTCGGTGACGCGGTTTGAGGAGAATGTGCTCGCTGTCATTTTGGCGCTGATCACGCTCGTCTCTTTTGCGCAGGTTGTCGCCCGCTATGGCTTCAACAGCGGCTGGACGGGTGCGCTGGAGCTCACGCGTATTCTTTTTGCCTGGATGATCCTTTTCGGCATGAGCTACGGTCTCAAGCAGGGCATGCATCTGGGCGTTGATGCGCTTTTGCGCCTTTTCCCCAAGCCGGTGTTTCGCTTCTTCGCAATCTTTGGTGCTCTCTGCGCTTTTCTCTATGCGGCGATCCTGATCAACTCGGCCTGGCTTGGCATCTTCGGTGCTGACACCAATGGCGGCGCAATGGTCTACTGGTCGAAAATGTATCAGATCGGTATCGGGCTTGATGATCTGCGCTATCCGGAATGGATGCAGGATACTTTCGGATTGAAGGAACGCGTGCAGCGCTGGATTGCCTACCTCATCCTCCCCATAGGACTGGGGCTGTTCGGCTTTCGTGCGCTGCAGGCGATGGTCGCGATCTGGTGCGGCGATCGGGAATTGATCATTGCCGGACATGAGGCGGAAGACCTCGTTGCCGAAAACCGCAACGTGTTGAAGGACTGATCCGTCATGGAAACCGCAATCCTGTTTGTGCTCGTTCTCGGGCTGTTGTTTGTAGGCGTGCCGGTGGCAGTGTCGCTCGGGCTTTCGTCGATCATCCTGATCGCGTTCTTCTCGACAGATTCGATGTCGTCAGTCGCCATCCAGCTGTTCACGGCTGCGCAGAACTACACATTGCTGGCGATCCCGTTCTTTGTGCTGGCGTCCGCCTTCATGTCGACCGGCGGCGTCGCCAAGCGCATCATTCGCTTTGCCATTGCAACGGTGGGCCATTTCCGCGGCGGTCTTGCCATGGCGAGTGTTCTCGCCTGCATGCTGTTTGCGGCCTTGTCGGGCTCATCGCCCGCCACTGTGGTCGCCATTGGTACCATCGCCATCGCCGGTATGCGACAGGTGGGCTACTCCAAGGAGTTCGCAGCCGGCATCATCGCCAACGCCGGCACGCTGGGCATTCTCATTCCCCCCTCCATCGTCATGGTGGTCTATGCGGCGGCAACCGACGTCTCCGTCGGCCGGATGTTCCTGGCGGGCGTGATCCCCGGGATAGTCGCCGGCCTCATGCTGATGATCGCGATTTACATCGTCGCGCGGGTCAAGGGGCTTCCGTCTGAACCCTGGCGCGGATTTGGCGAGATCGTCGCCGGCGGCAAGGATGCCGGCTGGGGCCTGTTCCTGATCATCATCATCATCGGTGGCATCTATGGCGGGGTCTTCACGCCGACCGAAGCTGCTGCCGTTGCCGCGATCTATTCCTTCTTCATCGCAATCTTCATCTATCGCGATATGGGGCCGATGGCGGGTATCGCCTGGATAAACGACACGGATTCCCGCAGCGCCCGCGCCGGGTTTTCAGGCGTGGTCTATGCGGTTGCTTTCTATTTCGTCTGGATGATTCTGTCTTTCTTCGCCACGAACGATTCAGAAACGATCACCTTTGCCGGCCGGTCAAATCTTGGTCTCGTCATCTCGCTTGTCATCCTGGTGGCTTACACTGCCTGGCGTGGTGACAAGGGGCTTACCGGCGTGCCAGGTGCGCTGCTGGCAGGGCTACCGGTCTGGGGTCGAAATCTCTCGCTGATGGGCCGCAACTTCGGTAGGGCGTTTTTCAACGAAGATACCCGCAAGGTGATGGTGGATGCGTCGAAGACGACCATCATGCTGATGTTCATCATCGTCAACGCGTTGCTGTTTGCCCATGTGCTGACGTCCGAGCGGATCCCCGACGCAATCACCGAGCTGATGCTGGGCTACGGTTTCACATGGTTCACCTTCCTGATTGCGGTCAACATCCTGCTGCTGATCGGCGGTCAGTTCATGGAACCCTCGGGTCTCCTCTTGATCGTGGCACCGGTGGTGTTCCCGATCGCCATGGAGCTTGGCGTCGATCCTGTTCATCTGGGCATCATCATGGTGGTCAACATGGAGATCGGCATGATCACCCCGCCAATCGGGCTCAATCTGTTCGTCACTTCCGGGATTACGGGGATGAGCCTGGTCCAGGTGGTGCGCGCGGCGATGCCGTTTGTTGCGGTGCTGTTCCTGTTCCTGATCCTCGTGACCTATGTGCCTGCCTTGTCGACCTGGTTACCCTACAGCCTGATGGGGCCGGAAATCGTCACCAGATAGGTATTTGGGTGCCTTAGAACACTAAACCCAAATTCAAACTGAACGGGGCGCGCAAACGCCCCGTTTTTTATATGGTTTGCCAAAGGCGTTTGCAGCCTAGGTTGGCAGCTCTTTGATCACTTCATGTGATGCTTTGCTGCAGAAAATGTCATCGGTCGTTCCGTTGTGCGCCACGCTGCCTGATGGCATGCTGGTCGCCATGATGAGTGATATCAACTATCCATTGATACTGACTGCCGCGTTTCTTGCGACCGCAAGCCCAGGGCCGTCGACGCTTGCGATTGCAGGGACTGCGATGGCTCACGGACGCAGTCAGGCTCTCGCTTTGGTGGCTGGAATTATCTGCGGCTCCTGGAGCTGGTCGGTGGCAGCAGCGCTTGGTCTTGGCGCGGTCATGCAGGCCAATGCATGGGTTTTTGAGGTCCTGCGGTACTTTGGTGCCGGGTATTTGTTGTTCCTCGCTTACAAAAGCGCTCGCAGCGCCGTCTCGCCCGGCGAAGCAAAGCTTCGTTCGGTTTCGGCAGGAAGCTATCGCGGTGCCTATGGCAAGGGTCTTGCGATGCATTTGACCAACCCGAAAGCCATCCTGTTTTTCGGGGCGCTTTTTTCGGTCGGCGTTCCTGTTTCCGCTTCGCCTCTGGAGATTGCATCAGTGGTTGGTGTGGTCGGGTTGCAGAGCCTCTTTGTCTTTATGACCTATGCTTTGCTCTTTTCCAAAGGGCGGGTTGTTGCCATATATCTTCGTCTCAGACGGTGGTTCGAGGGGGTGTTCGCACTGGCCTTCGGTCTTGCCGGGCTAACGCTTCTGACCAGGCGGCTCTGACCGCAAAACGTCCTGTCCTTGGCATGTCTGGCGATGAAAACTGCCCGATTCCCAAGGGTAGTTGTGCATTTGCGGGTCAAATCACGCCATTTCGTATTTACATGTCGTTAACGTTTGGAGCGCACCCTGATCATCAGACATGCCACTTCACTCCTCCCAAGAACGGCATGACGGATGAGGGCGGCGAAAGCCGCCCTTTATCTGTCTACGGGTCTGATCAGGCCTTATGGGTTTTCAAGAATTCACCCACCCTCGACATTGCTTTTTCGATGTTATCGTCCGAATTGGCGCACGACACCCGGATGTAGCCCTCGCCAAGAATGCCGAAGTCGGGGCCGCCGATCAGTGCCACTCCTGCCTCTTCGAGCAGAGCACTTGCGAGCTTCTTGGCTTTCCAGCCGGTAGCCGAGATGTTGGGGAAGGCATAGAATGCGCCCTTGGGCAGGATGCAGGAGACGCCGGGCAAGTCATTTAGCAGGTCCGTCACCAGCCGGCGTCTGCGGTCGAAGGCAGTCAGCATTTCGGTCACGGCATCCTGCGGCCCATCAATGGCGGCAATGCCGGCAAACTGCGAGGGCGCGTTGACACACGACCAACAGTTGACTGCCAGTTTGCGGACATAGCCGATCAGGCTATCTGGCCAGATTGACCAGCCCATGCGCCATCCGGTCATGGCCCAGGTCTTGGACCAGCCATTGAGAACGATCAGCCGGTCGCGGATTTCGGGATAGGTCAGCAGTGAGGTGTGCTGTTCGTCATCGTAAGTCATCACGTCATAGATTTCATCGGACAGAATAGCGACCTGAGGGTGGGCTGCAAGGCCGGCGACAAGCTTGTCGATCTCGGACTTCGGTGTGACGCCGCCGGTTGGGTTGGCCGGCGAATTGAGAATGAGCAACCTCGTCTGAGGCGTGATCAACGCCAGCGTTTCTTCCGCGGAGAAGGCAAAGGCGTTCTCTTCGCGCATCGGGACAGGAACAGGTCTTGCTCCGACGTGCTCGATCATTGAGCGGTAGATCGGAAAGCCGGGATCCGGATAGAGGATATCGACACCCGGTTCACCAAGCAGACGGATCGCGGCGTACATGGTTGGTTTGCCACCGGGCATGATCATCACGCTGTCAGGCGATATTTCAACGCCGGTCATGGAATGTGTTCTCCGGCACACTGCCTCTCGGGTCTGCAGCAGACCATTTGCCGGGGTGTAACCGTGGTGCCCGTCACGCAGAGCCTTGACCGCTGCATCGACGATATGGACTGGGGTTTTGAAATCCGGTTGCCCGATGCCGAGGTTGATTATGTCCCGACCCTGGTTGGCAAGATCGGTGGCGCGCGCGAGAACGGCGAAGGCATTCTCTTCACCGAGACGGTCAAAGGCTGCAACTGGATGGATCATCATATTTTCCTGGCGACGGTGGTTGTTTTGTCTGATGAACTCATGTCCTATCCCGGCGCGAATTTCAATTCAGGTGGCATCAATGCGTGATTTGACGAAGTGGACGGCGCGGCCCGCGCCGGAGGGTTTCTCCTCGACGGGGCGGTATGTCATGATTGAAACGTTCGATCGTGAAATTCACGAAGCGGCTCTATGGGAGGCCCTCGGCGGCCCCGGCATTAGCGAACTGATCCAGTATTTTCCCAATGGGCCTTATGAAAAGCCCAGCCAGCTCGGTGATTGGTTGTCAGTCAATGCGAAGACAGGGATGGTCGTAAATATAGTCCGCAGCCGCAAAACGGGCGATATCGTCGGCATGGCGTCCCTGATGCGGCCCGATCCGGCAAACGGTGTGGTCGAGGTTGGCTCGGTCGCCCATGGCGCGGCAATGGCGCGGTCGCCGATGTCAACTGAAGCGCATTATCTATTGGCGCGGCATGTGTTTGAGGATCTCGATTACAGGCGCTACGAGTGGAAGTGTCACAATGAGAATGGCCCTTCGAAGATTACGGCCATAAGGCTAGGCTTTCAGTTCGAAGGCGTTTTCCGGCAGCATATCGTTTCCAAGGGCGGCAATCGGGATACGGCCTGGTTTTCGATGATCGACAGCGAATGGCCCGCGCTCAAACAGGCTTTTGAAGCTTGGCTTGAGCCGTCCAATTTCGATCTCGACGGACGGCAGAAAAGACGTCTTGAGGATATAAGGGCAGCGCAGGAGTGATGGATCTTCGCAGAGCTGCAATAAGTGACCGGGCGCGTGTCGAGGCGTTCCAGCGGGCTGCCTACGCACGGACTGAAGCCATTGTCGGCGCACGGGCGATCCCGCTTGAATGGGACTATGGCAAGATCCTGGAAGAGTGCGAAGTCTGGTTTGATGAAAGCGGCGGTTCACTCAAAGGCGTTCTCATCCTGCGCGTCCTTAGGGAGGTTCTGTTCCTTGAATCGATCGCCACAGCACCGGAAACCGCTGGTTCGGGAACGGGGCGCTTGCTGCTTGAGGCGACATTCGAGCGGGCGCGGGAACTCGGATTGAACCGGGTCGGATTGATAACCAATAGCCTCAATCCGGCGCTCTCATGGTACAAGCGGATAGGTTTTATGGTGGACCAGGAAGACGTCCGTCCAGGGCGCAGTGTCATCCACATGTCGATGCCTGTTCCGGAAGCTTGAAAGATCCGGCCGCAGCAAATTGAAGGTGGCGGGGAACCCTTAGCGTAGCCACAGGTGTTGCAGTGACTGTGAAAAGGCTTATCTGGTGCATGATCGCCGATTGCAAAGGAACAGACCCATGAGCGAACCGACCACATCAAACCGCTCGTCCGCGATCGCCGCGGCGTTGATTCTCGGCGGAACCGGGCTGGTTTTCTACTACATGCCATCCATGATGATGTCCCTGTCGGAGATATCACCCTGGCTGTCCTATGCGGTTGCGATTTTCTTCGTCCTGGCATTTTTTGCTGTCTTCTGGTTGCGCGGCAGAAGTCAGCGCAAAAATAAAGACATACCCGAGTAGAGGCTTCAGGCTTGCAAGGACGCAGCTAGCAATAGCAATCCGAGTGCGAAAACCGTCGCTGCGCCCAGAATTTCAATTGCAGTGCCGACCATGCCGCCCATCGAGGCGCCAGCCAGGCGCACTGCAGCGCCTTTTGCCATAACCGCCAGGGTTGCCAGGGCAGACACCGTGATCGCGGTGCCGAGCGCCATCGCGAAGGCTGAGACAATTCCAGCTATCCAGAGCCCGTTCAACATAGAGAACGTGAGCACGATAAGAGCGCCGGAGCAGGGCCTCAGGCCAACTGCGATGACAGCACTCCAGGCTTCACGCACACTGAAATCACGACCCGAGATCAGCTTGGGATCAGGCAGATGAGCGTGACCGCATGTCGCGCAGACTTCTGCGTGGTTGTGAGCGTGATGCCCATGCCCATGTCCATGATCATGATCATTATGAGCGTGGCTGGCGGCGTGCTGATGTTCGTGATGGGCGTGGACATGCCCATGAGCAACGTTCAGTGCCGGGCTGGTTCGCAACGAGAGCAATTTCCGGCTGAGTAGCCAGAGCCCAAAAGCGGCGATCAGCGCATAGCTGGCGATTTCCATGAAATGTGTGGCCTCAGTCATGGAAATCGAAAGGCCGCGCAGCAGATAATAGGCGACGCCAACCACAGTCACCGCAGTCAGTGCCTGCAGCATCGACGATATCAGTGCGAGAACCACGCCACGTTTCAGCGCCACTTCATTGGCGATCATGTAAGAGGAAATCACGGCCTTGCCGTGGCCGGGCCCTGCCGCATGAAACACGCCATAGAGAAAAGACAGGCTAACCAGTCCCCACATTTGCCAAGGGTCGGAGCGCATGGCTTTCAGGGCGCCCGTCAGGGACCGGTAGAATGCCTGTTGCTGCTGATTGACCCATAACAGGAACGACCCGCCAAACCCGGTTGGAGTGATGGTCGGCTCGGCTGCGCCGATGCCGAGGGATGATTGTGCATGGGCCACGCCAGCAATCAGGACACATGAAATGGATGCGGCCAGGATCAAGCGCTTGGAGACGGTATTCATTTGCAATCGAGCTCCAGCCGTGTGGCGAACAGTTTTGAAAGGTCACTGCTTTCCGTCGTTTCAAAGAACGCTTCGGTCAGGGACGCCTGGTTCTGGGCGATGACCTCATCAGGGTCCGGTCGCACCACATTGCGCGCGCAATGCGTGGCTGAGCTGCCTGTCACCATCATGTCTTCATCGTTGATGAAATCGAGTGCTGCATACATGGTTGGGTCAAACACACCGACGGCAATCTTCCCGTTCAGAGGAATTTCCTTTTTCGGGACCACCGCGAAGAACATCAGCAACTGTCCGTCCTGGTAATCGACCTTGATGGGTTCAGTTAATGAAATTTCCGCATCCTCACCATTGACGGTGATGTTGATGTAGTAATCGAACTCAGCCAGCGACTGGGTGACCATGTCGCTGATGTTTGCGAGTTCAGTTGCATCGAGCTTGAGATCGGCGTTCTCGTCAAAATCCAGGATGACGCTCGAAGAGAAGACCTCGTCGAACCGCCAGACGTTGCGCAGTTCGGTTACTCGCCCGTCAGCCGAGGTATCAATCTCGAGACGCGCTTCCGCAAACACATGGGGATGGGCTGATGCTGCGGTTGGCAACAGCATGCCCGCAACTGCAGCCATGACAGGTAGTCGCCACATCATAGGTGTGCTCATGGTTTGCCGATCCGTTTTTATCGTTCGATGCGTTCCCGTGGCACCGAATATGGACCAAATTTCGGCGCGCACCAGATGGCGCGACAATTGGAATCAGTGCGCTGTCTTGAACCACTGGGTCAGGTAATCGACAAACGCGCGAACCTTGGCCGGCAGGTAGCGACGATGCGGGTAGATTGCATAGATTCCCCGGTCGTTCGTGGTGAATTCCTCGAGAATAGGCACGAGCGTGCCGTTCGGTTGACGTTCCTTGAAAATGAAGTCAGGCAGTATGGCAACGCCAAGGCCAGCCTCGGCCGCGCGCATGGCGGTGAGTGGGCTGTTGACCTCAAGTCGACCATGAACGGTTACGCTGATCGCAGAGCTATCTGGACCATCAAAACGCCAGTTGTTGAGAAACCTGCCATTGGTGTCGATAATGCAGGGAATGTCGGAAAGTTGGGACGGGTGGGTGATCGGACCGTGTTTTTCCAGAAATTCAGGAGATGCGCAGGGCATCAGCGAAAAAGCCGATAGCTTGCGTGCGATCAGGCCTGAATCCTCGAGCTTGGTGATGCGGATCGCCACATCATAGCCTTCCTCGACGAGGTCGACAAATCGGTCATCCGAGATGATTTCGAGTATGATATCCGGATGGGCGGCGGCAAAATCGATTAGCGATCGGCCAATGGCAGCGTCTGCGAACGTGCGCGGGGCAGAAACACGGATCCGGCCCTTGAGGTCGGTTGAGCCTTCGCGCACGAGATCCGCGAGGTTGTCTATTTCCTTGAGGATGTCGGAGGCGGTGCGATAGTAGGTGTGACCAGCCTCGGTGAGTGAAAACTGCCGAGTGGTGCGATTGAGCAGCAAGGCACCAAGATCGTCTTCAAGCTCGCGGACATATTTTGACAGAAGCGCCTTGGAACGACCGACCTTGCGTGCGGCGGCGGAAAACCCTTCGGCTTCAACCACATCGATGAAAGCGCGAATCCTGGTCAGTGTATCCATGAAAGGCTGGTCCTTCGTATCCGCGTCTGACCGATTCAGGCGCCGGTATCGTAGTGATATATCGAACAGTTACCGGATATTCGTTCAGAGATATGTTTTTTCAAGAGGGGATTGAGAAAACACTTGATTGCGACAAGCGAAAATCCTAAATCGCGTCTGCCCAAAGTCGCACGTGCCTGTGGGTGTCCGCCGACCCTCGAATGGTGAGGAATCGGTAAGGTACCTGGAACTAACCCCTCCAGTCGTTTCTCCGGCCAACCGGTTGAGCGAGGACATCTTGAAGCAACGACGGTGCGGGCCTTTCTGGTGTCTGCCGGCTTTCCAACAGCCGGGGTTACTGAAGAGGCACACCTTCATTGCTGGAAGTGCGGTCGGGTTCTCCCTCCAATCCAAGGCAGACATGAGCGGATCAATGCCTGGCAAGGCGTGGTCCATCAACGCATCAAGCGTTCATTCTGTTCTCCGGTTCCTCCAAAGGCCGGGTCTGGAAGTGGCCGTACGATGCTCTGTCTTGATTTGGCCCTGATACCGGGCCGGGAACGGAGCAACCGATGACATCCGATGTCATGATTTCCAATGAAACCTGCTTCGTCATCGATAACGAAGCAGAGTTTGATGTGCCTGCACGTGAAGCACTGCTGGACCGCGCAATGGGGGTGGATCGCCGGCGCAAGAGTTCTGAAAAGCTTCGCCGCGGCAGGTTGCCGTCACCGGGACTGGCCTTTGTTGCACGCAATGGTGCAGCTCAGGTTATCGGCAGCGTGCGGCTGTGGGATGCCGCGGCGGGGGACAAGGCGCTGCTTTTGCTTGGCCCGCTTGCGGTCAACGCTACCGCTGAAGGCCGAGGCATCGGCTCCGCGCTGATGCAGCATGCCATCGCTCAGGCCAAGGATTCCGGTCATGGGGCGATCATTTTGGTGGGTGATGCGCCCTACTACGAGCGGTTCGGCTTTTCAGCTGAAAAGACCTGTGGCCTGATGATGCCTGGACCTGTCGAGCGCCATCGTCTGCTGGGCCTGGAGCTGGTTGAAAACCATCTCGAAGATGCGTCAGGCTTGCTGGTCGCCTCAGGCCGCCAGGCAATGAAGGGCGGATTGCTCCGCGCTGCGCGCAGGATGGCTCAGGTCGCCTGAGCGGATCCGGTTATTTGACGGACGCCGCAATAGCGTCGACTGATCGCAGCGACAGGGCCGCAATGGTCAATGTCGGATTGGCCGTTGCCGATGTCGGGAAGGTTCCGGATCCGAGAAGGAACAGATTGGGATGGTCGAAGCTGCGCAGGTCGGCGTCGACGACGGCGCTTGATGCATCAGCGCCCATCCGTACCGTGCCGATAATGTGCCCAGCACCCTGAACGTCCGGCGAGTGCTGAATATTCTTCGCGCCCAGCGCCTGAAACACCTCTTCATGCGCTTTTTCCGCAGCCTTCAGGCCTTCGCGGGTGTAGTCGTCGAAATCATAGCGGATGCGCGGCAGCGGAACACCGTTGGCGTCGCGCTTTTCGGGATCAAGCGTCACGCGGTTTTCGGCGTCAGGTGACTGTTCAACCAGTGAAGCAAGCCTGATCTGGCGTGATGTCGCATCCTTGATTGCCGCGTCGAGCTCTTCTCCGCGCAGACCTTGAGAGGCAAGAGCGGAGGCGGTTGACGTCGGCGCGCCTGTCGGCCAGCTGTGGCCATCATTGCCGATCTCGATACGGAAAGCACCACGATCCTTGCGGAAATCGCCGTCACGAAGGTTTTCAATGCCAGAGGTTGCAAGCGGGCCGCGATAGGGCCAGACAGGTTCTGCAGCTTCTGCCCAACTCAGACGCGAGGGATGATCCATCAGATTGCGTCCGACCTGGTCGGAGCTGTTGGCCACACCGTTTTGCGCCTTTTCCTGCGCCGAATTCAGCAGCAGGCGAGGTGTTTCAAGAGCATGAGCCGCAACGATCACGACCTTGCCGGAGGCCGTTCCTGTGGTTCCGTCGGCACGGCGGAAATCGACAGACGTGATCCGTCCGTCGTCCCCAACATTGAGTTTTGTGGCTGTGGTCTCGGAATGCACGGTAGCCCCCGATTTCTCGGCCAAAGCGACATGGACGGTAGCGTCATATTTGGCCTGGATCGGGCAGATCGGGATGCAGGAATTGTTGCCGCAGCATTCCGGGCGATCCTCACGGTAAACCGAGTTTCTGCCCTGTGGAGTTGATCGGACGTGATAGCGAGTATCGTCCAGTGCCGAGGCAAAATGCTTGTCGAGGTAGGTCATGGGAATTTCCGGCATCGGATATTCTCCGGAACGTGGCGAGCCGAGATCTTCGGCAGAGTTGCCGGCCACACCGATCTCGTTTTCAGCCGCTAGATAAAATGGCTCCAGATCGTCATAGCCAATAGGCCAGTCGACACCGTGCCCGTAGAGCGTCTTCAATTTGAAATCGGAGGGAAGATTGCGCAGCGTTGTTCCGAGCCAGTGCCAGGTGGTTCCGCCGACAACCTTGATGTAGGTGGACTTGAACAGCTCGGGGCCTTGCTGCTGATAGAAGTCCTCAATGCGATGGGTCAGGGGATGGGACGCGGTTGGGTCGTTGGGGTAAGCCGATTCCGGCACCTTGATCTTGGCGTTCCAGAACTTCTCAACCGCGGCGTATCTTTCTATCCGCTTGCCGGATTCGAGAAAGGCGACTTTCAATCCTTTCGCCGCCAGCTTTGCGCCGGCAATTGCACCGGCCACGCCGGTTCCGATGATGAGAATGTCTGCAGAGATGTCATTGGCCATGGTGCTGGCTCCCGGAAAACGAATTTTTTGGTCAAAAGACTTGGGGTGGAGAGACAGGGGCTTAGCCGGCTGGAGGTTCGGCCCAGTACCCTGTCTCTCCACCGCAATAGCCCATAGGCTTGGTGAAGCTCATCGCCTGCCACATCAGGGCGTCGGTGTAGGTGATCACCTCGCCGCTTTCCGGGTCGGGCGAGACGCCGCTGTACCAGGCTGCGACAATGGCATTTCCCATTTCCTTGTCTTCGGACCCGTCAGCAAGCGCCGCGATACCGTCACTCTTGCCGACTGCCTCGAACGCCTTCAGCATCTTCTCGGCCAGGTCGGGGGATAGATCCGGCTTGTTGGTCAGTTTTTTGGAGAGCTCAAGGAAAGCGTCGGTATCGATTGTGGCGGCTGAAACCTTGCCGGGCCACCCCGCGAACGCTGCCAGCGCCAGTGCCGAGCCGCCGATGAGCATGCTGCGTCTGTTGGGAGAAAAGCCGCTGGTGGGTTTCGCTTGGGTCATTATCGGTTCCTTGCAAATCTACTCCCCAACGAACGTCCTCCCGAATGGTTCCGATTTTTTGGTTTATCCCCAACAGCCCTTATGCCGATGCTGCCCGTGCTGCCGATTGACAAGCAGCTCATGCGTACCTATTTGAGCGTCTTCGGGTCTGGAGTCCCGGCCGTCCGCAGGCCTTGTGCCATGGTGAAGTCTCCAGCTTTCAAGCAGTCACCTCCATGATGACATGCCAGACAGTGGAATGCGGGCACCCCTTCTAAACAGCATGTCATGACAGGAGAACTGCCATGCGTGATCACACGCCACTGCCAAATTTGAGCACCTTGAAAGATCAGGCGCGCCGTCTGAGAACCCGGCTTGAAGCCAATGGCAACACCATAGGCCATTCCAAGGCGCTGGAGCTGATTGCCGCTCAATACGGATTTAATGACTGGAACACACTGCATGCCGCGCTGGGCAACCGGCCCGGGCCGGAAAGTCTGGGGCCTGGTTCACGCGTAAACGGCGCTTATCTCGGCCAGCCCTTCGCAGGCCGGATTGTGGGTATCCAGGCTCTGACTTCGGCTCCGGGGCATTACCGGGTCGCTGTGGATCTCGACGAAGCTGTCGACGTTGTTACCTTCGACAGCTTTTCCGCCTTCCGCAAGCGGATCAACGGGACCATTGGCAGGGATGGGTCTAGCCGCGAACGGACGTCAAACGGCCGGCCGCAGCTGGAGTTGTCCTGGTCGTAACCGGGGTGGCTGTTATCCGGCGATGTCGACAACACCACAGTCGCCTGCTTGCGATCCAAACGCGAGCAGGCGACCTGGCTTGTTCCAAGCTATTGCAGTGATAGGTCCTTTGCCAGGCCGCCGCAGCAGGGCTTCCTTGCTGTCGGCAATGCGGACGGCGAGAACCATGCCGTCGCCGAAACCGATGGCGACAAGATCCTCGACTGGATGGCATGCAACGCATGTGACAAGCGTGTCTGCGCGCTGGCCGAGCTCAAGCGGGGCCTTGCCCATCGGGCCATCCTTGGCCGAGAACGGCCAGACGATCGCTGATGGCGCACCAGAAGAGGCGAGCCATTTGCCCTTGTTGGACCACGACAGGGATTTGACCTTGGCCGGATAGCCGGTCATGCGCATGTGGCGCTGTTCGCTGCCCGGTTTGCCATCGAGCTTCCAGCCATGCAGCGCATTTTCCTGCATGGCAGTGACCAGAAACCGTCCATCAGGGCTGAACATCACCTGATTGTGGGCGCCTTTCCATTCGAAATCGACTGCTGGAGCGCTGCCGTGGACGAAGGTGAGCGATACGCCATTGTAGCGCGCCATTGCCAGCCGCAGGCCTTTCGGCGCGAAGGCGAGGCCCTCGATCGTGCGGGCCTCCTCGAAGGTCCGTTCGGTTCCGTCGGTGAGCAGCACCGTGGCCTGACGCCCATCGGCGAAAGCGATGGCGCCCTGCGGCCCTGCGGCAATGGCACTGACCCATTTGCGTGTAGGTCCGCGCGCAATTGTCTCGGTTCCATCGGCATCAAGCCGCATCACCTTGCCGTCTTCGCCGCCGGTGATCAGGCTCTTGCCGTCCCAACTGACGGCAGTGGCAAGCAAGCCATCATGCATCTCGTGGTGGTGGGTTCCGTGGTCAAGGCGAACAACCTGTCCGGAAACGAGTGCGAAATACGGAACGTCGTCCAGAAATCCGGTTGCAAGGCAATGGTCATCGAGATCGATGGGCGCGACTGTTGGCATGATACGGCGTCCCTCAGGCTTGGCAGGCGAGGAAGGTTCGCTCGAGCTTCTCGCGGTCAAGTTCACGGCCGATGAAGACGATCCGGCTTTCGCGCTTTTCGCCCTCTTTCCATGCCCGCTGATGGTCGCCCTCGACAATCATGTGCACACCCTGGATCACGTAGCGATCGGCGTCACCTTCAAATGCGATGATACCCTTGAGGCGCAGGATATTGGGACCTTCAAGCTGTGTGATCTTTTCGATCCACGGGAAGAATTTCTTCGGGTTGACCGGGCCAGCGCGCAACGAAACCGACTGGATCGTGAGATCGTGAATGGCCGACGGTTCGGCGTGATCGTGATGGCTGTGACCGTGATGATCGTGGTCATGGCCGTGGTGATGATGGCCGTGATCATGGTCATGATCATGATCGCAATCCGGGCCGCAGGCATGGTCGGGGTGATCGTGATCAAGGAAATGCGGATCATTCTCAAGCGCGCGGCTGAGATCAAAAGCACCCCGGTCGAGCACGGCATCAAGGGCCACTGCGGCCCGTTCGGTGCGATGAATTCGCGCTGATGGGTTGATGGCGCGCACGGTGCGTTCGACCGATTCTAGCTCTTCCGGTGTCACCAGATCGGTCTTGTTCAAAATCACAACGTCGGCAAAGGCGATCTGATCCTCCGCTTCGCGGCTGTCCTTGAGCCGGGCAGGCAAATGCCTTGCGTCGACGAGTGCGACGACTGCGTCGAGTCTCGTCTTTGCGCGAACGTCCTCGTCCATGAAGAAAGTCTGGGCTACCGGTACTGGATCGGCAAGGCCCGTGGTCTCGACGATGATGGCGTCAAACCGGCCAGGGCGACGCATCAGGCCTTCGACAACGCGGATCAGGTCGCCGCGCACTGTGCAGCAGACGCAACCATTGTTCATCTCGTAGATTTCCTCGTCGGATTCCACGATCAGGTCGTTGTCGATCCCGATTTCGCCGAATTCGTTGACGATCACCGCGTAACGCTTGCCGTGCGGTTCGGAGAGAATTCGGTTCAGGAGGGTTGTCTTGCCGGCACCCAGATAGCCGGTCAGGACTGTCACGGGGATGGGGGCCACGGGTGTGGGAACTGGCGCTTCGCTCATCGGATCTCTCAGTCAGGAAGGTGTGTTTGAACCCCATATAGGCGTTTCGCGTGGCTTATGCCACTCACAAGGAAATGATGTGCTGCGCCAGAGCCAGGCCGGATTGATGTGCCGCTTCGGCACGACCGCCTATACACCAGTCGCCGCAGGCAAACAGCGTATTCCCCGAATTGCCGAAGAAGGGTTGATCCAGCGGAGTTTCCGCCAGCGCATAGAGCCAGCGATGAACCTTACAATGCACGGGCGCGGGCAAATGGTCGCCAAGTCCGGTCTGTTGCCGCAGTGCGCTCACCATCGCTGATTTGACGGTATCTGGATCATTCTCGATGTGCGCGCGGCTCCACTCTGGCGTCGCATGGATCACAAAGGTCTCGCCGTCTCTGCCGGGTTTGGAGCCGTTGCGCGCAATCAGCGAAAGCACATCACCCTCTTTACCGCGCGTCAGGTCCAGCAAGTCATTCAAACGGCTCTCGAACGCCAGCATCGCAGACCAACAGGGAGCCATGCTGACCTCTTGCAACTTGAGAAAAACGGGATCAAGCGGAACGAGCAGATCCATAGCCTGTGGCGCGGGAATAGCTGCAACAATCCTTGATGCTGCGTAGATCGCCTTCTCTCCAGCGGGATCTTGGGTGTGGACAACGAAGCCGCCATCCTCACATGCAATCTCTGTCACCCGCGTTTCGAAGCTGATGTCGAGGCCCCGAGCAAGCGCTTTGCCAAGGGTCGACATGCCTGGCTGCCCAACCCACCATGGACGGGAACTGCCCTTTCCGGCAGGGCTCCAAGGCGCCAGTTTGCCAGTTTCGGAGAGTTGGTTCAGCAGTGCGGTGAACGCGGGGGTGCGGCTGGTCAGATATTGCGCGCCGTGATCGAAACTGCCGAAATCGCTGAGGCGGGTCGAAAGCCTTCCGCCAGGAGATTTCGATTTCTCGAGGATCATCACCTTGCCCGGATGCCCAGAGAGTTCCCGCGCCAGCGTCAGGCCAGCCAGTCCGGCGCCTATGATCAGAGTATCGACTTCATTCATCGCAATACCTAATCCAGCTCGCTTACGTCGAAGTTCGCCATGTCAGTGAGCAATTCGGTCAAGCCGTTTACCGCGTGTGCCAGCAGAGCTTCGCCTTTGCTGGCCGATGCCTGACTTGCCTTGCCAGCGGCGCCTTGTGAGTTGAGATCAGACATTTTCCAGCCGAAAGCATGCGGACCATAGGCACGAAGATGCTTGAACTTCAGGGCATATTCAGCCTGGCGGGAAGGGAAATCCTCAAGCGCCTCCAGGCGGACCAGCTCCGGGTGGATGGCGAGCATCACCGAGGTTTCGATGTCGCCGGCATGGATGTCGAGGGCCTTGTCTTCGGGTGGAATGATTTCGGCCGGCATGCCAAACCGGGTCCAGCTTGTGGCAACCACGAGCATGTTGAACCTGACCCGGGCTTCGGTGGCGACAATCGTCAGGAGCGGCGAGTTGCCACCATGAGCGTTCAGCAGCATCAGACGGCGGGTTCCATGCTCGGCACAGCGCGCGGCAATATCAATCCAGCGGTTCACGGCCTCATCGAAGCCAAGGGTTCGCGTGCCTGACACATCCATGTGTTCGATAGAATAGCCGATTGATTCGACAGGCAGCGGTACGGCGTCAACGTTGGCTGGAGCAGCAGCACAAAGCCGCCGAGCCACTTCCTGAGCGATCAGTGTGTCGGTCTCAAATGGCAAGTGTGGTCCATGCTGCTCATGGGCGCCCAGCGGGAGTATGGCGATGGATATGGGTTGTGTGGGCATAGGGTGGTTATTCCGCTCAGGCCTTATTAGAGTTTGAACCCTAGGGTGATGGAACAAAGGCCGCAAGAAGGAGCTGTCCATGTCCGCCAAAAAGAAAAACAAGAGCAAGACGACGAAGAAGGGCGATCATGCAGAGGCGCTTTCGATGATCAATCAGGTTGCGCGCAACACAAGGACCGCCTTGTCGCGCCATCTGCTGGATCTTGGCCTCTATGCCGGTCAGGATGGCGTCATGCTGGCGCTGGACGTGAAAGACGGTCAGACGCCGGGTGCAATTGCAGCGGCCCTCGGGGTAAAGGCACCCACTGTCACAAAGACCATCGGTCGTCTTGCTGTGCAAGGATTTTTGCGACGTGAAGGCTCGCCCGATGATGGGCGGATGATGTTGGTGTTCTTGACTGATGAGGGGCGGGACCAGATCAAGTCGATCCGAAAATCTCAACGCAAGACGGAAAAAACCGCGTTCGCAGGGTTGAAGAAAAAGCAGGTGGCTCAGCTCCTCGAACTGCTTTCAACGGTGGACGCCAACATATCAGCGAGTCTGCGGTCCGACCCTGTTCCGATGGCTGAAAAGAGTGCCGTGACAGATGCAATGGAGCCGCAAAAGGAAAACTCTTCGGTTGTTGATGGTGTGCCAGAGGACGCTGATTGATTGCCAGCCCGATTTAAACCTTTTAGATTTGTTTAATTGTTTGAATCGGGGCGAGGTGCTCCGCTGGGGGAATTGGGATTTGGCGCAGAAGATCAAACTATCAACGATTGCGGAGGCCCTGGGCCTTTCAACGGCAACGGTTTCTCTCGCATTGCGTGACAGTCCGCTCGTGGCGGATGTGACGCGGGATCGCATCAAGGAAAAGGCCATCGAGCTTGGCTATATCTACAATCGGCGTGCAGCGTCGCTGAGAACCTCACGGTCGGGCATCATTGGCGTGGTCGTGCATGATATCATGAACCCGTTTTATGCCGAGATCCTCAAGGCGATCGAAACTGAGCTCGATCGCAGCCGGCAGACCTTCATCCTGTCCAATCACTACGATTCGGTCGACAAGCAGCGCAATTTCATTGAAACGCTGCTTCAACTCGGCGGCGATGGTGTGATCATGTCGCCGGCGATCGGAACGCCGGCATCCGACATCCGGCTTGCCGAGGACAACGGTATGCCGGCAATCCTGATCGCACGTTCCGTGCCCGAGATCGATGTGCCAACCTTCCGCGGCGATGACACTTACGGAACAGCTCTTGCCACCAACCATCTGATCAGCCTCGGGCATACCCGTATCGCCATGATTGGTGGGACCGACCACACGTCGACGGGACGGGATCGATATGCGGGCTACGCCAATGCACTGAAAAAGGCCGGCATTGAAGTTGATCCGGCACTCAGGATCCCGGGCCCGCGGACCAAGCAGAGCGGATTTGAAGCGGCTGTGAATTTTCTCGCCAACCCGCTCAAACCGACGGCCGCGGTGTGTTGGAACGATCTGGTGGCCATCGGCTTGATGAGTGGCATCGCACGGGCGGGCCTCGTGCCTGGAAAGGATATCTCGGTGACTGGTTATGATGATCTTGAAGAGGCGGCCATTGCAACGCCGGCGCTGACCACTGTCTGGAACGGACAATCTGAAGTCGGTCGTTATGCGGCCCGGGCACTGCTCGACAAACTCAATGGATCGAGCGAAGCCAATGGTCTGCATCTGATCAAACCGGAAATGCGAATCCGGCAATCGACTACGCCACTCAATCCGGGAGCTGGCCGATGAGTGCGCTGCGTCCCGTAGTTCTTCTTGCCGGGCGGGTTCATCCGCGGGTCAGGGAGCGCGCCGAAGTCGAGTTTGATGCCATTTCTATCGATGCTGCCGATGCCGGGCTTTTGAATGACGAAACACGCTCACGTATCAGAGGTATTGCCGCTGCGACTGCCATATCGGCGGATTTCATCGATTCTTTGCCTAACCTCGAAGTGATTGCCAATTTTGGTGTCGGCTATGACTCCGTAGACGCAGCGCATGCAGCGACACGCAAAGTGATGGTCACGAACACGCCGGACGTGCTGTCTGATGAAGTTGCGGACACGACCGTAGGCCTGTTGCTGAACACATTGCGCGAACTACCGAAAGCCGAGGCCTATCTCCGTGCAGGACGCTGGGCAGCCGAAGGTGCTTACCCGCTGACGTCCTTGACACTGCGGGGTCGGACTATCGGCATTTTCGGGCTTGGGCGGATCGGTCTGGCAATAGCAAGACGTCTGGAAGCATTCGGCCTTCCAATTCATTACCACACAAGAACCGAGCGATCGGATGTCGCTTATCCGTGGCACGCGAGCCTGATCGAACTGGCATCAGTGGTCGATACATTGATCGTTATTGTTCCGGGCGGGGCTGCGACAGAAAAGGCCGTGAATTCCGATATTCTGGGCGCGCTTGGTCCGCAAGGCGTTCTGATCAGTGTCGGACGGGGCTCGACGATCGACGAACCGGCGCTCATTGCAGCACTTGCAGATCGGACAATTGCCGCTGCGGGCCTTGATGTCTTTGCGCACGAGCCGAATGTGCCGCAAGCGCTGATGGATTTGCCAAATGTCTGTCTGTTGCCCCATGTTGCTTCGGCATCGGTGTCGACCCGTAACGGGATGGCTGATCTGGTGGTGGACAATCTTGGCGCGTGGCTTGCAGGTCGCCCGGCGCTGACGCCGGTTCCCGAGTGTACAGGTTTCGATCGCTCAGGCACATAACAAGGATGGCGGCGTCAGCCCACGAATGAGCTGATCCTGTTGTGACCCAGGTCCAGCGGTGATTGCGTTAAAATTGCCGCCTCTGGTGAAACGTCTCGGCTCATGGGTCTCTACTCGGCTGCTGCGGCCGGACGAGCGTGGTGTGCACGGACAGCATCACCGAAGGCGGCAAATATCTTGTCTGAAATCGTGTCGCTGCCGACCCAGTATTCAGGGTGCCATTGTACGCCGATGGCAAAGCCGGGCGCTCCGATAACGCTGACAGCCTCTACTGTACCGTCGTCTGCAACAGCCTCGACCGCCAGCCGCGGCGCAAGCTTGGAGATCGCCTGCCGGTGCAGCGAATTCACTCTCACGTCCCCGTCTCCCAAAATGGATGCGAGGCAGCTGCCTTCCTTGACCTTGATCGAATGCCGGATGGCAAATGCCGCATCCCTGTCTTCGGTTTCAGGCTTGCGATGATCCATTCGTCCGGGAAGTTCCTGGATCTCGGTCGCGAGCGAACCACCTAGTGCAACATTGAGCTCCTGAATTCCGCGACAAATGGCCAGCATTGGAATGCCGCGTTCGATAGCCCGGCGAATGAGCGGCAGAGTGAGCTGGTCGCGAGCGGGATCAAACGGACCGTGATGTTCCGTTTCGTCTTCTCCATAATTGCTTGGATGAACATTGGTACGAGACCCGCTGATCAGAACGCCGTCGACGCGGTCCAGCACCATGTCGACATCGGTTCCTTCACTCAGGGCAGGCACTATCAGCGGCAGAACATTCGATCCCCTGACGGCAGCCATGATGTACTGATCGGGAGCTGCGTGCCATGTATATCCATCAAATTCCCGGATATCTGCCGGTATTGCGACTAGTCCGCTATGCATCGCCCAATTTCCTTGATTTGACCGGCCGCTTTCCAGCGACGCTCTTCATTGGTTTTTGCGTTTCATGAGATCTTTGTCAATTCCGGCAGCGGTCGCGCAGTCCAAGAAAATGATGAATATTTTTACTTGAATTTGATGGGCTTACAACTGGCAAGAAAAATTGACCATTGCCGCTGAAATTGCCGTCTTGAGCTTGAAAGGGCTGACGCAACATGGTTAGGTCAAACCCATGTCGTTGGGGTGTATTTGGTGGACAAAACCCTTGCCTCGCGGCGTTAGTTCAACTGGGAGGTTTTTATGGATCGTCGTTCCTTTATCAAAAAGGCTGGGGTAGCCGGTGCAGGTGCTGCAGCCGCGACCACTCTGGCCGCTCCGGCCATTGCGCAGACAATGCCGAAAATCACGTGGCGTTGTTCTTCGGGTTTCCCGAAAGCACTCGACACAATCTATGGTGCTGCCGAAGTTTTTGCGCAGGCCGTTAATGAATCCACTGATGGTAATTTCGAAATCCAGGTCTATGGCGCTGGCGAAATCGTTGGCGCGCTGGAAGGCGCAGACGCGGTTCGCGATGGCACCATCGAAATGGCGCATACTGCTTCGTACTACTTCTTCGGCAAGGACCCTACCTGGGCATTCGGCACCGGCGTTCCTTTCGGTCTCAACCAGCGCATGACCAATGGCTGGCTCTACGAGGGCGGCGGTCTTGATCTTCTGAACAATGATTTCTACGCCAACAACGGCATGATTGCTTTCCCTGCTGGTAACACCGGCGCCCAGATGGGCGGTTGGTTCCGCAAGGAAATCAACACCGTGGCTGACCTTCAGGGCCTGAAATTCCGCATCGGCGGTTTCGGTGGTCGTATCATTCAGGAAGTTGGCGTTGTTCCGCAGAACATTCCTGGCGGCGACATCTATGCTGCGCTTGAAAAGGGTACCATCGATGCGGCCGAGTTTGTCGGTCCATATGATGACTCCAAGCTTGGCTTTAACAAGGTTGCTCCTTACTACTACTATCCTGGTTGGTGGGAAGGCGGCGTGACGCTGATGAACCTCATCAACATCGACAAGTGGAACGAGCTGCCGAGCAACTACAAGGGTATCGTGAAGTCGGCTTCTGCGCTTGCCAACAGCGTGATGATGGCTCGTTACGACACCTTGAACCCGCCAGCGCTCAAGAAGCTCGTATCGGAGGGCACCAAGCTCCGTCCGTTCAGCCTCGAGATCCTGGAATCCTGCTTTGCTGCAGCCAACAAGGTCTATGCTGAAATCGGCGCCGAGAACCCGACCTTCAAGAAAATCCATGACAGCTACATGGGCTATCGCGGCGACGGCTACCTCTGGTTCCAGCTGTCTGAATACAACATGGACACGTTCATGATGATCCAGCAGCGCGGCGGCAAGCTCTAAGCTAGTCCCACGTCAAACTGAGCCTTCAAGGCCCCGGAGCTGAAAAGTTCCGGGGCTTCTCTGTATGCGGATTGGTTTGTCTTTGGCTGGAGCGTTCGTGGTCAAGCCATGCAAATAGGCTCAAGTCGGCATCGGCTTTACCTTGCCAAGGTGTTGACCGGGCGCATCAAAGCAGTTTGCAGGAGGGTCACGCCTCCATATTGGCTTAGTGAATAAGCCAGAATGCCTCGACAGTTGCCGCCAGGAAGTGAGTTTCGGGAGTCTTTCTCGTGCAATTGCAGATGCAAAAAAGCCGGCAGATATACCGCCGACTTTTCTTCAGATCATGGCTCAATAATGCCTAGGTTTTATTGGCTTGGATCAATCGAACTTCGGTAACCCTGACGCACCGCCAGGAGCCGGAAGGCCTCCAGGCGCAGGCAGTGCCCCATCGTTTGCTGGTGCCGATGGTTCGCCAAAGCTCGGCATTGCAGGCATGCCGTTGTCCGATTCGCCCATACTCGGCGTGCCGGGCAAGCCAAAGCCGCCGTCGAGACTCAGGCCGGAACCTGGCAAACCAAATCCGCCACCGCCGATGTTGTTGATCTCCTGATTGATGTCGCTTTGATCCATCATCAATGGTTCCGTCTTGTAGTGTGTTACAAGCCCTGGGAAGGCGATCAAAATTCCCAGCATAACGACCTGTATGATGATGAACGGCAATGTTCCGGTGTAAATCGCCTTGGTCGAAATCGGCTCAATCATCCGATCCGTGGTTTCATCATGCCAGGCTTTCATCGGTGCAACCGAACGCAAGTAGAACAGCGCAAACCCGAATGGTGGCGTGAGGAAGCTGGCTTGAAGGTTGAATCCCAGCAGGACGCCAAACCAGATCAGGTCGATGCCAAGCTTTTCGGCAACCGGGGCCAGCAATGGAACCATGATGAAGGCGATCTCGAAGAAATCGAGAAAGCAGCCCAGAATGAAGATAACGATTGAGACGGTGATCAGAAAGCCGATCTCTCCACCTGGCAGCGCCAAGAGCAGTTCTTCAACCCAACGGTCACCCGAGATGCCATAAAAGGTGAGAGCGAACACGCGCGCACCGATCAGGATGAACATCACAAAGGTTGCCAGTTTTGCGGTTGAATCCAGCGCCTGGAGAAGGGTTCTCTTGTCCAGGCGGCCCTTCATGATCGACATGATCAGCGCGCCGGTTGCTCCCATCGCGCCACCTTCAGTGGGCGTTGCGATGCCCAGAAAAATGGTGCCGAGAACCAGGAAAATCAGTGCCAGTGGCGGGATCAGGACAATCACGACCTGCTCTGCCATTTTGGACAGATAGCCCAGGTTCATCTTTCGGTTGAGAAGCGCAAATGCGTAGGGAAGGATCGTTGCAACAAGCGCTGACCAGACGACGCGGGTCTCATAGCGCAGTTGATCGAACACGTAGAAGTCACATACCAGGAACAGGGCTACCGCGGTTGCGAGAATAATGATCAGCGAGCGGCCGCCGCTGCCCAGTGGCCGCGCTTCGGGCGGCAGGGCAGGCACCCATTCCGGCTTGATCAGGGTGATTGCAAATATGTAGGCGCAATACATGCCGACGATAATCATCGCCGGGAAAAAGGCGCCGACATACATGTCGCCAACCGACCGGCCGAGCTGATCGGCCATCACGATAAGGACAAGAGAGGGCGGAATGATCTGCGCGAGCGTTCCAGATGCGGCGATCGTGCCGGCAGCGAGGCCGGGGTGGTAGTTGTACCGCATCATGATCGGCAGCGAGATCAAGCCCATTGCGATCACGGACGCCGCTACAACACCAGTGGTGGCTGCAAGCAGTGCGCCGACGATGATAACGGCAAATGCCAGGCCGCCACGGAGCGTTCCGAAAAGCTGGCCAATGGTATCAAGCAGATCCTCTGCCATGCGTGACCGCTCGAGAATCAGCCCCATAAAAGTGAAGAACGGAATCGCCAGCAGCGTGTCGTTGCGCATGACGTCGAAAACGCGATTCATATTGGCCTGAGCCAAGGGCCAGAACAGCCGGATCTCCGGTGAAATATGGCTGAGTTCGACGCCGACAATAAAGAAATACATGCCACCAGCGGCAAGCGTGAACGCAACCGGGTAGCCGATCAGCAGCATCGCCATGACGGTGATGAACATGATCGGTGCAAGATTGTGGGCAATAAAATCAAGCATCGGTGCGGCCCTTCATGTCGGAGGCAGCCTCGACCTGTGGCGGCATGGAATGATCGTGGCCGATCTCCTCTTCCATGAGTCCTCGAATGATGGCAATGCGCTTGATGATCTCGGACACAGCCTGAGCTGTGAGCAAAATGAAGCCCAGAAGGATGCTCGCCTTGGCCGGCCAGATGATGAGACCACCGGCGTTGCTGGACATCTCGCCGGATTGGAACGAGCGCCAGAAAAATGGCCACGCGAGGTAGGTCATCATCAGGCAGAAGGGAAGCAGAAACAGGAAGTGGCCAAACAGGTCGATCCAGTCACGCGTGCGCTTGGAAAGATTGCCCGCTATAACGTCAATTCGGACATGCTCGTTCTTGCGCAACGTGTAACCTGCGGCGAGCATGAAAACCGCGCCAAACAAGTACCACTGGACTTCCAGCCAGGCGTTTGACGACATGTCGAACACCTTGCGGATTGTTGCGTTTCCAGCGCTGATCAACACGGCCGCCAGCACCAGCCAGGACACATTGCGTCCGACAAACTCATTGATCCGGTCGATAAACCGGCTCAATGCCAAAAGACTACCCATATTGCCCTCCCGGTGATTTCACCTCCGTTTGAAAGGAGTGTGATCAACCATGGTTCCCATTTCGCACTATCCATATCATTTGCATAATGCTGCGCCAGCCCATATCAGGAAAAACACAGGAAATGCAACGAGTGGTGCATTAATTTTACCAGTTAGGCGAACTGCCGATGGTGGCAACAACCACTGACTGCGGCTATAGCTTTGGTCGGGTACAGCAAAAAGAGGTTCACAGTGCGAGCAAGTGAGTTGTTTGATGTTTCAGGCGAGATTGTGCTGGTGACCGGTGGCGGTACCGGGATGGGGTTTGCCATGGCCCGGGCGCTGGCGATGAATGGTGCCAAGCTGGCGCTTGCGGGCAATGATCCTGAAAGCTTGCAGACAGGTGTAAACACGATTGCTGAGCTCGGTGGCGAAGCGATTTCCGTGCCGCTGGATGTGTGTAGGGATGATATGATTGGCGATGCTTTTGACCGGGTCGAGGCGGCGCTTGGGCCGGTCAGCGTCCTCATCAACAATGCAGGCATTGCTCACCGCGACAAAGCGACCCATCTCACGCGCGAAACGCTTCGTGATGTCATGGCCGTCAATGTGGAGGGGGCGTTCATGGTTGCGCAGGAGGCCGCCCGGCGCATGATTCGTGACGACCGTGGCGGCTCGATCATCAACATCTCGAGTGTTCTGTCTGAAATGGCGCAGCGTCAGGTTTCGGCCTATGGCGCATCCAAGGCAGCCGTAAGCCAGATGACAAGATGCCTGGCGCTTGAATGGGCGAAGCACGGAATAAGGGTAAATGAAATCCGGCCCGGCTGGTTTGAAACCGGTCTGACGGCGCCCTTTCTGAAGGGACCCGGGGCCAAATTCATGGCCGGTCAAAACCCTACGGGACGGCTTGGCGACATGCATGATCTTGACGGCATAGTGCTGCTGCTGGCCTCAAAAGCGAGTGCCTACATGACGGGTAGTTCGATTACTGTTGATGGGGGGCATTCGATCTGACGCTGAATCGGTCGCGCAAGAGGGTGCTGGCGACAGATAGTTTCGTCTCATGCGGGTTGCCAACCATCTGATTGCGCAGTCCTGGTTATTGAATGAAATCGATTGACCGCTGCGCCGACTGGGCCAAATATCATTGCAAAGGTAACGGGTCGGGAGAATGCCCGTGATCGGTTCCGGATCAGTCTTGATCCGGGCCAGTGCGGTTTGAGGAGACTGTAAATGACAGTGCATGATGTTTCGCTCGATGACAAATTTGACCTGACAAAGGACCGGATTTTTGTCACCGGATCGCAGGCTGTTGTTCGCATGTTGATGATGCAGCATGAGCGGGACCGTCTTGCCGGCCTCAACACAGCGGGCTTCGTGTCAGGCTACCGCGGTTCTCCGCTTGGTGGTCTGGACCAGCAGATCATGCGTGCCGAGAGATCCCTTAAAGGTCGAAACATTGTCTTTCAGCCTGGCCTGAACGAGGAACTGGCTGCGACAGCATGCTGGGGGACGCAGCAATCGGGTCTGGACGGCACCGGCAAGTATGATGGGGTGTTTTCCCTTTGGTACGGCAAGGGACCCGGCGTTGATCGTTCGGGAGATGTGTTTCGCCATGCCAACCTGGCCGGATCGTCTCGGCATGGAGGTGTGCTTGCGCTGATGGGGGATGATCATACGGCGGAAAGCTCCACCAACGCCCACCAGACCGAATTCAATTTCATCGACACCATGATCCCTATCCTCAATCCGGCCGGCGTGCAGGAGATGATCGACTACGGGCTTCATGGGTTCGCTATGTCCCGGTTTGCCGGAACGTGGGCGGCGCTCAAATGCGTCAAGGATAATGTCGAGTCCACAGCCTCGGTTGATGCGGGGATCGATCGTCTGAAGATCATCCTGCCTGAATTCGCAATGCCGCCGGGTGGGCTCAATATCCGCGCCAATGATCTTGATTTTCTTGGTCAGGAAATGCGACTTCACGAGTTCAAGCGCGATGCCGCGAGCGCCTATATCAGGGCAAACGGGCTTAACCGGATCATCTATACCGGTGGCGCCAACGCCAAGATCGGCATCCTGACGGTTGGCAAGAACTACCTGGATGTGCGTCAGGCTCTTGATGACCTGGGAATTGATGAGGCGCGCGCCAACCAGATTGGTGTCCGGTTGTTCAAGGTTGCCTGCCCATGGCCATTCGATCTGCCTGACATGGTCGAATTTGTCGAAGGCCTCGACATGGTGATTGTGGTCGAGGAAAAGCGCTCGCTGCTGGAAAGCCAGTTGCGGGAAGCGCTTTACGGCGCGGCGCGGCAGCCCATGGTGGTGGGCAAGCGCGACGAGCGCGGCGACTGGCTTTTCCCGGTCAAGGGTGCGCTTGATCCCAATGACATTGCCGTTGCGGTCGGCGAGCGTGTGCTCAAGGTCATTGGATATGCGGAGGACATCGACGCAAAGGTCAAACGCATCCGTCAGTTCCAGAGCATGCTGGCAAGTGTGTCGGATGTGGCCTCTCGCACCCCTTACTTCTGTTCAGGCTGCCCGCACAATACTTCGACCAAGGTTCCTGAAGGCTCAGTCGCGGCCGCGGGTATCGGGTGCCATTTCATGTCACTCTGGATGGACCGCGATACCACGGGGTTCACCCAGATGGGGGGCGAGGGTGCGCAATGGGTGGGGCAGGCGCCCTTTACAACGCGCGATCACATTTTCCAGAACCTGGGTGATGGTACCTACAACCATTCAGGTGTTCTGGCGTTGCGCTTTGCCATCGCATCGGGTGCGAACATCACCTACAAGATCCTCTATAATGACGCTGTTGCGATGACAGGCGGGCAAACGCACGAAGGCGGTCTCACTGCCGACGCCATCGCGCGGCAGGTTCGTGCCGAAGGGGTCGAGCGGATTGCGCTGGTCAGTGATGATCCGGACCGGTATCCGGCAGGCACAGCCTGGCCACCATCAATGAGCATCAGTCATCGTTCGGATCTGGACGCCGTGCAGCGTGAATTGCGCGAGGTGCCGGGTGTTACGGTTCTGATCTATGATCAGACCTGCGCCGCTGAAAAGCGCCGCCGCAGAAAGCGTGGCACCTACCCTGATCCCGACAAGCGGGTGATCATCAATGAACTGGTGTGCGAAGGCTGCGGGGATTGTGGCGTCAAGTCGAATTGCGTTTCGATCCAGCCCGTCGAAACCGAATTCGGGCGCAAGCGCAAGATCGATCAATCCGGCTGCAACAAGGATTTCTCCTGCATAGAAGGTTTCTGTCCGTCGTTCGTGACCGTTCATGGCGGGCGCATTCGGAAAGCCGACAGCTCGGTGCTCAAGTCAGCGCCAGACCCCTTGGTTGGTCTGCCGGACCCGGTCATTGCCTCGCTCGATCAGGGCTGGGCGTCGATCATTGACGGTGTCGGTGGAACCGGTGTCGTCACGATCGGTGCTATTCTGGGAATGGCGGCGCATCTTGAGGGCAAGGGCTGCGGCATGATCGACATGGCCGGCCTTGCACAAAAAGGCGGCGCGGTGTTTTCACATGTGCGCATTGCCCACAAGCCTGAAGACATTCATGCAATTCGTATTTCAGCCGGCAAGGCTGACCTCGTGCTTGGATGCGACCTGGTGGTTTCAGGCTCAAGGAAAGTGCTTACTTCAGTGCGTGAGGGTGAAACCGCATTCCTGGTCAATACCAGCGAAGTCATGCCGGGTGATTTCACCCGCAATGCAGACTTTTCATTGCCAACGGAGCGGATCAAGCGGGCAATCGTCAAGGCGGCCGGGACCGAGCAGACCAGCTTCTTCAACGCTACACTTGCGGCCACTCGCTTGTTCGGCAATGCGATTGCGGCCAACATGTTCATGCTTGGAATGGCATCCCAAAGGGGCGCATTGCCGCTCACGCCGGACTCTGTCGAGGAAGCTATCCGGCTCAACGGGCAATCCGTGACCATGAACATCGCCGCCTTCAGGTGGGGCAGGAAAGCAGGCCACGATCCAAAGTCTGTCGAGGTTCTTGTGTCGGCTCAGCTGGCGGAAGCCGACAAAGTGGCCGAGGAAACGGTTGCCGAAATCATCGATCGCCGCGCGGAATTCCTGGAGGGTTATCAGAACAAGGGCTGGGCTTCCAGGTACCGGGAAACACTGAAGCCGCTTGTTGAAGCTGAAGAACTTGCGTCTGGCGCTGCTGGTCCGGTGTCTGCCGCCGCTGCGCGGTCATTGTTCAAATTGATGGCTATCAAGGATGAATACGAAGTGGCTCGGCTCTACAGCGACGGCAGCTTCAAGCGGCAGCTCGGCAAACAGTTCGAGAGCTATGACAAGCTGGAATATCACATGGCCCCGCCTGTCTTGGGACGCAAGGATGGCAATGGGCATCCACGGAAATCGTCATTTGGTCGCGGAATGGCGGCACTATTTCCGGTGCTCTCAGCTCTCAAGGGCTTGCGTGGCACACCATTGGACCTGTTTGGTTATAGTGCAGAGCGACGTTTGGAGCGCCAGATTCTGGCCGGATTCATTGATGAACTGGAGCAAATGAGCAGCGTTCTGCGAGAGGAAAATGCTAGCAAAGCTGCAGTATTTCTTTCATATCCTTTGAAGATAAAAGGTTACGGCCATGTAAAGAAGAGAAATTACGAAGTTGTTTTTCCTGAAAAGGAAATCATTAAGTATGAAATACTTCATGGCGATGCGGGGCAATTCGCCGTTGCCGCTGAATAACGCAGTGCATCAATTAGAATAGCCTAATTTCGGGTTTGCTGATCTGGATTATGGATCTGCGGTTTGTTGAAAATGTTGACCGAAACAGTGCAGTATAAATGTGTTCTTAATTTCCGTCTGGTACGTTGCTGTCTCAGATTCAGGGATACGTGTTCATGCCGTCCGCAGACAACACAACATTCGCAGACGAAGTCCGTCTGTCATTCGTAGCCTCGCTTTATCAGAAACGGGGTACGCTTGCCGCTGGCATGGTGGCGCATCTCGTCACCACACTGGCGATCTATCTGCGCATTGATGATCCTTTTTATCTCTATGCTGCTGTTGCCCTTTTTGCGACCTGGGTTTTCCGGAACCTGGATATGCTGGCGTTCGACCGGTTGGATAAGTCCAGTTTCAAGCTGAAGGACACATTGCGCTGGGAAAGGCGTTATGTAGCTGGTTCGCTGGTAGCGGCCTTCTTGCTCGGCACCATCTGCGGACACGCACTTGTCGTGGCCCAGGATCCGTTTGCAGAGCTTGTAACAATTTCAGTGACTTTGGCGACCATGATCTCTGTGGTCGGGCGCAACTTCGGCTCACGATTGAATGTCGACATGATCATTCTGGCGGCATGCGTGCCGATAATGGCCGGGCTGGTGATGGCGCGCGATCCGTACATGAGCCTGATGGCGGTGCTCTTGCTGCCGCTGTTTCTGACAACGCGATCAATGGCAAATGGTGTTCGCGATTTTCTGTTCAATTCCGTGACTGCCGAGCGGAAAACCGCCGAGCTCGCCGAGCGGTTTGACACTGCCCTCAACAACATGTCGCATGGGCTATTCATGCTCGATGGAGATGGGCGCATAGAGGTCGCCAACCGGAAGGCACGTGAGTTCTTCAGCATCGAGAAGACGACCGACCTCACTGGGCGTGCACTGAAAGCTGCTCTAAGGCTTGGTACGCGAAACGGCGTCATCGCGAAGGAAAACTTTGGACAGATAAGTCAGCATCTCGACAGTCTCATCAGTGGCTGTGATGACCGCGCACTGGTCCGTTTTGACAAGAACACCTGGCTGGAGTTCAGCGCCCGTTACCGTGGTGAAAAGGGTGTGGTATTGATTTTTGAAGATGTGTCGGAACGCATCCAGTCTGAAAAGCGCATCCTGCATATGGCGCGCTTTGATAATTTGACCAATCTGCCCAACCGCTCATGGTTCAATGAAGTCTTAGGGATGAAGATCGCCAGCGCCAAGCCCGATCAGAAACTGGCGCTTGCGGTTCTCGATATTGATGACTTCAAACACGTCAATGACACAATGGGCCACGTCAATGGCGACAAGTTGCTGAATGCGATCGCCAACCGGCTTCGTTCACTTTCGCGGCAGAAATTCATTGTTTCACGCTTTGGCGGTGATGAATTTGTGCTGTTCTTGCCGTCTATCGACGACATTGATGACCTGCACGCAACCATGGATTATGTGATCGACACATTGCGGGGCACCTACATTATCGATGGCCACAAACTGTTTATCAGTTTGTCCGGCGGGGTCGTGATGTCTACGGTTGCCCGAGTTCAGGTCGAAGAGATGCATATCCAGGCTGATCTTGCCCTGTATGAAGCAAAGCGCCGCGACAAGAACCGCTGGACCCTGTTTGAGGCGTCCATGGATCAGCGGTATTCCGAACGGCAGGGAATGAAGGCGGCGCTTCGCGAGGCAATCCGGACGGGTGCCATGGACTTGTACTATCAGCCCATGTTCAACCCCCAAGGCACCCGGATTGTCGGCGCTGAAGCTCTTTCGCGCTGGATTCATCCGGAGCTTGGACCCGTCTCACCGGCTGTCTATATTCCTCTGGCCGAGGAAATGGGAATAATCAGTGAGCTTACTCGATGCGTTATTGATCGCGCAGTTCAGGATTCGGTCAATTGGCCTGGAAACCTGCAGGTATCGGTCAATCTTTCGGCTCACGATCTCAATGACCGGGCAATCATCTCTGTGATTGCCGACGCGCTTGATCGCGCCAATCTGGCACCTGACAGACTGCAATTGGAAATTACCGAGAGCGGTCTCATGAATGATCTCAAGACGGCCCGGGAGATCCTGACAGAACTCAGGTCGATGGGCATGTCAATTGCCATTGACGACTTCGGCACAGGCTACTCCAGCTTGAGTTATCTCGACATGTTGCCGCTCAACAAGGTCAAGATCGACCGGTCCTTTGTCCGTGACCTGACCAAGGAGCCGAAAAAAATGAAGCTTCTACGCGGTGTCGTCCATCTGGCGCGTGAGCTTGGCCTTGAGGTTGTTGTCGAGGGTGTCGAGACTGAAGACCAGCTTGCCATGATCCGCGAGAACAATTGTGCCGACATCATCCAGGGATATATCTTTGGAATGCCAATGACCCACGGCTCCTTCATAGAGCTGGCAAACAAGCTTTCCGGCAATCCAAGAAGGCTAAGCGTAGTCGGTCGAGCCAGCCAGACGACACAGTCGGGCAACTGATAGGCAACGCTTGCCGCATTCTTGCAGGCGGCTGATTTTGGTGCGAATTTTGGACCGCAAGCCTCCCGAACCTGACGGTGAATTCTCCCGGGCGCTTTCTCATAGTGCCTTTGTTTTTGTTTCCGAATTTAAGAGTTCGTTAACCTTAATAGACAGTTAACCAGCCTTTACGGCAGCCTTCGATTGATTAAGGAAATTTTAACGATAAGCTCTCGGCATACATCACGCTGGAGACTTGTCATCGATGACCAACGCCGATCAAGGCGAAATAAAAGGGTTTAGCGCAGGCGTGATGCGCTTTCTCGAGAGTATTGAGTATCGCCGTATCGATAACGCGGACGATCTCGAGGATGTTGCCCGTATTCGCTACAATGCCTTCACGATGGTTGGCTTGGCGCCGCAAAACGGTTCGCTCTTGATTGATGAGCTTGATTTCAAGCCGAATGCCCATGTGATGGGCGTGTTTTTCGATGAGCAACTTGTGTCCACCATCCGGGTGCATCATGTTACCGCTGCCCAGCGCGACAGCGTGGCGGTTGCGCATTTCGCCGATGTCATGAACCCGCTGCTGGACGCCGGAAAAACATTTATAGATCCGGTGAGATTTGCCGCCGATCCGAAAATCATGCGTGAATATCCGGCTCTGCCGTATCTGACCTTGCGCGTGGCGACGATGGCAACGGTCTATTTCGACGTGGACTATTGCCTTTCGGTGATCAAGCCGAACCACCGCGCATTCTACAAAAGGGTTTTCAATTCGATCGAGCTGACAGAGCCGCGCTACTTTGAACGATATGATAGCAATATCGAACTTCATGGCGCGGACGCACACGAGCTGAAGAGAACATTGTTCGAGCGCTATCCGTTCTTTCGTTCGCAGCCTCATGAGCGCAGAATGATGTTCGCGCCGCGTGAAGTCCTTGGCCTGACGCCGTTGACGATTCTTCCCACCGCGAGATACGCAGTAGAACGCGCGCGCTGACGGTTATGCCCGTTCAAATGCCTGCGCTGCTCTTTGGAAAATGGGCTTTAAAAGGCTGATTCATGATCTTGCCGGTCGGTTTTGTCGTCGACCTGTGACCTGATGTCCATTGCACATTGGCCGGGGTTTGTGTAATCCGTTCATGAATTGCAAATTGGGGAGCTACAGTATGGCTGAACAGATGAACGGTCCTGTCGAAACCGGTGCTGCTATGGACTATTCCGAGCACGACAAAACCTACTCGATGTTTCTTGCCGGTGCGAAATATGGAACGATTGCGGTCGTATCCCTGCTGATCGCCATGGCGGTGTACTTCTTTACAGGCGCAGGCGCAATTACCGGGCTCCTGACGTTTCTTATTCTGAGCATCGGCGGCAGCATTCTCGCCCGTTGAAACGTTCGCCGCGTGTTTGTTTCGGATCTTTCCTGATCTGTCTCGACTCGTCTCATCCTGTTTGTCAGAGGAGGGGCTCTCGTGGGCGCCATCGTTTTTATAGCTAAAGAGTCCGATTCGCTTGAATCACGCGTCGCCGCTTCGCCGGAGACTGTGAAGAAGATGACTGCGCTCGGTCTTGACGTCATTGTCCAGAAGGGCGCCGGAGAGAAATCGCGGATTGCCGATGCGGATTTTGTTTCCGCCGGGGCGAAAGCCGGTACCGCCGCTGATGCCAAGAAGGCAGACGTTGTGCTTCGTGTGCGACGCCCATCGGAGACAGAAATCAAGTCTCTCAAATCGGGCGCCATTGTGCTTGCACAGATGGATCCGTATGGCAATGAGAAGGCTCTTGAAGCACTTGCCAAGGCTGGCGTGACGGCATTCGCTATGGAGCTGATGCCGCGTATTACGCGTGCGCAGTCAATGGACGTGTTGTCATCGCAGGCGAACCTTGCTGGATATCAGGCAGTGATCGAAGCCGCGCACACTTTTGATCGTGCGATGCCGATGATGATGACCGCAGCAGGCACTGTGCCGGCCGCCAAGGTGTTCGTGATGGGAGCCGGTGTTGCCGGCTTGCAGGCGATTGCGACTGCACGGCGGCTCGGTGCTGCAGTTTCGGCAACCGATGTGCGCCCGGCGGCCAAGGAGCAGGTTGCCTCGCTCGGTGCCAAGTTCATTGCGGTTGAAGACGACGAGTTCAAGGCAGCCGAGACTTCTGGCGGTTACGCCAAGGAAATGTCGAAGGAATACCAGGCCAAACAGGCTGCACTGGTGGCAGATCATATTTCCAAGCAGGATATCGTGATCACCACAGCGCTTATTCCCGGACGGCCCGCGCCCAAGCTGATTTCGAAAGACATGCTCAAAAGCATGCGTCTGGGATCAGTTGCGGTCGACCTTGCGGTTGAGCGCGGAGGCAATGTCGAAGGCTCCAAAGCTGGGGAAACTGTCACCGTCGATGGCGTGAGCGTGATCGGTCTTCTCAATATGCCGGGTCAGATCGCGGCAAGCGCCTCGCTGCTTTATGCCAAGAACCTTTTGACCTTCCTCGACACCATGATCGACAAGGAAACCAAGACGGTTTCGGTCAATCTCGAGGATGAGCTGGTCAAGGCGACAGCGCTGACCCATGGTGGCGCAGTTGTTCATCCCGCATTTGGCGGCGAAAAAAGCAAGGGAGCAGCGTGATGGCAGGGTCCGTACTCGATAACGCTCTTGAAAATCTCGAGCAAGCAGTCAGTGCAGTCCGTGCGGCTGCGGAAAACGCCGGACCAGCGGGTGACGGCGTCGCAGCGGCGGTTCATGTCGCCAGCGGCGGGGCGATCGACCCGTTCGTTTTCCGGCTTGCGATCTTCGTACTTGCAATCTTTGTTGGCTACTACGTGGTCTGGTCGGTGACGCCGGCTCTGCACACGCCGCTGATGGCGGTAACCAACGCGATTTCTTCGGTCATCGTTGTGGGTGCGCTGCTTGCGGTCGGTGCGTCGCTTTCAGGCTGGGCGACCGGTTTTGGTTTCGTTGCGCTGGTACTGGCATCGGTCAATATTTTTGGCGGATTCCTCGTCACCCAGCGAATGCTGGCCATGTACAAGAAAAAAGAGAAGTGAGGGCCGGCTGATGTCAGAGAATTTTGCCGCATTCGCCTACCTCGTTTCGGGCGTTCTTTTCATCATGGCTCTACGGGGTCTTTCGCATCCTACCACCAGCCGACAGGGTAACACTTACGGCATGGCCGGCATGGCGATTGCCATTGTCACGACCTTGCTGCTCGCCAAACCTTCGGCCAGCGGATTGGCAATGATTGTTGCGGGCCTCGCAATTGGTGGCGGCGCGGGCGCATACATCGCGCGCATGATCGCGATGACCTCGATGCCGCAGCTGGTTGCCGGCTTCCACAGCCTGGTCGGTCTTGCCGCCGTTCTTGTGGCGGCAGCTGCACTTTATTCGCCGCATGCCTTCGGGATTGGCGAAGTTGGCGAGATCCACGCGCAGGCGCTGATAGAAATGTCGCTGGGCGTCGCAATTGGCGCCATTACATTCACCGGATCGATCATCGCATTTCTCAAGCTCGATGGCCGGATGTCGGGCAAGCCGATCATGCTGCCCATGCGGCATTTCATCAATGCCGCCCTGCTCATCGGCATCGTTGTTCTGATCGGTGTCCTTGTGGCTACAGAAAGCTACACGGTGTTCTGGCTGGTTGTCGTCCTGTCGCTGGCGCTCGGCGTATTGCTGATCGTTCCAATCGGCGGCGCCGACATGCCTGTTGTGGTGTCGATGCTCAATTCCTATTCAGGTTGGGCGGCGGCTGGCATCGGTTTCACGCTTGGCAACCTCGCGCTGATTATCACTGGTGCACTGGTTGGCTCGTCTGGCGCCATCCTGTCCTACATCATGTGCAAGGGCATGAACCGCTCCTTCATCTCGGTGATTCTGGGCGGCTTTGGCGGTGAAACTGCTGCTGCTGGCAGCGACGATATCGACCGCAGCGTCAAGCTTGGTTCGGCTGATGACGCGGCCTTCCTGATGTCCAATGCCTCCAAGGTCATTATCGTTCCGGGCTACGGCATGGCGGTTGCCCAGGCGCAGCACGCCACGCGGGAACTGGCCGACAAGCTCAAGGAACAGGGTGTCGAGGTCAAGTACGCCATTCACCCGGTGGCCGGCCGTATGCCTGGCCACATGAATGTTCTGCTGGCCGAGGCCAATGTGCCTTATGACGAGGTCTTCGAGCTCGAGGACATCAACTCGGAGTTCGCCCAGGCTGATGTCGCCTATGTAATTGGCGCCAATGACGTGACCAACCCATCGGCGCGCGATGACAAGTCGTCTCCGATCTATGGCATGCCGATCCTGGATGTCGACAAGGCTCGCACATGCCTTTTCGTCAAGCGCTCGCTGGGATCGGGTTACGCCGGTATCGACAATACGCTGTTCTACAAGGACAGCACGATGATGCTGCTTGGCGACGCAAAGAAAATGACTGACGACATCGTCAAGGCAATGGATGATTGATTGCATCGCAATCTGCTACGAAAAAAGGCCCGGATAACTTCCGGGCCTTTCCTTTGTTAGTTTGTCTAAATCAGTCTGCAGTCGATCGCAACTGAAGCTCTGCAACGCCAACGGCGACATTGACGCCTTCCTGAGCCTGAACACTGACTGGCTGCAGCGAGAATGTCTGATCAGATCCGCCAACCAGCACGTTCACACCAGCGCCAGCTGCAGCTGTCGCTTCGGCAGAGACGCCGCGGTAGTCGCCTGAAAGCGAACCAGGCTGATATTCATAGTCGGTGGTTGGTGCAAGGACGACCCATTCGATCAGCGTCGTGCCGGTCACACCAATGTCGATACCGAACTTGTTGATAACGCCGAAATAGGCTTCCTTGGCAGCGCTTTCATTGGCCGGTGTGTATTCACACGACAGATCCTTGGAGGAGCCGAAGATGAAGCCGGTTCCGCCTTCGACAACACACTCAAGCAGGCCGAGCTCTACACTATCTGCCTGGGACGGCACTGTCGCTGTGCCGAATGATGCCGTTGCGATAAGCGCGGCGGCGACTGAAATTTTTGTTTTCCCGATCATTTTGAACTCACTTTTCCAGTTGTTGATTCGCCATGACAACGTGCTGGCGCTTCAATTGTTCCGTATTGGAAAAGGTCGGTGATTCAGTTGATGGACAGGGGCTGCCATGGCCAATTGAAATTGGCTCGTCCCGACGGGTTCGAAAGATGGCAAACCGGGCCATCTCGAAGTGCCTAGATAAAGATGACCTTGGAAGAGCCCGCAGGCTTAAGGGGATCAGCGGACGCGGGCGAGCCCATCAACCGCGGGACGGTACTTGGGGTCGAGCTGTGTTGCGCGTGCATAGGACTTTGCTGCGCGTGCCTTTTCGCCGCGGCGCTCATAGATCAGGGCTTGATTGGCCCAGGATTCGGCCACCTTTTGATCCAGTTCAATGGCGCGGTTGAAATCCGCAAAGGCGTTGTCATCATCGTTCAGCGCAACGTAGGAAATACCACGGCCATTGTAAGGCTCTGGCGAATTGGGAGCCAGCGATATGGAGGCCGAGAAATCCTCGATTGCCTGCGGATGCTGACCGCGCAATTGCTTGAGCAGGCCGCGATTGTGGTAGGCACGCGGGTCGGTTGTCTGAAGACTGATGGCGCGATTGAAATCAGTCATCGCCTCATTCGTCCTGCCTGCCTGACGGTAGAGGTTGCCGCGGCCGATGTAGGCCACATCGTAGCGAGGATTGATCTTCAACGCACGATTGTAGTCGTTTGCGGCTTCGGTCAGATTGCCCATCGATCTGTGGATCAGGGCACGGTTGGCGTAGGCCTGATAGAATGACGGGTTAAGCTGGACCGCGCGGTTGAAATCCTCAAGTGCATTGCGGAACTGCCCGGACCGTCCATAGGCCGATCCGCGTACATTGTAGCCCTCGGGATTGCTGGGGTTTCGCTGAATCACCTCGGTGAGCGAGGAAATGTTTTCTTCAGTGCCCTGGGTGCGGTCGATGGAAATCGTGTCGACAGGCGTTGTTGTGCTGCAGCCTGCGACTGAAATCGTAATGGCGGACAGCGCAGCCATCAAAGCCAAACGAGCCTTGGGTGTAGCCCTTTGTTTTGTTTCCATGACTGAAATCAAACGCATCGCGTATGCCCCATTTGCTCGCCCGGGATATACCCGGCCCACTACACTGAAAAAGGCGGAGACGAATTTTCGTCCCCGCCTCTTATCCATGCAACCCCAAAAGGGCGAAAAAACGGCTAAATCAGCGAGCAGGTGCCGCAGGGCGGCCGCCACCGATAAGACCTTCGCGCTGAGCCCGCTTGCGGGCCAGCTTGCGGACGCGGCGAACGGCTTCGGCCTTTTCGCGCGCACGCTTCTGCGATGGCTTCTCGTAAAAATCACGCATCTTCATTTCACGGAAAATGCCTTCACGCTGCATTTTCTTCTTGAGAGCGCGGAGCGCCTGATCGACATTGTTATCGCGGACAAGTACCTGCACGTTAATCCCGTTCCTTCGATTTTCGGTTGGCTGAAGCAACCCTGGCAAACAAAAATCCCATTCGTTCGGCCATGGGCGTTACGATTGATTGGGCAAATACCAGTTTCACAGCCCGAAGTCCAGTCCTTGGCAACTTGACAATCGGTACTGTGAGGTATTTTTCCTTCACGGCACGGGCTGCCTGTTTTATTGCATCAATTGATCAGGTGATGCGACAAAACGCACTGCGACATTCATGGCCGCCCGGGAGTCGCAAAAGAGCCGATGCGGAGCCGACTAATTTGCTCTTGCTGAGACGAAACATACCTAACCCGTTTGGAGCCAGACCGCCATGCGCAAGTACTCCGCTTTTGCCGTTGCCCGTGAGGCAATGCGTGGCCACAAGGGCTGGCCCGCGCAATGGACTTCGCCCGAGCCGCGAAAAAACTATGACGTGATCATCGTTGGCGCCGGTGGGCATGGTCTTGGTACGGCCTACTATCTCGCCAAGGAGCATGGCATCACCAATATCGCGGTGATCGAAAAGGGCTGGCTTGGCGGCGGTAACACAGGCCGCAACACCACCATTATCCGGTCCAACTATCTCTATGACGAGAGCGCCGGGCTGTATGACCATGCGCTCAAGCTCTGGGATGGGCTGTCGCAGGACCTCAATTACAACGTGATGTACTCGGCGCGTGGCGTGATGATGCTGGCGCACAATGTTCATGACACGCAGGTGTTCAAGCGACACATCCATGCCAACCGTCTCAATGGCATCGACAATGAATGGCTGACGCCCGAGCAGGCGAAGGACTTCTGCCCGCCGCTCAACATTCACCAGTCGGCGCGCTATCCGGTTGTTGGTGCAGCATTGCAGCGCCGCGGCGGCACGGCCCGTCACGATGCTGTGGCCTGGGGCTATGCGCGGGCTGCCGCCGACATGGGAGTTCACATTATCCAGAACTGCGAAGTCACCGGCGTGCGTCGTGCTGACGATGGATCGGTCTCCGGCGTTGATACAAGTCGTGGTTTCGTCGGTGCGAAAAAGGTCGGCGTTGTCGCTGCCGGTCATACGTCGGTGATCATGGAAATGGCGGGCGTTCGCATGCCGCTCGAGAGCTACCCGCTGCAGGCGCTGGTCTCCGAGCCGGTCAAGCCGATCTTTCCCTGCGTGGTAATGTCAAACACAGTGCATGCGTATATCTCGCAATCGGACAAGGGCGAACTGGTGATCGGTGCGGGGACGGACCAGTATACGTCCTATTCGCAGACCGGCGGGCTGCACATTCTCAGCCATACGCTCGATGCGATCTGCGAAATGTTCCCGATATTCACACGAATGAAGATGCTGCGCTCCTGGGGCGGCATCGTTGATGTCACGCCGGACCGGTCTCCGATCCTGTCGAAGACGCCGGTTAAGGGGCTCTATGTCAACTGCGGCTGGGGAACGGGCGGCTTCAAGGCAACGCCGGGGTCAGCCAATGTGTTCGCGCACACGATTGCGCGTGATGAGCCGCACAAGATCAACGCCCCGTTCAACCTTGACCGCTTCAAGACCGGGCGGCTGATCGATGAGGCCGCGGCTGCTGCCGTGGCGCATTAAGGCTTGAGTAAATGAGCGAACAATCCATCAATCTGGCCCAGAAGCTGTCGGAATTCACCGATCTTTGGTCTCCTAAGATCGTCGCGGGTTTTAATGGCCATGACGTGATGGTGGTCAAGGTGAATGGTGAATTCAACTGGCATTCTCATCCCGACACCGACGATCTGTTCCTGGTGCTTTCAGGACGGCTGATCATCCAGATGCGCGATGGTGATGTCGTTCTGGGACCAGGCGAGATGTATGTCGTGCCAAAGGGTGTCGAGCATTGTCCGCGCGCTGACGAAGAAACCCATCTCATCATCATCGAGCCTGCCGGCACTCCCAATACCGGCGATCCCGAAACCGCCGCTGTCAAAACCAAGATCTGACCAAGGACCAAGCGATGCTTCTGATCCATTGTCCCTACTGCCAGGAAGAACGGCCCGAGCTCGAGTTTCGCAACACGGGCGAGGCGCATATTGAACGGCCAAAAGATATCGCCGGGATTAGCGACGAGGAGTTCGAGACCTTCTTCTTCATTCGCACCAATCCGAAGGGCGTTACCTACGAGCGCTGGCGGCACATTCATGGCTGCGCCCGCTTTTTCAACGCGGTGCGTGACACTGTGAGCGACCGGTTCGTGACGACCTACAAGGCCGGGGAACCCCGGGTCGAAGTGGTTCGCGGCGACGATGGCCTGTTGCAGATCAAGGGAGCAGCACAATGAGCGGCGCGAACCGGATCAAGGGCAAAGGCAGGCTGACGCCGGCGAAGACCGTACGTTTCAATTTCGACGACAAGGTGCTGACCGCGGTTGAAGGCGATACGCTGGCGTCTGCGCTGATTGCCAACGGCATTCACCTGACTGGACGCTCCTTCAAGTACCACCGTCCGCGCGGCATGCTGTCGGCCGGTCCGGAAGAGCCCAATGCGCTGATGGATGTCGGCCGCGATGCGGCGCGCAGGACTCCCAATATCAGAGCCACGGTGCAGGAAGTCTTTGACGGCCTTGTCGCCAGATCACAGAACCGCTGGCCATCGCTGGCATTTGATGTTGGCGGGCTCAACAATCTCGCCTCGCCATACTTTGCTGCGGGCTTCTACTACAAGACCTTTATGTGGCCAAAAGCCGCCTGGAAGAAGGTCTATGAGCCGATCATTCGTGCTGCGGCGGGCCTTGGTGTCTCCCCAAGCGAACCGGATCCTGATCACTACGCCAATCATTTCGTCCATTGCGACGTTCTGGTGATCGGCGGCGGCGCTACCGGCCTTGCGGCAGCATTGGCCGCGGCGCATGCGGGAGCCGAGGTAATCCTTTGCGATGAACAGCCGGAAACCGGCGGTGCGTTTCACCACGAAACCGATGCAACGGTCGGCGGCCAATCGGGCTGGGACTGGGCGCAGGCGGTGACGGCTGAACTTCGGAACATGGACAATGTCCGGGTGCTGACGCGCACCACGGCATTCGGCTATCAGGCGCAAAATCATGTCGGCCTTGTCGAGCGGGTGACTGAGCATCTCGCCAATCCAGATTCTGCCTTGCCACGCGAACGGCTCTGGCAGGTTCGGGCCGGCCAGGTGATCATCGCCACCGGCGCGATAGAGCGGCATATGGTGTTTGCCAACAATGACCGTCCCGGCATCATGCTGGCATCGGCGGCGCGTGCCTATCTCAATCATTATGGTGTCGCGGTCGGCGCCAAGGTCGGCGTCTATACGGCCTGCGATTCGGCGTGGTCAGCGGCTTTTGATCTCAAGCAGGCGGGTGTTTCGGTTCCTGCAATCGTCGATGTGCGCTCTGATCCGAATCCGGCTCTTGTGGCGCGAGCCAATGAGCTCGGGATCGAGGTTCTGGCCGGGCAGGCGGTGCTCGATACGTCAGGCAAGCTGCGCGTCAAGTCGATGAAAGTCGGCAGGGCGTCTGGTGGGTCCACGCGTGACATCCCTGTTGATGCCCTGATCATGTCGTCGGGCTGGACTCCTTCGGTTCATCTGTATTCGCAGTCGCGCGGCAAGGTGGTCTGGGACGAGGAAAGCCTGCGCTTCCTGCCTGGCCGCAACGTGCAGGATTGCGTCAGCGTTGGTGCCTGCAATGGCATTGATGATCTGAGCGACGCGATTGCCGGTGCTGCGAAGGCTGGCCACGAGGCGGCGAAGGCTGCCGGCGTGAAAGGCAGCAAAGCATGGGTTGCGCCGGAGGCTGACACACAGACCTCCTGGGACGGAAGCATGATGGGCTCGGCCGGTGGCGCTGGAGCTGACACGACAGTCAAGGCTTTTGTCGATTTTCAGAACGATGTCACTGCCAAGGATATTCGGCTTGCCGTACGCGAAGGCATGCACTCGATCGAGCACGTCAAGCGTTTCACCACCAATGGCATGGCTACCGATCAGGGCAAGACGTCCAACATCCACGGACTGGCAATCGCTGCCGAGATGCTCGGCAAGCCATTGCCGCAGGTGGGCCTTACCACTTTCCGCTCGCCCTATACTCCGGTGACATTTGGCGCGATCGTCAATCATTCGCGTGGGTCACTGTTCGATCCAACCCGGCGGACACCGATGCACGGCTGGGAAGAAGCCCACGGCGCGGTGTTCGAGGATGTAGGTCAATGGAAGCGAGCCTGGTATTATCCGCGTGCGGGCGAAGACATGCATCAGGCCGTCAATCGCGAGTGCCGAACGGTGCGCGAGGCTGCAGGAATGTTCGATGCCTCGACGCTTGGCAAGATCGAAGTAGTTGGTCCCGATGCGGCACAGTTCCTCAATCTGCTCTACACCAACGGATGGGACAAGCTGGAACCGGGCCGTTGCAAATACGGCATCATGCTGCGCGAAGACGGCTTCATCTATGATGACGGCGTCGTCGGACGGCTGGCTGAAGACCGGTTTCATGTGACCACGACCACCGGCGGCGCGCCGCGGGTCATGCATCATATGGAAGACTATCTGCAGACCGAGTTTCCACATCTGAAAGTCTGGCTCACATCAACATCCGAACAATGGGCGGTGATCGCTGTCCAGGGGCCGAAGGCACGCGAGATCATTGCGCCGCTGGTGGAGGGCATCGATCTTTCCAATGAGGCGATGCCGCACATGAGCGTCCGCGAGGGCAAGATCTGCGGTGTGCCGACACGGCTGTTCCGGATGTCGTTCACCGGGGAGGCGGGCTACGAGGTCAATGTGCCTGCTGATTATGGCGCAGCTGTCTGGCAAGCGCTCTGGGAGCGGGCCCAGCCACTTGGTGCCTGTGCTTACGGTACCGAGGCCATGCACGTGCTTCGCGCCGAAAAGGGCTACATCATCGTCGGTCAGGACACCGATGGTACGGTGACGCCCGATGATGCCGGATTGAACTGGGCCGTGGCTAGAAAGAAGCCGGATTTTGTCGGCATCCGCGGCATGAAGCGCCCCGATCTGGTGGGAAGAGGTCGGAAGCAACTTGTTGGTCTTGCTACCAAGGATCCGAACATCGTTCTGGAAGAAGGCGCGCAGGTTGTCGCCGATCCAAACCAGACGGTGCCGATGACGATGATCGGGCATGTGACATCCTCCTACTGGTCGGAGAATTGCGGCCGGTCTATTGCCATGGGTGTGGTGGTTGACGGTCGGGCGCTCAAGGGCAAGACGCTCTATGTTCCAATGCCCGACAAGACGATCGAAGTCGAAGTCACCGATACTGTTTTCATCGACAAAGAGGGAGTGCGCCTCAATGGCTGATATCGCTCACGCCACCCGTATCGAACCTCTGGCCGGGCGTGTTGGCGGTGCAGCCGGCGTCGCCTTGGCACCAGCGGCTCCCGCAAACCGTGTTTCGCTGCGGGCGGATCCGAAGGATGCAAAGGCTCTTTCCAAAGCGCTTGGTCTTGAACTGCCGATGAGCCCGAAAACATCTGCGCGCAATGACAAGGGCAGGCTGGCAGCCTGGCTCGGACCTGACGAATGGCTGGTCATTGACGAGAATGGCAATCCGATGGCGGATCTGGCCAAAGTGAAGGTATTGCATTCAGCGGCTGATGTTTCCCACCGCAACACCGCAATTGTGGTCACCGGCAAGGGCGCTCGGTCCACATTGCAAAGCGGTTGCCCGCAGAACCTGAGCGACAAGGTCTTCCCGGTCGGTTCAGCTACCCGCACGGTGATGGGCAAAATCGAGGTGGTGATTATTCGAACCGGTGAAACAGAATTCCGTGTCGAATGCTGGCGCTCGTTTTCGGACTATGCTTTTGACATGCTGTCGGAAGCTGCGAGGGATTGCCTGGCGTAAGGGGCTGCAATCCAGCTGCAAGATTGGCTCCACAGGTGCAGTGTCACCCGTGGAGCCAGGTCTCAGTTGTCCACCCAGTCCTTGGGGTCGAACTGAATGATGGTCAGCCAGCTGGCTGTCATGGCAGGCTTTGTCCCGCCTTCAATTTCAATCGTCACATCAAAGGTCGTCATCATCCTGCCGGGACCGCGAAGCCGCGCTTCCTTGAGCACAAATCTCCCGCGGACGCGGCCATCGACAGGCACTGGTGCCATGAAGCGGATCTTGTTGAAGCCATAATTGATGCCAAAATTGTCTTCCCGCAGCCTCGGTACTGCATCGGCATGCATGGCCGACAGCATGGAAAGTGTCAGGAAGCCATGCGCGATGGTGCCACCGAACGGGGTTTCTGCCGCGCGCACGGGATCAACATGAATGAACTGGTGGTCGTCGGTGGCATCGGCAAAAACGTCAATCCGCGATTGTGGCATCTCCATCCATTTGGATACTCCGAGTTCGGTTCCGACGAGATCCTTGATCTCCGTTATTGAAATCACTCGCTGCACGTAAATCTCCCAGTTTCAAACGTGTACTCATTCTGCAATGAACAATACGGTACATCTATCAAGACATCAGCTTAATGAAATCAAAATGAGTGGGAATCGCAGGTGCCGTGTTGTCAGCCGGGCATTTCCTGCCAGCAAACAACGGACCGAGGCGGGATCGCCTTTTCGATCGAGGCGCTGGGGCTTGCGGGGTACCAAAGGCCTTGGGCGCCGGGTAGCACGCACCTGATTTCCCCGTGACTGCGATTGAACACCACCGTCAACCTTTGGCCCGTTGGTCCGAGGACCATCATGAAGCCGTTTCGGCCGGGATCTTCCCAGTGTGACGGTGTCATCGGGTGTCCATCGGTGGTCAGCCACGCGACCTGATCGGGGGTGGCTGACGCGTCGTTCTCTTTCAGAAACTCACAGCGGCTGAGGAGCGGTGATTTCGCCCGTAATTCCGCCCAGGCACGGGTGAAATCTAGCCGGCCCTGATTGAGCTCATCCCAGTTGCGCCAGATGATGGCATTGTCCTGAGCATAGGCATTGTTGTTGCCGCCCTGGCTATGCCCGAATTCGTCGCCGGCGGTCAGGAGGATAGTTCCGCGGCTGGCGAATAGTGTAGCGATCAGAGCCCGTGCATCGGCTTCTCGCGCGGCGAGGATCGCTGGATCATCGCTCGGTCCTTCAACCCCATTGTTCCAGGAGTAGTTGGCGCCATGCCCATCCCGGTTTTCCTCACCATTTGCTTCATTGTGCTTTTCGTTGAAACAAACCAGATCGGCCAGTGGAAAGCCGTCATGGGCGGCAACGAAGTTGGTGCTGCGAGTTCTGCTGGCGCCGTTCTTGGCAAATATGTCGGAAGAGCCAGAGAGCCGGGTGGCCAAGGCGCCGGTCATGGTCGGGTCGCCGCGCCAATAGCGACGGATGTCGTCACGCGCATGGTCGTTCCATTCGAGCCATGGCGGGCCGAAATTGCCGAGCTGATATCCCCCGGGACCGATGTCCCAAGGCTCGGCTATCAGCAGCCTGTCATGCAGGACGGGATCATCGACGATGAGTTGTAGCAATCTGGCCTCAGAGGAAAAGCCGTTGGCGTCACGACCGAGGATCGGAGCAAGATCAAAGCGAAAACCGTCAATGCCTGCTTGGGTCACGAAGTGACGCATGGCCGCCAGCACCAGTTCCTGAACCACAGGCTGGTCGCAGGCCAGCGTATTGCCGCAGCCTGTGTCATTGATGAGCAGACCCGAAGTATGCTGGTCGTGGCGGTAGTAGGTTGCGTTGCCAAGACCGCGCATCGACAGTGTGGGGCCATGGATATCGCTTTCGCCGGTATGGTTGAAAACGACGTCCAGAATGACACTGATACCGGCCGCATGCAGCGCCTCGACCGCGTATCTGAGATCGGCGATGCCACCTGGCGCAAGCCGGGGATCAAGCGCAAGCATGGTCACCGGATTGTATCCCCAGGCATTGGTCAGGCCGAGAGGCGGCAGATGCCGCTCGTCGATCCAGGCAACGATGGGCATCAACTCGACAGCGCTGACATGCAGCTTGCGCAGGTGTTCAATGATGGACGGATGTGCCAATGCCCGCAGAGTTCCCCGATCCGCCTCGGGCACTTCGGGATGCAGCATCGTGAATGCACGGACCGGCACTTCATAGATAAGCCCGCCCGGTTCACACATCGGGCGGCCCGGATTGAGCGGAGGAAGCGGCGTTTCCAGAATCGCTTTCGGGACGATACTCGCAGTATCTTCGCCATGCTTTCCGAGACGAGGATCATAGGCGAAGGGGCGGTCCAGCCGGATCGCGTAGGGATCAACAAGCAGTTTTGAGGGGTCGAACAGATGCCCGTTCGCGGGCTGCCAAGGGCCATCGGCACGCAGGCCGTATCGTGTGCCAGCTTCAAGGCCTTGCACAATTGATGAGAACAGACCGCCGCTGCTCACCTCGAGGTCATGGCGAGCAATCTCGCGATCCGACGGGTCAAACAGGCACAGCGTAACTGATGAAGCCAATGGCGCGCGCACGGTGAAGCGTGCCCCTCCGGCAGTCAGTTCTGCTCCGGGGTTTCCGGGAAGTCCAAGATCGGCAAATCTGCTCATCAGGTGATTACGGTTGGGGCGTCGCGCCCTGTTAGCTTGCTGATATCGGCCAGCGCCTCAGCTGCATCAATCAGCGGAGCAAGCGCAGCCTGGGTATCCTGATCGTGAAGGCTCGGGTCAGGTTCATAGCGCTCCATGTAGATCCGCAGTGTTGCACCCGACGTGCCCGTTCCCGACAGCCTGTAGACCAGACGCGCGCCACCTTCGAAGAAAATGCGTAGCCCCTGATTGCGGCTGACTGATCCGTCGACGGGATCATGATAAGTGAAGCTGTCGGCCTTTTCGATGGTCAGCGATCCGGTCTGGTGGCCGGGCAGGCGATCGAAACTATCCTCGAGCGCGCGCATCAACTGGTTGGCGCTGTCGGCTTCTATCGCCTCGTAGTCATGCCTAGAATAGTAGGTCCGGCCATATTCGGCCCAGTGGGCCCGTACAATTTCCAACATGCTCTGGCGCCGCACCGCGAGTATGTTGAGCCACAATAGAACGGCCCAAAGCCCATCTTTTTCGCGGACATGATCTGAGCCGGTGCCCGCACTTTCCTCGCCGCAAATGGTGCAGCGTCCGGCATCGAGAAGATTGCCGAAAAATTTCCAGCCTGTTGGCGTTTCATGCATTTCGACGGCGAGCTTTGCCGCAACCAGATCGGCAGCGCCGCTGGTCGGCATCGAGCGGGCGATGCCCTTGAGCCCGGCCTTGTAGCCCGGCGCCAAGTGCGCGTTGGCCGCCAGCATCGCAAGCGAGTCCGATGGCGTTACAAAGATGCCACGTCCAATAATCAGGTTGCGGTCGCCATCACCGTCGGAGGCTGCGCCGAAATCAGGGGCAGTGGGTCCCATCATCAGATCATACAGAGCCTTGGCGTGAACCAGGTTCGGGTCGGGATGGTGGCCGCCAAAGTCTTCGAGCGGAGTGGCGTTGAAGACCAAAGCAGGATCAACGCCCAGACGCCGCTCCAGAATCTCGCGTGCATAGGGACCGGTGACGGCATGCATCGCGTCGAAGGCGACGCTGAACCCATCGGCAACGAGCGCACGAATGGCGTCGAAATCGAACAGCGTTTCCATCAGTTCGGCATAGTCGGCAACGGGGTCGATGACCTCGATTGTCATGCCGCCTGCTTCAAAAACACCGATCTGGTCCAGATCCACAGTATCGAAATCCGCGATCATGTAGCGGTCAATGGTCTGGGACCGGGCAAAGATTGCCTCTGTGATCTTTTCCGGCGCAGGCCCGCCATTGGAAATATTGTACTTGATGCCGAAATCTTCGGTGGGGCCGCCGGGATTGTGGCTTGCAGACAGGATCAGCCCGCCAAAAGCCTTCTTCTTGCGGATCAGATGCGAGGCTGCCGGCGTTGACAGGATACCGCCCTGGCCAACCAGAACGCGACCGAACCCGTTGGCGGCTGCCATTCTGATAACTAGTTGAATGACGTCGCGATTGTAGAATCGTCCATCGCCGCCGACGACCAGCGTCTTGCCCTCAAATCCTTCGAGACTGTCAAAAATCGACTGAATGAACGCTTCGGTGTAGCCCGGCGTCTGGAAGACAGGAACTTTCTTGCGCAGCCCCGACGTGCCAGGTTTCTGGTCAGGGAAGGGCGTGACGGATACGGTCCGGTTCATGTTGTTTCACTCGTTGCAGTAAGAAGTTCAGCATACAGGTTTGCGTAGCGCAAGGCGCTGCGATCCCAGGAGACATCCGCGTTCATGCCCTGGCTCTGAAGTTGCGCCCATACCTTGGGTTCGGAAAATGCTCTGACTGCCCGGCGCAGAGCCTCGCGCAAGGCATCAGGTGTGACCGGTGAAAACTGAAACCCGGTTGCCACCTGTGCGGCGCTTGCGGCCTCATTGGCGTCGATGATCGTGTCGGCAAGGCCGCCGGTGCGGGCAACGACCGGGACGTTGCCATATCGCAGCCCATAGAGCTGGGTCAGGCCGCAGGGCTCAAACCGTGACGGGACCAGGATCACATCGCCGCCGGCCTGCATAAGGTGTGACAGCGGCTCATCGTAGCCAATGACGAGACCTATATCGCCTGGATGTCGTTCTGCCGCTTGAAGCAACGCGGTTTCTAGAGCCTTGTCGCCAGAGCCGAGCACAGCAAGTCTCCCGCCCATGGCGACAATGTCGTCAACGAGTTCAGTGAGGACATCGATCCCCTTTTGCCAGGTCAGTCGGCTGACCACGGTGAAAACCGGCTTCTCGGTATCTGGAAAGCTGAAATATTCAGCGAGTGCCTTTCGGTTCGCATGACGTTTTTTGGGCTTTGCGAGACTGTAATTTGCGGCAATCATTTGATCGGTAGATGGATCCCAAACATCGGGATCAATGCCGTTGACGATGCCATGCAGGCTTGCAGCGCGGGCGTTGATCAAACCGTCCAGCCCCATGCCAAAGTCAGGTGTGCGAATTTCCTGCGCGTAGGTCGGGCTGACCGTTGTGATGGCCGTTGCCATTTGAAGGCCGCCCTTGAGAAAGCTGACATCGCCATAATACTCGACCCCATCAACCGAGAATACCGATTGCGGCAAACCAAGTTTCGGGAAAATGTCCGGTCCAAACTGTCCCTGAAACGCAATGTTGTGAATGGTCATCACAGTGGGGGTGGCCGAGGCCTTGCCCTGCTTGATGTAAACAGGTGTGAGGCCTGCCTGCCAGTCATGGGCATGGACGATGTCGGGCGTCCAGTCTTCAATTGCACCTTCGGCAATGTTGGCGGCTGCGCGGCTGAGGGCTGCAAACCGCAGCCAGTTATCGCGATGATCCGCGTTGGCGGCGTCTGTGTAGGGGCCACCTTCGCGATCAAACAGGTCAGGTGCGTCAAGTATGAGATATTCAACACCGTCTATAGTGCTCGTCAGAATGGTCGCGCTGACACCTAGAAGGTCGTCGAATTTGACCAACGGGACCGGATTGCGGAGCTTTGCCATGACCTGCTGATAGCCAGGTAGTAGCACCTGCATATCCACGCCATGGGTAGACAGCGCCGCGGGCAGGGCACCCGCGACATCGGCGAGTCCGCCGGTCTTGATCAGCGGATACACCTCAGAGGCGACAGAAAGAACCTTCATTCGTAGTACAGCCCCGCACGATCAAGCATGTCCTGCGTGATCAGACATATCCCGGATGCGGTGCGATGAAAACGGCTTGCGTCGACTTCGGGATCTTCGCCAACAACAAGTCCCGCGGGAATTTTGACGCCGCGGTCAATTACCACCCTGGACAAGTTGGCATGTCGTCCAATCACACACTCAGGCAGCACCACCGCCTCGTTGAGGTTCGAATAAGAACGGCACAACACTCCCGAGAAGAGTAGCGAACGCTGGATTTCGGAGCCGGAGATGATGCAATCGCCTGACACCAGCGAAGAAAGTGCCATACCGCGCCGGCCCTCTTCATTGTGCACGAACTTTGCCGGCGGCCGGATCTCGGCATATGTCCATATCGGCCAGGACCGATCATAGAGATCAAGCTCCGGCAGGATGTCTGTCAAATCGATATTGGCCTGCCAGTAGGCGTCAACGGTTCCGACATCACGCCAGTAGGCTTCCTTGTCCGGTGTCTCGCGGACGCAGGACTCAGCAAACCTGTGTGCCACAGCTTTGCCGTTCTCGACGATGTAGGGAATGATGTCCTTGCCGAAGTCGCGGCTTGAGCCAGGCGTCTCTGCGTCACGCCGCAGTTCATCCATGAGAAAATCGGTGTTGAAGACATAGATGCCCATCGAAGCCAAGGCCATTTCAGGGTTGTCTGGCATGGCTGGCGGGTCGGCAGGCTTTTCAACAAAGGCGATGATCTCGTCTTTCTCGTTGACATGCATGACCCCGAAACCGGTCGCTTCCATTCGTGGCACTTCAAGACAGCCAACGGTGACATCTGCGCCCGAATTTACGTGCTGCTGCAGCATAAATTCGTAGTCCATCTTGTAAATGTGATCGCCAGCCAGAATGACCATGAATTTGGGTTCATAGGCCTCGATGATATCAATGTTCTGAAACACCGCGTCGGCAGTTCCGTCATACCACTGTGTTTCGGAAACGCGCTGGCTGGCGGGAAGAATATCAAAGCTTTCATTGCGTTCGGGCCGCAAGAAGTTCCAGCCGCGCTGCAAATGCCTGATCAGGGAATGAGCCTTGTATTGTGTGGCGACGCCAATCCGCCTGATGCCGGAGTTCAAGGCGTTGGAGAGGGCGAAGTCAATGATGCGGGTTTTCCCGCCAAAATAGACCGCAGGTTTGGCGCGACGATTGGTGAGTTCCATCAGGCGGCTGCCACGGCCACCTGCCAGAACATAAGCCATTGCGTCTCGCGCCAGCGGCTGAACCCGTTTCTGCTCCATGTCTTCCTCCCCTTCGTTGTTACTCTTTACGCAACTATCCGAGCGTGAACATCAGTGTCGCCAAAGGCGGCAACGTCAGCTCCGCTACCGAGCGCCCGTCCTCCAAACGTGTCACCACTTCACCCAGGTTGCCCTTGCCGGAGCCGCCATAGATCGTGGCATCAGAGTTAAACACCTCAAGCCAGGTTCCGTTCCCAGGCATTTCTACACGATAGCCGATGTGGAAAGCGGGTGTCATGTTTGACACCACCACCACCGGTTTCTCGCCCGGCGCCTTACGCACCCAGGCGAACACCGAATTCTCAGTGTCATCGGCGATCAGCCATTCGAAGCCTTCCGGCTCGCAATCGCGGGCATGCAAGGCAGGCGTTCGTGCATAAAGCCTGTTGAGATCACGTATCAGATCCTGCATGCCGTGGTGGCGTGGATCATCAAGGTGATCCCAGTCAAGCTGCCGTGCTTCGCTCCATTCGCCACGCTGGGCAAATTCCTGTCCCATGAACAACAGCTTCTTGCCGGGGTAGCCCCACATCAACCCGTAATAGGCTCTCAGATTGGCAAATTTCTGCCACTCGTCGCCGGGCATCTTGGTCAGCATGGAGCCTTTGCCATGCACGACCTCATCGTGGGAGATGGGCAAGACGAAGTTTTCGGAAAACGCGTAAAGCAGGCCGAAGGTCAGCTCGGTGTGATGGTGTTTACGGTATATCGGATCACGCTGCATGTAGGACAGGGTGTCGTGCATGAAGCCCATGTTCCACTTAAAGCCGAATCCAAGTCCACCCTCGTGAACAGGAGCGGACACCTTGGGCCAGGACGTTGATTCCTCGGCGATTGTGACGATGCCAGGGTGGCTGCCGTAAACTGCCTTGTTCATGTCCTTCAGGAATTCGACCGCGTCGAGATTTTCCCTTCCGCCATCCTTGTTCGGGATCCATTCGCCTTCCTTGCGCGAATAATCGAGGTAGAGCATTGAGGCTACCGCATCCACGCGCAGACCGTCGATGTGATAGGTCTCGGCCCAGAACAGTGCGTTGTTGACAAGGAATGAGGACACTTCGCGGCGGCCAAAATTGTAGATGGCGGTGTTCCAGTCAGGGTGGAAGCCCTGTCGTGGGTCTGCATGCTCATAGAGTGCGGTGCCGTCAAACCGTGAAAGACCATGCGCGTCGGTCGGGAAATGCGCAGGTACCCAATCCAGAATGACGCCGAGGCCCACCTGGTGCGCGCCGTCGACAAAACGGGCAAAGCTTTCCGGATCTCCGAACCGGGCCGAGGGCGCGTAGAGACCGGTGGTCTGGTAGCCCCAGGAGGGGTCATAGGGGTGCTCGGAGACTGGAAGAAACTCGATGTGGGTGAAACCCATTTCGACGCAGTAGGGGATCAGTTCGTCAGCCAGCTGGTCCCAGGACATGAACGATCCGTCGGCATGCCTCCGCCAGGATCCTGGATGCACCTCATAGGTCGATATGGGCTGGCGGCGGGCATCCACCTTGCTCCAATGAGCCCGATGGGCGCTGTCCGCCCAGTCATGGTTTATCTCGGTGGCAACGATTGACGCAGTGGCGGGCCGCAGCTCGGCGCGGCGGGCGAACGGATCTGCCTTGAGAGGCAGTCTTTCCCCATCCGGGCCCAGTATTTCATATTTATAGGCGGCTCCGGGGCTTGCGCCCGGCGCGAAAATTTCCCAAACGCCGATATCGGAACGAAGGCGCATGACATGGCGGCGCCCATCCCAGTCGTTGAAGTCGCCAACGACCGAAACCCGGCGCGCATTGGGCGCCCAGACTGCAAAATGCACGCCGTCCATGCCTTCGTGATGGATCGGATGGGCCCCCATCTTGTCGAAGAGCCGGAAGTGAGAGCCTTCGGCGATGAAATAATCATCCATGGGGCCAAGCACCGGGCCATAGGAATAGGGATCGTCAATATCCCAGGCGCCTGATGAGTTCATCGCCGCGTAACGCAGCGGCTGGCGCGACAGGATGTCTATGTGTCCTTCGAAAAGACCGCCGACCGCGCCTTGTTTGAGCCAACCCGCTGATTTGCCGTCCAGAGTGACCGCCATGACGTCATCTGCGTCCGGGACAAAAGCGCGTGCTAGAAATCCACCCTCGAATTCCTGAACGCCAAGAACAGAAAAAGGGTTTCCATGCGTACCGGAAGCAAGCGCTTCTGCTTCGTCAGCCGAAAGGTGAGGCACCTCTTTGTCTGCGTCAGGCACGGATCCCTTTTGGGTCATGGGCCGGCTTTCCATATTTCCTTTGCGTACTGGCGTATGGTGCGGTCCGAAGAGAACCAGCCCACACGCGCGGTGTTGAGGATAGTACGGCTATACCAGGCCTCTTCGTCAACCCACAAACTGTCAACTCGACGCTGAGCCTTGGCATAAGCATCGAAATCTGCTGTGACCATGAACCAGTCATGATCATAAAGGCCGGCGATAAGGTCGCTGAAACGCGTGCGGTCGTCGGGGCTGAAGACACCCGACGAAATGGCGGTCAACGCCTGCGACAGTTCCCGTGACGCCTCGATGATGGCCCGGGGATTGTGGCCAGCTGCCCGGCTGTCGGAAACCTCGGCGGCCGTCATTCCGAAGATGATGATGTTGTCTTCGCCAATGCATTCCTGCATTTCGACATTGGCTCCATCAAGCGTGCCGATGGTCAGGGCGCCATTGAGCGCGAACTTCATGTTTCCTGTGCCCGAGGCTTCCATGCCGGCTGTCGAGATCTGCTCGGACAGATCAGCTGCCGGCACCATCACTTCGGCCAGCGACACGTTGTAGTTCGGGATGAAGGCAATTTTCAGCAGACCCCGAACTGTCGGATCATTGTTGATCACCCGGGCCACATCATTGGCCAGCTTGATGATCAGTTTTGCGTTGTGATAGCTCGGCGCCGCCTTGCCGGCGAAAAACTTGACCCGAGGTGTCCAGTCAAGCTCTGGGTGAGAGCGGATCTGGTCATAAAGCGCCACCGCCTCGACGATGTTGAGCAATTGCCGCTTGTATTCGTGGATCCGCTTGATCTGGATGTCGAACAGGGCGGAGGGGTCGACCTTGATCCCCATGCGACGGGCGACCAGATTGGAAAGCCTGATTTTGTTTTCTCGTTTCACAGCTGCAAACCGGGCGCGGAATTCCGCGTCGCCAGCGAAGGCGCCGAGAGCTGAAAGAGCTTCCGCATCATCCATGAAATCGTCGCCGATTGCTTCCCGGATCAGCCCGAACAGGCCTGGATTGCACTGCATCAGCCATCGGCGAGGTGTGATGCCGTTGGTCTTGTTGTTTATGCGTTCGGGGTAGAGGCCGTGCAAATCGGAGAACACGGTCTGCTTCATCAATTCGGTGTGCAGTGCGGAGACCCCGTTGATGGAGTGCGAGCCGATAAAGGCGAGGTTGCCCATTCGCACGCGCCGGTCTCCACCCTCGTCAATCAGCGAGACCGAGCGAACCTTCTCCTCGTCGTAACCGCGCTCCTTGCGGGCATGGCGCAACACCTTGGCATTGATGGCATAAACCAGTTGCATGTGACGTGGCAGGAGCCGTTCGAACAACGGGACCGGCCAGCTTTCCAGCGCTTCGGGCAGAAGCGTGTGGTTGGTGTAGCTGAAGGTCTTGCGGGTGATCTCCCAGGCAGGGTCGAAATCCATGCGGTGAACGTCAATCAACAAACGCATCAATTCGGCGACCGATACTGCCGGATGAGTATCATTAAGCTGAATGGCGACCTTGTCGGGCAATGTGCGCAGATCGCCATATTGCTGCAGATGGCGGCGCAGGATGTCCTGCAACGAGGCTGACGAGAAGAAATATTCCTGACGCAGGCGCAGTTCCTGACCTGCCTCAGTCTGGTCGGCAGGATAAAGCACGCGGGCAAGGGCTTCGGCCTTGTTGCTTTCGCGCAGCGCACCGATGTGGTCGCCGGCGTTGAAGGCGTCGAGCAGAATCGGATCGATCGGCTTGGCGGTCCAGAGCCTGAGAGTGTTGACCCGGTTGGCGCGCCAGCCGACAACCGGCGTGTCATAAGCGACCGCGATCATGCGCTCCTGGGGTTTCCAGACACAGCGCTGGGTTTCGTCCACGCCGTTACCGATGGTGTCGACCGATCCACCAAATCCGATTTCATAAGCGCATTCGTGGCGTGGAAACTCCCAAGGGTTGCCGCGGGAGAGCCAGGTTTCCGGCAATTCGACCTGCCAGCCGTCGCGCATCTGCTGCCGAAACAGGCCGTGGACATAACGTATTCCATAACCATAGGCAGGAATGTCCACCGTTGCCATCGATTCCATGAAGCAGGCGGCCAGCCGGCCGAGGCCGCCATTGCCGAGAGCTGCATCAGGCTCGAGAGCTGCAACGGCGTCAAAATCCACGCCGAGGGATTTCAGAGCTTCCTGGACTTCCTCCAGCAGGCCTAGATTGGAGACGGCGTCACGGGTTAGTCGACCGATGAGAAATTCCAGCGACAGATAATAAACACGCTTGCCGCCCTCTTCATATGTCTTGCGGGTGGATTCCATCCAGCGGTCGATGACGCGATCGCGGATCACCAGAATGGTGGCTGTCATCCAGTCATGCGGCTTGGCGACCTTGGCATCCTTGCCGATTGAATAGGTCAACCGTTCGATGATGTTGGCCGCCAGCGTGGCTGGGTCGCCGCTGCGTGGTTTTGGGGAAGGCAGGTCGGCAATCGCGGACTTGGTTATCATCGAATATCCCATTCATCTTGGGTCGGTGCGTGCCGGGCGGTTCCCCGCCCGGAAGGGCATCATGAGGAAACTTGGCTCTTCAAGCAATGGATGATTTCGGATCGAATATCCAGCGTTTAAATCCATTAGATCGACGATTATCCGTCGAAAAGCGCGCCAAATGGGTTGGTGCGACTGCCTATTCCGGGATCGCTTTGGCGTTAAAACAGGCAGGCCGCGGCGTACCCAGACCTCAACAGGCACACTCAGCCAGAATCTGGCTTGAAGTCTTCGCATTTGCCGGAACAGATTCTTTGAGATGCCGACTTATTGCGTCCGTGCCTTTCCCAATTGACTGGCTGTTCCGCCGTTTCAGAAGCCTGCGCCCGGGGCGATTGAGGAGATGCTTCCGGCGGAAGCGAGGAGGTTGGATTTTCCACCCTTGTAGCCGAAGATGTAGTTTGCCTTGCCCGATATCGAGAACAGCGGGGCGTAGCTTCGCTTTGCGGTGTCGCTTTCAACGGCGTCGGTCATGTTGTCCAGAATCACGCTTTCGCCCTTGAGTGCGACGGACAGGACGGCATGGAACAGGCGGCGGCTTGTGTCCTTGAGGACGACGATTTCCATGGCTGTCATCGGAACACCGAGGCGCGACAGCAGGGCCATTTTCAGGATGGCGTAATCTTCGCAATCGCCGCTGCTGCGGCCCAGTGTTTCGTTGGGTGTTGACCAGTAGTCGAGGCGGCCATGGTTCTGCTCATCCGTCTTGTAGGCCACCATCTTGTTGACGGACGCCGAGACATGGCGGAGCTGCGCGCTGATGTCCAATCCCTTGAGGTTGAGACTGTCGGCGAGGTCGGCGCACTGGTTGATGCAGATGGCGGACGAGCCGGAGCTTGCTGCCTTGCGGATCAGGGCAGAGATGCGCACGCCGCTCTTGATCTTGCCGAAGCGGATCCTGTGGGCGCCGAAGAGCGGCAGATCCTGCCGGATTGTCTTGCTGAGCTCGGCGCCGGCGGGAGCAGCAGCTGCGGGGATGGAGGCGGTGGTGATCCGGTCCTGAGCTGCCGGCTGGTCATCTTGCAGGCCCTGCGGGGTGCTGTTCAAGGCCGCGAGGGCAAGCGGAGGCAGGCCGCTCAGGCTCAGGCGCAGGGTTGTGGAAGCGCGTGCCGGGGTCAACCAGGTCGGGTTCACGATCTGGGCTTGCCGGCGTTTGAGCGGCGCAGCTTCACGGACTTCGGTTACCACTTGGGGTTTTGTTACAGGCTTTTCGTAGACGTTTGCCCGAGCTGCGTTTGCGCATAATAATGAGATCGCCAAGGCAGTATTTGAAATAGCAAATTTCTTTATTACTATTTTTTGCATTTTATTTGCTTCCCCAATTAGCTGCGGGAAGCCTACTCAATCAAATATAACATCCTCAAAATAAACAAAACTAACGGATACATGGATATTTTGATAAAATTTGATTCAAATTGCTGATTTGACCAAACTTCGATGTGCGCGTCAAAACACAGTCGAAAGGTGTATTAGTGATGCATAAACCATTAGAGGCATGATTATATATGTTGTGAAATTAACCAATTCTATAAATACGCGTCTTTGACATACCGTGATATGCCTAAGTATTTTTAAGTATTTGTCAATAAAGTGTTAACAGTTTAAAAGGGGGTAATTTTAAGCAGGAACACTTTTATGTTGAAAATTGGCAATGCTATTTCCTCGGAAACCACAACCGGCAATGTAGGCACTGACACCGGCATGGATGCGGTTCTGATAGCTCAGGCGGATACGGGGTCAGACTCTGCGACTTCCCCGATATCCGATACCTCTTCCTCAGGGGCGGCGCCGGGCATGAGCGTTATTGTTCCCAATGCCGAGAACCGGGTGACATTGGCAGCCGATGCCAGCATCGAAGAGATACAGCTTGATGGTGACGATCTTTTGCTGATCCAGCCGGACGGGTCGCAAATCCGAATCATCGGTGGGGCGCTGAGTGTTCCGACCTTCATCATAGGCGATATAGAAGTGCCGCAGGACGTTCTGGTCGCAGCGCTAGATTCCAATGGCTTCAATGTTGCTGCGGGTCCGGGCAATACGCTTTCGGTGTCGCCACAGGCGCCGACAGGCTCGGGTGGTGAGTTCGAGGATTCAAGCGGGGCTTCGATTGCCGGTGACAGACTTCAAGCGCTGGGGCTTCTTGGTGATGATCCAGGCGCTGGAAATGGAGCTGGTGCGGTTCCTGAGATCAACGATCCCGGGAACGTCGCCTCGGTAGTGAGCGGCGGCGTGTCCGCCGGCGAGATTGTCGAATCCGTTGACAATCCTGGCGGCGTGGATGCCGATCCGGTTTTGGCCACTGGCTCGATCACTTTCTTCGATCCGGATTTCGGCGAAACCCGTGACGCCGAAGTGACGGCCCGTACGGTGGTGTCTAAGGTGCTCGACAACGGCGGCACGCTGACTGCGGCGCAGCTCGATGCGCTGCTGGCCGGATTCAGCCTGAACACGCCTGGTGGCATCACGGTCGAATCGACCTCGGCTGCCGGCGGAGCGATCGACTGGACCTATCTGGTTGGCAATGCTGCGGTGGATTTCCTCGCCGCTGGCGAAGTCATCACCCTGTCCTTCGATGTCCGTCTGAATGACGGCATCTTCGCGGTGACCCAGGCGGTCACAGTGACGGTGACAGGTACCAATGACCAGCCTGTGATCGAGGGTGCTTCTGTTCTTGCCGACGCGATTGCCGAGCAGAGCGACGTGACTGGTTCTGGAGCCGCGCTGACCGCGACCGGGCAGATTGTACTGTCTGATGTCGACCTGACCGACACCCACACAACCAGTCAGGCCTTTGTCTCGGCTGAATGGTCGAGTGGCGCTGACCTGAGCTTTGATCCGGGCACTCTTGCAATCGGTGCGGTCAATCAGACTGCCGATACCGCCGACTGGACCTATACGATCGCAGATAATGCGGTCGACTTTCTGGCCGCAGGCGAGACGCTGACAATTACATATGATGTCACCGTACAGGACGACAGCGCCTTATCTGACGCATCCTCAGCTATCCGTCAGCTGGTGGTCGTCATAACCGGCACCAATGACAAGCCGGTGATCACCTCCGGTGCACAGGACGGCATCGTGAACGAGCAGCCTGATCTGGTCCATGACGCTGATGCTGATCCGATTGACGTCAAAGGCACAATCACGTTTGACGACGTCGAGCTGTCGGACCAGCCGACGGCGGCGGTAACCGGAAGCGAGGTGACGACGGCGACGCTTGCCAATGGCTACGTGTTGACAGCCGCCCAGCAGGCAATACTTCTCGATGCCTTCAGCCTTGATGCTGCAAATGGCGTATCCAATTCGAGTTTTGGCGACGGCAAAGGCGAGATCGCCTGGACCTACGACGCGACCAACGCGGCGATCGATTTTCTGGGCGAGAATGACGAGTTGGTGCTGACATTCACGGTGACTGTCGATGACGGCCATGGCGGAACCGCCGCGCAGGATGTGACCATCACCGTCAACGGTACCAATGACGCACCGTTGGTTCATCAGGTAAAGGTTCTCGGTTTTTTGGTGGAGTCCCTTGATGCCGCCTCTGGCGCTGATGCGGAGCCGGGGGTTCTGTCCTCCAGGACGCTGTTCACTGATGTGGACCTGACGGATGCACCAACGGCTTCTGTGACGACACGTGAGCTGACCACTGCGACGCTGGCCAATGGCTATGTGCTGACGGCTGAGAAGAAAGCAGCGGTTCTTGACGCCTTCAAACTGACCGATCTGGTTGACGGTGTAGCCGATTCAAGCTTCGGCGATGGTGCCGGTCAGGTTGACTGGAGCTATGACGTCAGCAATGCGGCGATCGACTTTCTCGGAGAAAATGACGTCCTGCAAATGACTTTCAGGATTACGGTTGATGACGGCAACGGCGGCACCGCCGAATCGGGTGACATTTGGGTCTACATCTATGGCACAAACGACAAGCCTGTCATCTCGGCTGTGACGGATGTGTCGGAAACTCTGGATGAAGCCGATGCCGCATTGTCCACGGCAGGTTCGTTTGACGTGTCGGATGTGGACACCAGCGATATCGTTTCAATCACCGGAGTGACGGTTGCAACATCGGGGACTGGTCCCATTGCGGGCATGCCTGACAACGCCGCACTCCTGGCGATGTTTGGGAGCAATTCTGACAGTGTGATCAATAGCCTGTCCAACACCGGCACGGTCAACTGGACGTTTGCTGCAGACTCGCATGCATTTGATTACCTGGGCGATGGTCAGACACTCGAGTTGACCTACACAGTGAGCCTTTCCGACGGCAATCCCGGGACCGTTGAGCAGGACATCACGATCACGGTCGTCGGCACCGACGACGCGCCTGAAATCTCGACGCCTGCCGCCGTGCCATCGACCGATGAAGACACCAGCCTGATCATCAATGGTGTCAGCGTGGCCGATGTGGACAGCGACACGCTCACCGTCACGCTGACGGCGGGCCATGGTGAACTCAGCCTTTCCGGCCTTGCCGGGCTGAGCTTCAGTGCCGGTGACGGCACGGCTGACGCGACAATGATTTTCACCGGCTCGGTGGCCGACATCAACGCGGCACTGGCGGGTATGAGCTTTGCGCCGACTGCGGACTATACAGGCCCGGCGGAGATCGCCTATTCGGTCAGCGACGGAACGACGGCGGCGGTGACCGGCACGATTGATGTCGATGTCACGCCGGTCAACGATGCTCCGGAGGCGGTCATCGCGCTGGCTCCTGCCGGCGGTGAAATTCTGGTCAACACCGCCACCGCGAGTGTTCAGTCCTCCCAGCGGATCACGGCGCTGTCGAATGGCGGCTTCGTGGTGACCTGGCGGGATTACAGCGAGGGTGTCGGCGGCGCCGCTGGGGATACAAGTGGAACCGCGGTAAAGGCGCAGGTGTTCGGCGCGGACGGAACGCCAACGGGCACGGAAATCCTCGTCAACACCGCCACCGAGAGCTTTCAGAGTGAAGTTCAGATCACGGCGCTGTCGAATGGTGGCTTCGTGGTGACGTGGCATGATGACAGCCAGGGTATCGGCGGCGCCACCGGCGATACCAGCTCCTACGCGGTCAAGGCGCAGATGTTCGGCGCGGACGGCACCGCCGTCGGCATGGAGCTTCTGGTCAACACTGCCACCGCGGACAATCAGTTCGACCAACAGATCACGGCGCTGTCGAAGGGCGGCTTCGTGGTGACGTGGCAGGATCACAGCGCGGGCGTCGGCGGCGCCGCTGGGGATACAAGTGAAACCGCGGTCAAGGCGCAGGTGTTCGGCGCGGACGGCACCGCCGTCGGTACGGAACTTCTGGTCAACACCGCCACCGAGAACTATCAGACCGCCCCGCGGATCACGGCGTTGTCGAATGGCGGCTTCGTGGTGACGTGGCAGGATAGGAGCCAGGGCGTCGGCGGCGCCGCTGGGGATACAAGTGAAACCGCGGTCAAGGCGCAGGTGTTCGGCGCGGACGGCACCGCCG